>NZ_MWQJ01000004.1:0-318633 GCF_002210405.1 Fibrobacter sp. UWB3
ACACCCATCGGTCAGCAAATGAAAAAATGCAAGCATTTTTTCGCTTTCTGACCTCGGTTATGTTTGGACACTTTGTGTCCTACCTTAATCGGCTCGGAAATAGAACATACAATTAAATTCTGCGACTCTCAGCTCATATGTTGGGACTACGATTACATCGTAGTCCTACACTCTGCGGATACCAAATAAAAACATACGAGTATGTTTTTACTTGGTATTCTTGATTGTGTTTCACGTGAAACAATTGCAAACCGAGGAAGCGACGGGAAACTCGTTTACCAACATTTCCGAGGTGCAGCAAGTTGGCTCCGAAGGAGCAAACATGCGATAGCGAGCGTCGCAAAAATATGCTTGCATATTTTTATGACCGAGCATGAGCATGTAGGACACAAAGTGTCCAAACATTTTCTGTTTAGGGGGTCTTCTTTATCGGAATTAGGTATATTGTTCATAGAGGTTTTATGAAGATTGAACATGTTGCCATTTGGGTCAGAGATATCGATAAGGTTTGTGAGTTCTACCGGAAGTACTTCGGTGGGGAAGTCCACCCGATTTACCGCAACCCGACAAAACAGTTTACCAGCCGGTTCATTACCTTCGATGACGGCGCCCGTCTGGAAATCATGCATCGTCCTGATATATGTGTTGAACGAAATATTGGGACTGTAACTTCGTTACAGTCCGACACCCATCGGTCAGCAAATAAAAAAATGCAAGCATTTTTTTCGCTTTCTGACCTCGGCCGTGTTTCACGTGAAACAATTGCAAACCGAGGAAGCGGCGGGAAACTCGTTTACCGACATTTCCGAGGTGCAGCAAGTTGGCTCCGAAGGAGCAAACACGATAGCGAAGCCAGACACCCAACATCTGGGTTTTACCCATCTTTCCTTTTCCGTCGGTTCAAAAGAAAAAGTGGACCACCTGACCCAAAAAATGTCTTCCGAAGGTGTACCCGTTGTAGGTCAACCTCGAACTACCGGCGACGGGTATTACGAAAGTGTTGTCCTCGACCCCGAAGGCAACAGAATAGAGATTACTATATAATGTTAAAACTCTCAGCTCATGTGTTGGGACTATGATTACATCATAGTCCTACACCCTTCAGTTTCCAAATAAAAATGCGCAAGCACATTTTTGCTCGGAAACCTCGGCTGTGTTGGGACACTTCGTGTCCTACCTTAATCGGCTCGGAAATAGAAACAAATATATTTGTTTCTGCTTCACTCGCCTCATAAGGTTTCACGTGAAACCTCTTTGGGCTCAACAACCGCAAACTTTCTCCAATATAATTCTCATAAATTAATTTATTTACTATATTACAATACATGAAGAAGAAAATCACACTTATACTTTTCGCTTTGGCTCTATTTTCTCAATCCTTCGCCAATTGCCTCCAGGCAATTTTCGATATGGAAAAAATAGAAATTGCCATGTTTGACGAAAATTATGAAGGCCTCGTCCCAGATAGCGCATACTGGGACAAAGGAACAGCCAATACCAGAGGTAAATCCGTTTACATCTGGAAAGCATACTGGAATAACGAAAAAATCGACAGTATCTATGAAGCAAACCTCCGTAATGGGGAATGGACCTATAGAACAACCAAGGTTCCTCACGATAGTATCAAGGTCACTCACGAAGAAAATATATGGACCATAAGTGCTGCGATAGATAGTATGGGTACTTCACCGACAACCATCTACTTTGATGGAGACTCCATAGCCACTACTAACACTGATGAAGAAGGCGAATACACTTTCATCTACGTCATGAAAAACGACACCATTTTTAGACGCGACCAAACCGAGATTATAGTCATGGACGAAAAAGACACTAATACATGCTATCAGAAAGATGATCGCGACAATTACCAGACTATATGGTACCGTTATGAAAGCGCTTTTATAAATGGAAGACCCACACTCAGCAAGACATATATAGAAGAAGGACTTGATCACAAAACAGTTACCTACTTTTTCCATGAACGAAAAAAAGGCATATCATCAATCCATAATATAATCCGCCCAAAACTACATATCGAAAAACGCAGACATTTTGATTTAATAGGACGACCGGCCAAAGGAAAATTCACAGTCCAATTTTTAAAGTAATTAACTACTAATAACCCTCGCTATGAACGCGAGGGATTTTTTTTGACTCTTCGAGTCCTACCTTAATCGGCTTATGTTGGGCCTATAACAAGTTATAGGCCTACACTCTGCGGATACCAAATAAAAACATACAAGTATGTTCTGCGACACTTACTATCGCATGTTTGGACTATGGCAAAGCCATAGTCCAACACCCATCGGTCAGCAAATGAAAAAATGCAAGCATTTTTTCGCTTTCTGACCTCGGCTGCGTTTCACGTGAAACATAGGTTACTTCATCGTTCATGATCCAGACAATAAAGATTAATGCATCGAAAAGAAATACTACCTCGCTAAAGAAAAATACCCACCCAACAATTATACCGAAAGGTGTTCAACTTTTTAACCTTCTCGGTCGACCTGCCAATAGTAAACACATTATAAAGGTTAATAAGTAACATCAAACACAATCTCCTTAACAGGAGATTTTTTGTTTTCGCAGCATTCGGCTTAACAGTTTTTGCGCAAGCGCGAAACTGGCGCCTCAGCTATGAAATGTATGCAAGCATACATTTCGCAGCATTCAGCTTAACAGTTTCTCAACATTTATCAAAATGTTATCAACAACTATTTTATGATTTTTATAGGGCAGGGGAGTTTGTGAATTGTTTTCTAAAAAAGTTATACTAAATTTCAATTCGGAACAGAAATGTTTGGACACTTCATGTCCTACATGCTCATGCTCGGTCATAAAAATATGCAAGCATATTTTTGCGACACTCGCTATCGCATGTTTCACGTGGAACATTTTTGTTTCACTACACAAAAGTTCTAGCAAAACTTAACTGGATCCTTCCCCTTTCGGGTCAGGATGACGTCAAAAGAAAATTGAGCTATAGAATTAACAAAGCGCAGCAAGATCTTTTAAACCAGTTCCTTTCGGGACATGGTGTACAGCTGTCCGAAGAGACTCTCGACAAGCTTTACCAGTTTGCAGACTTGGTGGTGGACACCAAGGAATATGGTAACTTGATTTCGGCAAAGGATTCTGAAAAGTTTTTGAGCAGGCACATCGCCGACTCTCTAGTACCATTTGTATTTATGGGAAAGTCACTGGATCCTTCGACTTCGCCTAACGGCTCCGCTCAGGATGACAAGCTCCGTTGGGCCGATATGGGTGCTGGGGCAGGTTGCCCAGTTTTCCCGCTTGCAATTGCCATGCCAAACGTGCAGTTCTATGCAGTTGAACCACGCCACATGCGCGTGAACTTTATGCAGATGGTCAAAGAAAAACTCCACTTGGACAACTTGACCGTCGTCGGCAAGCGCTTTGAAACTTCCGGTCTCACTGACCTTGATTTTATCAGCTGCCGCGCCCTCTCGACTTTCGAAAACGACTGGGAACGTGCCCAGGCAGGTCTCAAGCGGGGCGGAACTTTTGTCACGCTGAAGAGCTTCAACAATATTGCCCATTTGGAAAACGATCCGAAAGTGCATATCCAGAAGTATGAACTTCCAGAAGAAGAACAGGTGTACGCTCTAGTCACCCGAGGTAATAATGAGTAAAATTATCGCCATATGCAACCAAAAAGGTGGCGTCGGTAAAACTACTACGGCCGTGAACTTGGCCGCGAGTTTTGCAGCCCTTGAAAAGAAGACCCTTCTTTTAGACATGGACCCGCAGGGTAATGCCTCTCAAGGTCTCGGTTTCATGGAATCCCAGGATATGGATATCCACGAAATCCTGGACATGGCTGGTAATCCGGACAATCTCACGCTCGAAAATATCAAGCCCGCCATCTTGGACACGTCGCTTGAATACCTCAAGGTCATCACTTCTGGACCTGACCTCGCTGTCATGGAAATTGAACTTGTCAACGCCATGAGCCGCGAACGCAGACTCGAACGCGTGATGAACGTTCTCAAGCAAGAGTTCGATTTCATCATCATCGACGCTCCTCCGAGCTTGAACTTACTCACAATTAATACACTGACGGCCGCAACGAGCGTGCTCATTCCGGTGCAGTGTGAATATTATGCATTGCAGGGTATGACTGAACTTTTCAAGACTATCCGTGAAGTCCAGAAAAATCTGAACTCCAACTTGAAAATCGAAGGAGCCCTCCTCACGATGTACGATTCCCGTCTGAGCCTTTCGAAGCAGGTCGCTGAAGAAGTTCGTGAAAACTTAAGCGATACCGTTTTCCAGACGATGATTCCGCGCAACGTGAAACTCTCCGAAGCTCCGTCCCACGGCAAGCCGGTCATCCTTTACGATGTGCAAAGCACAGGTTCGCAGTCGTACATGAAGCTCGCCGAAGAAATACTGAATAAGGAAAAGTGACGAAGTCATCCTGACCCTAGAACGAAGTGATAGGAGAAGGATCCAGGCAACAACTTCACTGGATTCTTCGACTTCGCTTAACGGCTTCGCTCAGAATGACACTTGCATAAACTTTTAACTAATAACCTTTGACTAACAACTAGAAACTATTATGGGTAAACAAGCACTTGGTCGCGGTCTCTCTGCAATTTTTAAGGCACACGATGTTCTCGGCAACTCTGTCGATAACGCTATCAACAATACCGCTACAAACGAAAACGTAAATCCAGACAATCAGAAAATCGTCGAAATCAACATCGACTTGATTGACCCGAACCCGTTCCAGCCGCGTAAGTTCTTCGATGACGATGAACTTGTCGAACTTGCTGAAACCATCGAAAAGCACGGACTCATCCAGCCGATCGCTGTCCGCAAGGTGGGCGACCGTTACCAGATCATCAGCGGTGAACGCCGTACCCGTGCATCGAAACTCGCCAACTGCAGAACCATCAAGGCTCAGGTTTACGAAAATCTCGACGACAAGACCATGAGCGAATGGGCTCTCATCGAGAACATCCAGCGTGTAGACTTGAACCCGATTGAAGTGGCACAGTCTTACCAGCAGTTGATCGACAACCATAATTATACACATGATGACTTGGCCAAGACAGTCGGCAAGTCCCGTTCTGCCATCACGAACGCACTCCGTCTTTTGAAGCTCCCGAACCAAGTGCAGGCCTGGATTCAGGAAGGCAAACTCGCAGGCGGTGCCGCCCGTGCTCTCTGCAGTGAAAAAATTGCAGACCCGGAAGCTCTCGCAAAGCGCGTCATCGAAGAAGGCTTGAACGTCCGTCAGATCGAAGCTATTGCTCGCGGCGAAGATCCGTTCGCCCAGGCAAAAGACGAAGGAGAGGCAAGAGAAGGCGAACCTGAAAATGGCGCAGCCGCTCCCGAAGAAGATGAAATGCCGGAAGTCCACGGTAGCGAACCGAGACCGAAGCCGGAACTCAGCGCTGATCTCAAGAATTTCGAAAACAGGCTCGAAACATTCTTCGGTACAAAGGTCGCACTCAACCCAAGCGCCAAGGACCAGACCAAGGGCACCATCGTCATCAACTATTATTCCATGGATGACCTGACAAGAATCCAGGAAATAATGGACAACCGTTAATGGTAAAATTGTGAGTCGTAAGTTCTACACTATCCAGATTATTCCGGAAAACACGACCGGTGCAAGGAAGTACCGCATATCGAGCAAGCAATTTTACTTGTTCCATATCGGGCTTGTCCTGGTCGCTATTATTCTTATTTTGTTCATAGTCCACATTGCAAAGATCAACAAGACACTCATCTCTTACGAAAAGATGCGCGTACACAATGCACAGCTCATCAAGCAGAATGCAAACTACGAAGAGCTCTTTTCGCGACTTGATTCTCTGTGGATTATGGAAAATAGAATCCAGAATATTTTCGAGACGTTCCTCGAAAACGACTCCAACAAAATCAACAGCATCATCGAGCGTAACCGATTTGCGCATGTGCCGTCCGCGAAAAACCAAATCGACTTCGAAGGGATACACAACTGGCTTACGACCGACGAAAAAATTCGCTTGGAACGAATCCCGAACGTGATCCCGGCTGTTGGCATTATCAGCAAAAAGTTCTCCTACGAAAACAAGCACCTGGGAATCGACATTTCGGCCCGAAAAGGAAACCCGGTATTTGCATCGGGTAGTGGCAAGGTCACTTACGCCGGCAACAGCGGCGATCTCGGAAACACGGTTGTCATCGATCACCAGAACGGATACAAGTCGTCTTATTCACACCTCAAGAGTATTCGAACCCGAAAAGGTGCCAATGTTACAAAAGGCGATGTTATCGGTTATGTAGGCGATACCGGAAATACCAGCGGTCCACATTTGCATTATTCTATTACCAAGAATAATTTACCGCAGGATCCGGAAACGATATTTACATACTAGAGGAAAAATATGGGGAGCAAAAGCGAACAGGAATTTACTCAAATCGGAAGGAATGTCCTAATTGATGGGGACATTACCGGTAAAACTGATTTGCGAATCGCCGGAAAGGTTCACGGAAGTGTTATCATCGATGGCGAATTGATTCTTGAAAAACTTGGAATAATCGAAGGCGACGTCAAGTGTGGCGCTGCCATTCTTGCAGGTGTTATCAAAGGAAACGTAGATTGCAAAAAGAAACTCGTCCTTCAGGATAATGCCAAAATTTTAGGTAACGTAAAAGCAGAACAGCTCGTCATAGACGAAGGTGCCATATTACAGGGCAACTGTGACATGAACTAAACGCCTGCAAGCAAGAAGGAAAAGTAATCAACCACCTATACTAAATAATACTAAATATATTTATATATGATAATTAGTATTTAATGTAGTGAATAGTGGATAGAAATTTTAAATCGATTTTGTAAGTCTATGAAAATCAACGAGTTACAGAATTAAAGCAAATGTGGATTGATGTTGAAAGTTTAAAACTTATTCACTTTCTTCAACGTTGATAGATGTTGAACCTGAGTTTTCAATGCTAATTCACCAAATGGTCACGAAAGTATGTTGAAGATTATGTGACAAAGTTCACAAAAGTACTTACATTGTCGAAAAAATCATAAAAAAACGTATTTAGTTTTCATTTTTTTATCTCAATAGCTATATTCATATAGAATTTACGTAGTTGTATGAAGAAAGACGTTCTTAAGATTGGTCAGATATCTGATACCCACATCGGTGAAGATGCGAGTTTAGTCCAGGATATTGATGTCTGTAAGAACTTTTTGACGGCCTATAACTCTGAAACCATGAAGGATCTGGATCTTTTGGTGATTTCTGGAGATTTGGCCGATGACTTTAAACCAGGTGCCTACTCTTATATAGCCAACGTATTAAAAGACTGCAAAGTTCCAGTATGCGTTATTCCGGGAAATCATGACAACATTGAAGTCATGCAGAAGTATTTTGACTTGGAAGGCAAAATACATAATGGAAAGTGTTATTATCGCTATGATATTGACGGACATTCCATTTTCTTTTTGGATAGTGCAGATGGGACGGTTTCAAGTGAGCAACTTTTATGGCTAGAGCAGGAAACTGCAAAAGTGGATGGTGAGGTTTTGCTGTTCCTACATCATCCACCATGCCATTGCAACCACAAGTTCATGGACTTGAGATATGCGCTAAAGAACATTGGAGAAGTTCAGGCGACGCTTTTGAAGATAAAGAATCTCAAGCATATATTTGTGGGACACTATCACAGCGAGATGGTCGAAAATTTTGGAGATAAGACCGTCTATGTGACTCCGTCGACGCAGATGCAGATTGACCCGAATATGTCGGTATTTTGTCTGAGTTCTGCTGCACCGGGCTGGCGCGTGATTGAATGGGGCGAAAATTTTATGGAAACAAAGGTTTATTTTTCAAATACCCCTTGAAATTCCTAAAATCTTTTACTAAATTTGCAATCAATGGCGGTTTAGCTCAGCGGTAGAGCACTGGAATCATAATCCATTGGTCCGGGGTTCAAATCCCTGAACCGCTATTACAAAAAAAAGAGGCGAGCATGTCAAAAAAAATTCTAGTAATTTCACTTTTGGCAATCGCCTCTTTTTTTGTTTCTTGTTCTGACAAGCAGCCGGAAGCAAAGCCTGCAAGTCAGGTCGTGTTGCCGCAGTCGCAGCCGATTGTTCCTGTGCTTCCGTTCACGGCTCCTGCAAAATCCAATATCACTGATGAAAAGGCGGTTGTTTACGCAAAAGCTAGCAATGGCCTTGTAGAGCTTGGCGTCAAGTGGTCCGAACGTATCGACAACGCCAAGGATTTTGAAAAGATCCAGATTCTCAATGCATATAACGTCGCACGTGACCAGCTCTGCGCTCGTGCAGGTTTGCAAGGCGGCATTGCTGAATTTGACTGGATTACGAATGTAGCCATGAAGAATCCGGAAAATAGAGCTGCTTTCGAAAAGGCCGGATTTAAGGTAAAGTAATTTAATTAGTTAATAATTCAAAGTTACTAGTTACTAGAAATATCGAAAAAAATTGCCGCGAAGAATCGCGTTTTTTTTTATTGCTGAAGGCGCTTATAAACTTCAATCTGGCGTTCGATAATGCCATCCCAGGTAAAGCATTCTTCAATGCGCTTGCGGGCGCCAGCGAGAAGTTTTTGAATCAATGTCGGGTCTGCTTCGAGGCACTTAAAGGCGTCGGCAAGCGCAACAGGGTCTTTTTCGGGAACAAGAATTCCGGACTCTCCGTCGACAACGACATCCGGGATACCGCCGACATTGCTTGCGACAATCGGGAGACCTAATTCCATCGCTTCGATGAGCACGACTCCGAGTCCTTCCGTGTCGCCTTTGTGGTCGACTATAGCTGGGAGCGTAAAGACGTTTGCGGTCTTGTATTCGTTTGCGAGAGCTTCGGGCGAGAGCTTTCCCGTGAAAATGATATTTGCTGGTTGATTTCCTTGACTGGATCCTTCACTGGAGTTTATCCCGGACTCTGTTCCGGGGTTCAGGATGACGCTTTGCATTGCTTCGGCTTGCGCTTTAAGCTGTTCGGTCAAGTCACCGACACCGACGATGCGGATTTCGAACTTGTCTCTAGGCAAATGCTTTGCAGCTTCGATGAGATAGCAGATTCCCTTGCGTTCGATGTGTCGTCCGACAAAGAGAATTTTGAATTTGCCGTTCACTGGATGCGGAACAATTGTGACTGGATCCTTCGTTTCACTCAGGATGACGCCACTCTCGTCTTTATTATCCTCTAGCGTAGTTCCGTACGGGCTCCATTCGACGTTTACGTTGCGGAGCGCCTTGATTTTACCGGCGGTAAAACTTGAATTTGCGAAGATCGCCTGTGCCTGCCCGATGGCAAATTTCAGGAGTGGCTTGACCCATTTCTTTTTGCGGATGAGCAAGAGCTCTGCACCGTGGAAATTCAGTACGAGCGGAATTTTAAAAAGCTTGGCTGCACCGAGTGCGATGTAGGCGTGCGGGAACGGCCAGTGCGCGTGAATCACGTCAGGGCGCCACTTGCGGCAAATCCTGATGCACTGGAAAAATCCGTTGATGATGTAAGGGATGGCGAGTAGTTGCAGCCATGGCTTGGAGGCCATCTTGCTTGGGGCACCTTCTTCGTGTGTGAGGATTTCCCAGGCGGCCGGAGCATAGCGGAAACGGTTTACGTGCGTGCCGTCAATGTCATGACTCTTGAGGCCCTTGTACGCAGGCGCAAGCACCTGAATTTCGACACCCGCTTTTTTCAAGTGGGCGATAGATGTACGCAGCCAAGGGACTTCGGCGTCTTCTTGAAATCTTGGATAGACGGAGCCTATGACGAGTACTTTCATTGTTCCTGCTTTGCGGTCTGCTGTGTCTGGATATCCTGGATACAGCTCGGATAGACGATAGGCTTTACGTTTTTATCAAGCACAAGGCTTATGATTTCGAAGTTCTGGGCGCTTGCGGTACGCATGAATCGTCCTGCAAGACGTGTCCAGCCATCGAGCTTGGAATCCAGTAGCAAAAGGCCGATTCCGCTTTCATGTTCGAGGAAACCGAGAATATCGTTTCCGCGCTTGTTCTTGGAAAGCGTTTCCATGAAGATATTCCAGAACTGCTGGGAATTGCTCTCGTTGCCGAGGGTTGCATTGATGGAATCGAAGTCAAATTCAATGTATACGAAGGAGCTCTTATCCTCGTCACTGCGGATAATTTCTTCCTGACAACGTCTTTCAAAAATATCTTCCGTATAGATGGAGATATTGTATTGATGTTTTTTAATCAAGTTGAAGAGGTATTCCTTCATCATCGCCCCTAATTTAGTCTATTTTTTAACCATGCAGCGATTGTTAAAATTGAAAAAAGCGCTGAAGAGCAGTGTTTTGGCTACTTCGGTCGAGAATTTTAAAGTCATCAAATCAGCGACTGGCAAGTACCGTCCGATGACGGCGTTTGAAATCCAGATTTTGGAGAAAAACGGAAACAGTTGCGACGACTGGTCGAAGGTGCTAGTCGAGCCGGACTTTGACCCGAATCGAATTTTCCGTTCGAGTTTTATGGGCGATGTGCGCCTCCCGAAGTTCTTTGGTACGCTCCTCTTGCCGGGCGATGTTTCGGTCGCTACAGGTATTTACGATTGCATGGTCCATAACTGCATTATCGAGAACGCCTTGATTTATAAGGTCTCGACGTTAAGCAATGTGCTTGTGCGCAGTAGTGCGGTGGTGCAAAATGTAGGCACGCTCGTGAGTAGCGGCAAAATCAACTACATGGTTGGTTCGTCCATTAATGTCGGTAACGAGATGGGTGGTCGCGAAGTGCTGGTTTTCCCGGAACTCACGACGGAGCTTGTCGACTTGCAGCTGTTCCACAAGGCTGAACAGAGCGTCCAGGATTCTTTTGCTGAAATGCTCAGCACGTATAGGTCCGAACTTGCACTCCCGTTTGGAATCGTGGGGAAGGGCGCAGTCGTTTCGAATACGAACATTATCCGCAATAGCTGGATTGGTGCGCATGCCCGCATCGAAGGTGCCGCAAAGATTCGCAATTCCATCATCATGAGTTCGCTCGAAGAATCGAGCCATGTCTATGATTCCGTGATTCTTGAAAATACGAATGTGCAGATGGGCGTTAAGGTGCATACGGGCGCCGAGGTCCAGAGTTCTGTTCTGATGAGTCGCTGCAAGGTCGGTTGCAAGGCGATTGTGAAGTCGTCTATCATTGCGCCGTGCTGCCATATCGAAGAAGGCGAAGTCAATAGTTCTTACATGGGACCGATGACGCAGATGCACCATCATTCGCTTTTGATTGCAGCACTTTGGCCAGAAGGCTGTGGTAACTTGGGCTATGGTGCAAACGTCGGCAGCAATCACACGGGCCGCATGCCAGACCAGGAAGTAATGCCTGGTCAGGGAATGTTCTTCGGTCTTGGCGTGAACATCAAGTTCCCGTCGAATTTCCGCGAGTCTCCGTTTACTTTGATTGCAAGTGGACTCACGACTTTACCGCAACGACTTAAGTTCCCGTTCTCGCTGATCCACGCGGGCGACCCGCAGCTGGTGGGTGTAGCTCCACGCTTGAACGAAATTGTGCCGGGCTGGAACTATGCAAAGAATGCGTATGCGCTGGATCGCAATGCGTATAAATATTCCATTCGCGGTAAGGGCCTTGTGCCGTCAGCATTCTATTCGATTTACAATCCTGAAACGGCTCGTCTTGTATTTGATGCGTACAACCGCTTGCAGGTGAGCAAGGTTAAGGACGTTTATACGAAATCTGATATTGACGGTCTTGGTGAAAACTTCTTGCGCGAACGCGTACGACAAAATGCCATCAAGACGTATGGTGAATATCTGGAACGCTACGTGCTTGATCTGATGCTTACGCTTGTGGAAAGTGACGAGTCCCTTTCGAAACAGTCGCCACGCGAATTGCGCAAGCTTCTCGGTGATACAAATAAAGAAATAGCCCGTGTCGTGACACTCCCTGAAACGATGGATGACTTGGTCAAGCGTTACAGACAACTCGACAAGGAATGGTTTGATAGCGTAAGTCATGGCTTGGATCGCGACAACGAACGCGGCCGCAAGATTTTTGATGATTACGACAGTGCCCATCCGGTGGACAAGGGATTCATGGAATGGGAAAGAAATCGCCTTGAAGAATCGGCAAGACGTCTGAATGCGTTCGTAAAGAATCTTGCTTAAGTTTAGATTGAGCTGCGCGAATTTTACTGTTATGTTGTTATATATTTTACTTTGTCTAGAAATTGTACTCCGCGCTGTAATTGAAGTTCGTGAACGCAGGTTGACGCAATTGCGTGGTGGTGTTTTTGCTGTGTTGCGATTGATTCCGCTAGTGAACGACATTGCACCGCTTCCGGAAAATCGCAAGGAACCTCAGAAGAGCCTGTTCGTGGAAAAGCACGAAGAAGGCCATCGCATTTTGCACCATTCGATTTTGCGGAACTTGATGAAAGTCGCGTTCCTGATGGTTGCCGTTTGGTTCTTGGCGGCAATGGTCACTCGCTGGAATTGGAGTTTTTTCGAAGCGATTCTGTGGCTCCATTTGGTGGCAATTCCGTTCCGCTACTTTTTCAATTGGTATTGCTGGAATCAGGAATTCGAAGCGGATGCGTATGCGTTTAAGGAAGTAGGGAAGCAGAAAGCGAAAGCTGCCATGCAGGAACTTGCCGAATGCGAAATCCCGTACTCAAAGCTTTTTGCATCAATTTACAGGGAACACCCGACTGTTGCGCTACGCAGCCAGAGAATACTGAAGAAAGTGATTGGTAAACGGTAGGACGTTTTTTTTGTCATGCCCGACGCCTGTCCTCGCGCCTGTCCTCGCTTGACGGGGATGACGGGGATGATCGGGCATCTCCTATTACTTTACAGTTTCAATTTTTTGTATATTCCTTTTTGAGGTTTAAAATGTCTCGTTTTACTTCATTGAAAAGTTTCAAGATTCTTTTTTCGCTTGCGGTACTTTTAGTTGCTTCTGCCAACGCTTTTGACTTGAGTGTCAAGGCAAATGTCGATAACGCACAGGTCTTTATCGGCGACAAGTTCAATTATGAAATCCAGGTCACGGCGCCTGAAAATGCGATTGTCGATTTACCGAGTTTTGTCGGTAACCTTGGCAGTTTTGAAGTCAAGGAAATGAAGAACGAAAAAATCACCGAGGGCATGCCTAAAGGCACTGCGAAGTTCACTTGGCTTGCAACGCTCAATACATTTGTGAGTGGCGATTTTCTCATTGCTCCGCAAGAAGTGAATGCTGTTGTCGGTACGGATACGGTCAAGACGCATACGGACCCGGTCGCGGTCAAGGTTTCTAACCGCACGACTGGCGAAGAAGCTGATATTCTCGAAGTGGAAGACCCACTGAGCGACCCGAGACTCCCGCAGTGGCTTTATGTATTGCTCGCTGTACTTGGTGTTGCTTTGCTCGTATTCCTTGGCTGGTTCCTGCACAAGAAATTTGCAAAGCGCGGTGAAGCTCCGCAGCTCCCGCCGTACGAAGAAGCAGTACTTGCTCTCAAGAATTTGCGCAACAAGAATTACCTTGCCGAAGGTAATCAGGGCGATTACTTCATGTCGCTTGGGTTCATTACCCGCCGCTACATTGAGCGCCGTTTTGAAGTCGATATTCTCGATGCGACTGTCGCTGAACTCAAGAAGCGCATGGCACATGTCGCAGGGCTCCCGCAGGCATACAAGGAATCCGTGGTGACGCTCGCCGTCGAAACAGAACCGGTGAAGTTTGCGAAAATGAAGCTCGAAGGCGAACGCTGCAAGTTCTGGGATGAATGGGCCGATCGCCTGCTCGAAGACACGAAGCCTGATCCTGAAGCCGTTCGCGCCCAAAGTAAATAGAAAGTGTAAGAGGCGCTCGCTCTCGCGGCCATGCTTCATTAATATGAAGCACTTGTCGCTCACGGCCAGAAGAAGAAAAGGCGAAAGACAAGAAGTAAAACTAAAATTCTTATATATATTTGTTTATAAGAATCAAGGAGAAAATATGACCGTAGTTATCGTTGTCGCAGTCATTTTTATTGTCATCGCCGTGTTCATTTCCATGTACAACGGGCTTGTAAAACTTCGCAACAATCGCGAAAACGCATTTGCGAATATCGATGTGCAGCTCAAGCAGCGCTATGATCTTGTACCACAGCTTGTCTCGACGGTCAAGGGCTATGCAACTCACGAAAAGCAGGTTCTTGAAGAAGTGACTGCCGCCCGTGCTGCTGCCATCAATGCCAAGACTATCGACGAGAAGGTTGCTGCCGACAAGTCGCTTTCTGCAGCCCTTTCGGGACTCCGTATTTCGCTTGAAGCATACCCGGAACTCAAGGCGAACCAGAACTTCTTGCAGTTACAGGCGGAGCTTGCCGACATTGAGAACAAGCTTGCCGCTGCCCGCCGATTCTTCAATTCTTCGACGCGTGAATACAACAACGCTTGCGAAGTCTTCCCGAGCAATATCATTGCAGGCATGTTCCACTTTACACGTGCCGCCATGTACGAGGCAACTGAAAATAGGGCTACGCTCGAAAAGGCTCCTGAAGTGAAGTTTTAATTTCCTTCAATGAAATACGTCGGTCTCCAGACTCAGATATGGCGGAATAACCGTAATACGGTAATTCTGCTTTTCATGTTCCCGGTAATATTATTGGGGATGGTTTTTCTGGTTATTCTGGGGCTTGATTTTTTCGGTGCGATTTGCGATATTGTCGAAGGCGGTTGCCCTGCGGACCATGCTTCACATACAAAGTACGGAACTATGCACTGGCCCGAAATATGGCATTGCTTCAAGGTCGTGATTCCGTACACCTTGCAGATTGTAGGTGTATGGTTCATTATCGCCTATTGTGCCAATACCGCCATTATCCGGCATGCGACTCATGCAAAACCTGTTGAACGCAAGGATAACTTGCGTGTCTACAACATTGTCGAAAATCTCTGCATTGCAGGCGGCATCGAAATGCCGCAAATCAATATTATCCAGGATTCGGGAATGAACGCCTTTGCAAGCGGTATCGATATTCCTTCGTTTACCATTACGCTTACGACGGGTCTTATCGAAAAGCTGGATGATAGGGAGCTTTCGGCAGTCGTGGGTCACGAGCTTACGCATATCAAGAATCGCGATACGCGCCTTATGGTCGTGTGCATTGTGTTCGTTGGAATTTTTGCGACGATTCAGACGGTGTCGCTCAAGTTGATGAGCGCCATGATCCGGTCTCCACGTCGTTCGTCCAGGCGTGACCGCAATAGTGGACGAGCTGATGTGTATCTAATCCTTGTTCTCTTGCTTGTGTTTATTTGGAGTTCTATCGGCTATGTCTTCACTTGGTTCACTCGCCTTGCAATTTCGCGTAAGCGCGAGTACGTTGCCGATGCCGGCGGTGCCGAGCTTTGTGGAGATCCCTTGGCACTCGCTTCTGCACTGCGGAAAATTTCCAATGATCCAGGGCTCATGTCGGTACAGCGTAACGATATTGCGCAGCTTTACGTAATCCATCCGGATGAGGAATTCGATAACAATATGGGATTAAAGGGGTGGGTCGCAAAGG
Organism: Fibrobacter sp. UWB3; assembly: GCF_002210405.1. Lineage (NCBI taxonomy): Bacteria > Pseudomonadati > Fibrobacterota > Fibrobacteria > Fibrobacterales > Fibrobacteraceae > Fibrobacter > Fibrobacter sp. UWB3. The sequence goes on from NZ_MWQJ01000004.1 coordinate 15,521, forward strand.
CAAATATCTTGTTCTGCACGCACCCGGACACGCCCGAACGCATTCGGCTGCTTGAACAATTTTAAAAGCGCCTGCGATTATGGCTTAGGCATTTTTATTTTGGATTACTTTTTTCCAGAATGTTTTTATTGATATAGTTTATGCCCTTAGCCTTGTCGGCGGCGGCAGGCGTTTGGAGCTTGATTTGCTCCAACATTAAAGCTTCGAGCTTGTACATCAGTTCGGTGGCTGTACAGCCGAAGGCATCGGCAAGGTCGCAAAATGATTTGACGGAAAGATTGCGTTTGCCTTTTGCGACGAGACCGAGGTGCTGACGGCTAATCCCGCTATCGAGAGCGAGCTTTTTCTTCGTGATCGAAGTAGCCCCTTGCATCTGTGCTAAAAGTTCTATTTCAGCTTTTCGGATGACATCAATGTCATATCGCATTCTCCAATGTTATGAATTACCCCAAAATATCGTGCAAACAATTGTTTCCATAATTTCGAGAAAATTTTTGGATTTCAGCGATGTAATCATAATCAAAAAAGCACCCTTTGGCAGGGTGCTTCTATAAATTTTAATTATGACTAATAGTATTTTTTGCCGTTTTTGATTAGAATTTGGCCTTCAAAGCAGACGGGCATTCGACTTCTTTATAAGTGTGGTTCGGGTTGCCTGCAGCTTCCATCCATGTGGCGAGGAAGAGGCAGCCTTCCTTGGCCTGGGTGTCACTTCCGAAGGACTTGTTGCATTTTTCGGTGAGGCACTGCTTACGCTTGGTCAAGAGGTCGCCACTGTATCCGACTTCGCTTTCGCATTCGGTGAGGAGACCGCCGTATGTCGCACCTTGGCTGCCCCAGCCCATGCCTGAGCAACCGTTGTACAAACCGACACCGCCACCCGGGATCATAATGTCAAACTGGCCGCCCTGCACGTCGTAACCGATGTTCGATGCCATCACGACGAGAGTCTTGCCTGCAAGTGCCTTGTGGTTTGCCTTGGTTTCGTACTTGCCGGTACCGGTGAAGGTGAGGGCGAAGCACTTGCCGCATGTGGCGTCGTTACCCGGAGTTGCAGCGAATGCGTAGGCGAGCTTGTCGCTCACGATTATAGGAATCTGGCTTGTGCAAGTCGTGCCCTGGCCACCAGAGCAGATACTGCCGTTCGTGTTGCCGATTGGGGTCTTGCCCTTGGCATCGCAAGTCTTGGCAGCGCCACCGTGTTCCGGCCAAGCGCAGTGAGGCATGCAGCAGTCCCAGTAACGGGTTGCAAAGCCCTGCTGTCCACCAGCACCTGCATTGAGGTACTTGGCTTCTTCAGCACCTGCGTTGGGGTTGTTCTGCTGTTGCTGCTGGCTAGACGAAGATTTCGGCTGGCTGCTGGAGGACTTCGGCTGTTGCTGCGGCTGAGACGAAGAGGATTTCGGCTGCTGCTGTTGCTGAGACGAAGAAGACTTCACGCTGGAGCTGGACTTCGGCTGTTCGGACGGGCTGCTTGCCGGTGCGGAGCCGGTGATGTTCTGGCAATTCTTATTGTCAGGATCGTAGTAGCAGTTTAACTTGCAAGATTCGTCGTAGGCGTATTTTTCGCCCTTAGAGCCTGTGAGCTGTTCGTGATATCCAACGCACTTGCTAGAAGCGTTATCATAGCATTGACCGTTGCACTGCTTGCCTGATGTGTTGGCGGAGGACTTCGGCTGTTGCTGTTGTGAAGAAGAGCTTGCGACAGGCTGTTCTGTCTTTTGAGAAGAGGAGGACACGGCAGGCGTCGGGGTCGGCGTCTTGGCGGAGCTGGAGCTCACGGCCGGAGTGCCCGGATTGTAGACAGAAGAACTGCTTACGGTAACAGTGCCCGGAACAGTTGTTGAAGAGCTGCTCACGGTGATACCGTTCGAAAGCGGAACGAGTTCCCCATTGACGATGGCAAGTCTTGTACCGTCGAGGTATGTGACGGTCTTGTCTGTGCTCAAAATGGGGAGGGTGCTAGTGTCAACATTGGTAATGACAACGTTGCCGTTTAAGTCGTAAATCGTGCCTGTTGCGACATCGTAAGTGCCGTAAGGAATGCTGAACGGATCAGTGACAGTATAGGTGCCCAATGCATCAGGCACAATAAGCAAAGTCTGCGTACCGATATTTAACATCCAGCAGTTTATATCGACTTCAAATGCATTCTTTGGCTGGACAACGGGGGTTTCGGATGTGTGTTGCGCTGATGTTGCTGGATCGTCAGAGCAGTTCCATGCGATAACGGAAAGTCCAAAAATGGCGAGGGTTTTGAAAAATTTATTCTTCATGATATAGTAAGCCCTTATAATTATTATATCACACCCTGTATTCCAATCATCCGCGGTAAAAGATAAAATCTTATTGTTTGAATTGCTCGTAAATAAGAGTAAAAAGAACTATACAATGACAATTTGTGCGGTTTAGCACAACTTATTTATTATCAAAGACTTACAAAAAAGAAAAACGCCCCTGTTCGGGGCGTTTAGTTCCGTTTTAGACTTTTAGATTAATACTTGTCTTTAAGAACTTGCGGGCATTCCACTTCGACGTAGTCATGCATCGGGTTGCCTGCGCCGTGCATAAATTCAGCAAGGAAGAGACAGCCTTGTTTTGCCTTGGCATCGCTGCTGAACACTTCGGCGCACTTGCTCTTGAGGCAGGACAAGGTTGCAGATGCGTTGTAGTTTTTAGCCTTTTCGCAATCGGAGAGGAGGCCGCCGTACTGTTCGCCCTGCGGGCCCCAGCCCATGGAAGAGCATCCGTTGAACATACCGACGCCACCGCCAGGAATCATGATGTCGAACTGACCTTGCTGAACGTCACCACCGATATTTGTTGTCATGATGATGAGCTTCTTGTCCTTGATGGCTCTGTGGTTTGCATCGGTCGAGTACTTGCCCTTGCCTGTGAAGGTGAGCTGGTAGCACTTGCCGCAAGAACCACCATCGCTTGCAGGCACTGCTGCGAATGCAAAGCCCATTTCGGTACAGCCGTCAATCGTAAACGGAATCTGGCTTGTGCAGGTCATCTGGGGACCGCCGCTGCAGATACTGCCGTCGCCCCAGTTTGTGTTTTCAGACTGACCCTTGTTGGTGCACTGCTTGGAGTAATTGCCGCCTGCATGTTCCGGCCAGGAGCAGTGAGGCTTGCAGCAGTCCCAGTAACGGGTTGCCCAGCCAGATCCGCTCTTGCCGCCGCTCTTCACCTTAATATTTGGGCATTGGCCAGTGACGACAGAGGAACTGCTGCTCTTTGGGGCAGAACTACTGCTTTTCGGCTGAGAGCTGCTGCTCTTGGGGGTAGAAGAACTGCTGCTCTTCGGGGTGGGTGGCACGTAAGAAGAGGAGCTATTGGTGATGTTGTTGCTACTGCTGCTGTAAACCGGAGGAACGTCTGCACTCGAAGACGATGCGATGGGGGAGATGTAGTCCACGCATCTGGAGTTCGGCTGCAAAATAGGGAGCGACATGATGTTGGCTTGGGTCAGCACAGTACCGTTGAAGTCTGTGATGATGCCTGTCGTGAAGTTTGCGATACCAATCTGCTTTCCATTCGGGTCGGTCACGATCGAACTGGCGTAGATGAGGTAATTCCCGGTAGCGTCCTTCAGGTGGAAAACGTTGTCGATAGTCTTGAAACGGACGTTGTCACCAAATATAACTGTAGTTGCAAGGAGGTTGACATTGCTGATGAGCAAGTTACCGGACAAATCCACTATATTGACGTTCGAAGAATTCGGAATCGCTGTGATAAAGCCAATCTGGACGCCTGCCTCGTCTGTAACGGTCAAGTCACTATAGCCAAGGTAAATACGGTCTCCAGACAAAAGCCAAGCATTGTCGCACGACGTAATGGTAGACTGCTGCTCAGGAACGCCATCATCGCTGCTGGAAGATGGCTTGTCGTCTGAGCAAGAACAAGCTAAAACAATCGTCCCAAGAGAAAGAAGGGACTTTAAAAGGGGGTATTTCATAGAAGTTCCTCGAAATTATCCCCAAACACCTTTGCATAAAGATAGAAATATTATATATAATGTCTTGTAAAAAAACTTTTCATGCCATTATCGTGATTTAGGACAATTTATGTTAGCCACTAGTCAGTGATTATTGGTCATCGGTATCTATTAATAGTTTGTTGGTGGTCGATGGGTGATTTTGGAGATTTGTGTCTTGTTTTTTGAATGAATCGGAGAATCTCAAAATATTGAAGGGCAATGGGTTGGGGAGGTCCAAAAAAGGTAAAACTTTGTAAAATTTTCTGATGTAAAAATCTTTTTACATTGTAAGACTTGGGTTGTGAATTGAATTTTGTCGGGTTTGTGAATAATGTTGATAAAATGTTGGAAAATTGGTTTTATAGTTGATATAAAATATTGAACCTTTGATTTTTAAGCGAAAAAGGGCAATTCTATCCTAGGAAATGAGCGGGTTTTCAACGGCCCGAAAACACCCCCGAAAACCTGTGGATAAGTCCAAAAATCCGCTTTTTTAGCGTAATTTCAAAAGAAAAATACTTGCAAATTACCTAGCATTTATTAAATTTGTGTTCCAATTTCGCAGAGTACCGCTTCCTATGCTTTGCGAAAATACGGGGAACTCAAGTAGTTCTCTTGAACTTGAAGCGATAAACCTTCTGCTGAAGAAGAGGAAAAAATGGCAAAAGAACATTTTGACAGAAGCAAGCCGCACTGCAACATTGGCACCATCGGCCACGTTGACCACGGTAAAACCACTTTGACCGCTGCAATCTGCACCACCCTTGCTGCTAAGGGTCTTGCCGCTGCAAAGCGTTTCGACGAAATCGACAACGCTCCGGAAGAAAAGGCTCGTGGTATCACGATTAACACCTCTCACGTGGAATACACCACTGCAAACCGTCACTACGCACACGTCGACTGCCCGGGGCATGCTGACTATGTGAAGAACATGGTGACTGGTGCTGCTCAGATGGACGGCGCTATCCTCGTCGTTGCTGCTACTGACGGCCCGATGCCGCAGACTCGCGAACACATCCTTCTTGCACACCAGGTTGGCGTGCCGAAGATCGTCGTGTTCATGAACAAGTGCGACATGGTTGACGATGCCGAAATTCTCGACCTCGTCGAAATGGAAGTCCGCGAACTTCTGTCCAAGTATGACTTTGACGGTGACAACACCCCGATCATCCGCGGTTCCGCTCTCAAGGCTCTTGAAGGCGATCCGGAATACCAGGACAAGATCATGGAACTCATGGACGCTTGCGACACCTACATCCCGCTCCCGCAGCGCGATACCGACAAGCCGTTCCTCATGCCGATCGAAGACGTGTTCACGATTACTGGCCGCGGCACTGTCGCTACTGGCCGTATCGAACGCGGTGTCGTTCGCTTGAACGACAAGGTCGAACGTATCGGTCTCGGTGAAACCACCGAATACGTCATCACCGGTGTTGAAATGTTCCGCAAGCTTCTCGACGACGCTCAGGCAGGTGACAACGTTGGTCTCCTCCTCCGTGGCGCTGAAAAGAAGGACATCGTCCGTGGCATGGTTCTCGCCGCTCCGAAGTCTGTCACTCCGCACACCGAATTCAAGGCTGAAATCTACGTTCTCACTAAGGACGAAGGTGGCCGCCACACGCCGTTCATGAACGGCTACCGTCCTCAGTTCTACTTCCGCACCACCGACGTTACCGGCACGATTCAGCTCCCGGAAGGCGTCGAAATGGTTACCCCGGGTGATACCGTCACGATTCACGTGAACCTCATCGCTCCGATCGCCATGGAAAAGCAGCTCCGCTTCGCTATCCGCGAAGGTGGACGTACTGTTGGTGCTGGCTCTGTTACCGAAATCATCAAGTAAGGAATAATCATGGCTGGTGAACGCATCCGTATTCGCTTGAAGAGCTTCGATCATCGTATGATCGACCGCTCTGCTCAAGATATCGTGAATACAGCTAAGAACACTGGGGCTCGTATTGCAGGCCCCATCCCTCTCCCGACGAAGATCCAGAAGTATACGGTGCTCCGCTCTCCGCATATTGACAAGACTTCTCGTGAACAGTTCGAATCCCGTACGCACAAGCGTCTTATCGACATCCTTGATGCTACGCCGCAAACTGTAGATTCCCTCATGAAACTTGACTTGCCGGCAGGCGTTGAAGTCGAAATTAAGGTCTAATAACAATGAACGGTATTCTCGCAAAGAAATTGGGAATGACCCAAGTGTTCACGGAACAGGGCGAATGCGTCCCTGTCACGGTTCTCGAAGCCGGTCCGTGCGTGGTCGTTTGCCATAAGACAGAAGAGAAGGACGGCTACACTGCTGTCCAGATCGGCTTTGGTCTCAAGAAGGAACAGCGCGCCAATAAGGCAGAAGTCGGCCATTTCAAGAAGGCTGACGTGGCTGTTCGTGAACACCTCGCTGAATTTGATGTCGCTGATCTCGAATCCTGGCCGGTTGGCAAGGAATTCGGCGCTGCCGACTTCGCTGATGCAAAGACTGTGAACGTCTCTGGCATCTCCAAGGGTCATGGTTTCTCTGGCACTATCAAGCGCCACGGTTTCCATAGCGGTCCTCGTTCCCATGGTACGCACAATATGCGCGAACCGGGTGGTACGTCCGCTCACTCCTATCCGGGTCGTGTTTTCCCGGGTAAGCGTATGGCTGGTCAATACGGCAACAAGAAAGTGACCGTGAAGCACCTCCAGGTCGTCAAAGTTGATGGCGACCGCAACCTGATCTTCGTCCGTGGCGCTGTCCCGGGCCCGAAGAACAGCATCATCGTGGTGAGGAAAGACTAATGGCTAGTGCAAAGCTTTTCGCCGCTACTGGCGATTTTAAGAATGATATCCAGCTCCCGGCTCTCTTCGACCAGGAAGTCAACAAGGTCTGCATGTACCTCCACATCAAGGCTATCCTGAACAACAATCGTCAGGGTACTGCCCAGACTAAGTCCAAGGGCGAAGTCAGTGGCGGTGGCCAGAAGCCGTGGAAGCAGAAGGGTACCGGCCGCGCTCGTTCCGGTCAGAACACCTCTGCAGTTTGGGTTCGTGGTGCTAAGGCACACGGTCCGAAGTCTCATGACTACTTCGAAAAGGTGAACAAGAAGGTCAAGAAGATCGCTTTCTACTCCGCTCTCGCCAACAAGGCTAGCGAAGGCAAGGTCTCCGTGTTCGAAGCTCTCAGCTTCAGCGCTCCGAAGACCAAGGATCTCCTCTCTGTTCTCGCCAAGTCCGGCATCGAACAGCGCAACGTTCTCTTCATCGTTAGCGAAAAGGATCAGAACCTCTATCTTTCCTCTAACAACATTCCTTGGTGCCGTTGCGCTCGCGTAGCTGACGTCAACACTTACGATGTTGTTCGTGCAAATAACGTTGTCATCTCTCAGGCTGCTCTCGCAGAACTTGAAGGAGGCCGCTAATGAAAGAAATTCGCGAAATCCTCGTTGCTCCGCACGTTACCGAAGAAACCATGAAGAACATGGTCAATCCGCGTACGAACGTGCACAAGTACGTGTTCAAGGTCGCCATGGACGCTTCTAAGGAAGACATCAAGGCCGCTATCGAAAAGCGCTTTGACGTCAAGGTCGCTAAGGTCAACACTTTGATCAACCGCGGCAAGATCAAGCGCGTCCGCATGGTCGCTGGCAAGAAACCGAACTGGAAGAAGGCCTACATCACATTGAAGGCCGGGCAAAAGATTGCCGAGTTTGAAGGAGTATAACCATGGGTCTGAAATCTTATCGCCCGATTACCCCGACACTGCGTTACAAGCAGATTGGTGACCGCAAGGAACTCTCTGCTGTAAAGCCGTACAAGCCGCTTACCGAAGGTATCAAGCGTAGCTCCGGCCGTAACAATGCTGGTGAAATTACCTCCCGTCGTCGTGGTGGTGGTCACAAGAAACTGTATCGTATCATTGACTTCAAGCGTCAGTTCGCCGGTCTCTCCTGCACTGTCGAAACGATTGAATACGATCCGAACCGTACCGCTCGCATCGCTCTCGTCAAGTACGAAAACGGCAAGCGCGCATACATCATCGCTCCGGCCGAAATCAAGGTTGGCGATGTGCTGAACGCTGGTGAAGGTGCTGAATTCCGCGTAGGTAACGCAATTCCTCTCCGCGACATTCCGCTCAACACCATTATCCACAACATCGAAATGAAGCCGGGCAAGGGTGCCCAAATTGCTCGTTCCGCTGGTGCCGGTGCAGAACTGGTTGCCAAGGACGGCAAGCTCTGCCAGGTCAAGCTTCCGAGTGGCGAAGTCCGCTACATCCCGGAAGACTGCCTCGCTACCGTTGGCCAGGTTTCCAATATCGATCACATGAATGAATCCTCGGGTTCTGCAGGCCGCTCTCGCTGGCTCGGCAAGCGCCCGGCCGTCCGTGGTGTCGTTATGAACCCGGTCGATCACCCCCTTGGTGGTGGTGAAGGTCGTACCTCTGGTGGTCGTCATCCGTGCTCTCCTTGGGGTAAGAACTCTAAGGGTGCAAAAACTCGTAACAACAAGCGTACTGATAAGTTCATCGTACGTCATCGTCAGAAGAGGGCCTAATTCATGTCTAGATCCCTTAAGAAAGGTGCGTTCGTGGATTCCCACGTTCTCAGCAAGGCCCAGGCGATGGCCGGTTCCGACAAGAAACAGGCTATCAAGACCTGGTCCCGTCGTTCCACAATCGTCCCGGATATGGTCGGACTCACGTTCTCCGTCTATAACGGCAAGCAGTTCCTTCCGGTTTATGTCACCGAAAACATGGTTGGCCATAAGCTCGGCGAATTCTCCATGACCCGTACTTTCCGCGGTCACCGCAAGACTGAAACTGCTGGAGGCAAGAAATAATGCAAGCTGTTGCTAAAGTTAAAAACGTCCGTTACGGCGTTCGCAAGCTCCGTCGCGTAGTCGACCTCGTTCGTGGCAAGTCCGTCAGCGAAGCCTTCGCGATGCTCTCCATCCTCCGTACGCAGACCAAGGGTGCTCCGCTGGTTGAAAATGCTCTCAAGTCCGCTGTCGCTAACTTGAAGCAGAAGTCCGCCGCTCCGGTTTCCGCCGAAGAAATCGTGATCAAGACCATCACCGCTGATGGTGGTACGATCATGAAGCGCATTCACCCGCGTTCCCAGGGCCGTGCTTTCCGTATCGAAAAGCCGCTCTCCCACATCACCGTCGTTGTCGCAGACAAGGAGAATTAACAATGGGTCACAAAACTCATCCTAATGGTCTTCGTCTTGGCGTTATCCGCGGTTGGGAATCCAAGTGGTATGCCGAAGACAAGTTTGCCGATCTTCTCTATGAAGATATCGTGCTCCGTCGCTACTTGATGAAGCGTTTCGAACATGCCTCCCTCTCCAAGGTTGGCATCGAACGTACCGTCAAGAAGGTGAACGTTAACCTCTATACCGCTCGCCCGGGTATCGTTATCGGTAAAAAGGGCGAAGAATTGGAACGTTTGAAGGGCGAACTCCAGTTCCTCACCGGTAAAGAAATCTATATTGCAGTCCACGAAATCAAGCGTCCGGAAACTGATGCAAAGCTCGTGGCTGAAAACATTGCTCGCCAGCTCGAAAAGCGTATTTCTTTCCGCCGTGCCATGAAGCGTGCTATCCAGTCCGCTATGCGCATGGGTGTGGAAGGTATCAAGGTGCAGTGCGGTGGCCGCCTCGGTGGTGCCGAAATTGCCCGCGTTGAAAAGTATGCTGAAGGCCGCGTGCCTCTGCACACTCTTCGTGCTGACATCGACTACGCAACTGCCATCGCTAAGACCGTTTATGGTGCCATCGGTATCAAGGTGTGGATCATGCACGGTGAAAAGATCGGTAAGGACGTCATGAACGACAACAAGAGAGAGAAGTAATTATGCTGAGTCCGAAAAGAACATTGCATCGTAAGCAAATGAAAGGGCGCATGAAGGGCGTCGCCTCTCGTGGCAACTATATCGCCTTTGGCGAATTCGGTATCCAGGCTCTTGAAAAGTGCTGGCTCACCGCTCGCCAGATCGAAGCTGCTCGTATCGCCATGACTCGTAAGATCAAGCGTGGTGGTCGTGTGTGGATTCGCGTCTTCCCCGATAAGCCGATTACCCGTCACCCTGCAGAAGCCCGTATGGGTAAGGGTAAGGGCGCAGTCGAATTCTGGGCAGCCGTAATCCTCCCGGGTCGCATCCTTTTTGAAATGGGTGGTGTTGAACGTGAACTTGCCATGGAAGCTCTCCATGTCGCAATTCAGAAGCTCCCCCTTAAGTGCAAAATCATCGAAGAATCGGAGATCTAATGAAAGCACGTGAATTGAAAGAACTGGGCGTTGACCAGCTCAAGGAAAAACTGGCTCAGTTGAATCTCGATTTGTTCAATTACCGCATGACTGCGAAGCTCGGTAATTTGGAAAAACCCTCTGTGATTCAAGCTGCCCGCAAGGACATCGCCAGAATCAAGACCATCCTCAGCGAAAAGGCCAAGGCATAAGCCGGCAGGAGCAGGAAATGGAAAGAAACCTTCGTAAAGTCAAGCAGGGTATCGTCTCCTCCGACAAGATGGACAAGACGATTACGGTTGTGGTCGAAAACCGCAAGCGTCACCCGATGTACAACAAGATCATGACTACGACTAGCAAGCTCAAGGCTCACGATGAAAAGAATGAAGCCCAAGAAGGCGACCTGGTCGAAATCATGGAAACTCGTCCCCTCTCTGCAACGAAGCGCTGGCGCCTCGTCCGCATTGTGGAAAAGAAGAAGTAAACTCCTGGAGTAAGGCGAATATGATTCAAGAAGAAACCAGACTCGTCGTGGCCGATAACAGTGGTGCCAAGGAAGTCGCCTGCATCCGTGTTTTGGGTGGCACAAACCGTCGCTATGCTAGCATCGGTGATGTCATCAAGGTAGCCGTTAAGGACGCTATCCCCCAGAGCAAGGTGAAGAAGGGTTCCGTGGCCGACGCCGTCGTCGTCCGCACAGCTAAAGAAATCGCACGTCCGGACGGAACGTTCATCCGTTTCTCCGACAACGCAGTGGTTCTCATCAACAAGGATGGCGAACCGCGTGGAACCCGTATTTTTGGACCGGTGGCTCGTGAGCTCCGCGACAAGAAATACATGAAGATCATCTCCCTCGCACCTGAGGTTCTGTAATGGCTAACATCAAGAAGAATGATAACGTCAAGGTGATTTCCGGTGCCAATAAGGGCAAGACCGGCACCGTGATCAGTGTCAAGGATGGCAAGGTGACCGTTTCTGGCGTCAACGTCTGCAAGCGTCACGAAAAGCCGTCTCAGACCAATCAGACTGGTGGCATCGTTGAAAAGGAATTGCCGATCGACATTTCCAACGTGATGCTTCTCGAAGGCAACACTCCCGTTCGTACCCGCATCGTTCGCGAAAAGGGTAAGAAGGGCGTTCGTACCAGTGTAAAAACTGGAAAGGCTGTGTAAGGTAACGCAATGAACCAGATGAAGCAATTCTATCTCGAAAAGGTCGTTCCGGCCTTGCAGCAAAAGTTTGCCTACAAGAACGTGATGCAGATTCCGCGTCTCGAAAAGATCGTGCTCAACATGGGCGTGGGCGCCGCTTCCCAGAACCGCAAGATTCTCGACGAAGCTGCTGACACTCTCACTGCTATCACCGGTCAGAAGGCTATTGTCACTAACGCTAAGAAGGCTGTCGCTAACTTCCACCTCCGTGAAGGTATCGGCATCGGTGCTAAGGTCACACTTCATGGCGACAACATGTGGGACTTCCTCTATCGTTTCATCAACATCGACCTTCCGCGTGTCCGCGACTTCCGTGGTCTCGCACGCCGTGGCTTTGATGGCATGGGTAACTTCACCCTCGGCATCAAGGAACAGACGATCTTTGTTGAAATCGACATTGACAAGATTTCCCGTACCTTCGGTATGGACATTTCTTTCGTCACCTCCGCTAAGACGGACGACGAAGGCCGTGCCCTCCTCGAAGAACTTGGACTCCCCTTCAGGAAGTAAGGTAATACCATGGCAAGCAGAAGAATGATTGAAAAATGCAAGCGTACTCCGAAGTATACCGTTCGTGGGTACAACCGTTGCAAGCGTTGCGGTAGGCCGCACGCCTTTATGCGCCGCTTTGGCCTTTGCCGTATTTGCTTCCGCGAAATGGCACTCGCCGGCGAAATCCCCGGTATCACAAAGTCGTCTTGGTAAGGAGAGTATAAAATGGCAATGACAGATACTATCGCCGATATGCTCACCCGTATCCGCAATGCCTCTACGGCAAAGCTCCCCGTGGTGGACATTCCTGCCAGCAATCTTAAGCGTGATATTGCACGTGTGTTGCAGGAAAAAGGTTTCATTAAGAAGTTCGTCGTCGTCGATGACGGTAAGCAGGGCATCCTCAAGGTCCTCCTCCGTTACACGAAGGGCGAATCCGCTATCCAGGGCCTCCAGCGCGTTTCTACGCCGGGTCTCCGTCACTACGTTGACGTGGCCAAGCTTCCGCGCGTTCGCAACGGCCTCGGCTATGCTATCATCTCCACATCTAAAGGTGTCATGACTGACCACGAAGCCCGCGAACTCAAGGTGGGTGGCGAAGTCATCGCAAAGGTATGGTAAAGATGTCCCGTATCGGTAAAGCTATTATCACTATCCCGGCTGGCGTTAAGGTTAACGTCAACGGTCAGAACATCAAGGTCGAAGGCCCGAAGGGCAAGCTCGAAACGAACGTTCACGAACTCATCTCCATCAAGCTCGATGGCGACAAGCTCTCCTTCACCCGCCCGAATGATGAAAAGTTCACCCGCGCTATGCACGGCACCACTCGCGCTCTCGTCAATAACATGGTCGAAGGTGTGACCAAGGGTTTCCAGAAGACTCTCGAAATCGTTGGCGTTGGCTACCGCGTCGAACAGAAGGGCAAGGACCTCAACTTGGTTCTCGGCTTCTCTCATCCGGTGATCTTCAAGGCTCCGGAAGGCGTTGAACTGAAGGCTGTTGATCCGCTGAAGATTACGATCTCCGGCATCGACAAGCAGAAGGTTGGCCAGGCTGCCGCAGAAATTCGCAAGTACCGTAAGCCTGAACCGTATAAGGGCAAGGGCATCAAGTACGCTGGCGAAATTGTGCGTCGCAAGCAGGGTAAGAAGACAGGTAAATAAGGGTAAACTATGACTGCAATTGCTAAAAAAAGAATCCAGTCCAGAATCGCACGCCACGAACGCGTACGCAAGTCTGTTGTCGGAACTGCAGAATGCCCTCGTTTGGCTGTTCGCCGTTCCTTGTCTCACATGATTGCCCAGATCTTTGATGACGAAAACAACAAGTCTGTCGCTCAGGTCACCACAGCTTCCAAGGAATTCCAGGGTAAGTTTGGTGAAATGACGAAGACCGAACAGGCTAAGCAGCTCGGTCTCCAGATTGCTGAACTCGCCAAGTCCAAGGGCATTGAATCCGTGGTCTTCGACCGCGGCGGTTACATCTATCACGGTCGCGTTCAGGCTCTCGCTGAGGGAGCTCGTGAAGGCGGACTCAAATTCTAGTGAGGTACACTTTGGAACGCGAAGCTCAAGTTTCTGAATTTGAAGACAAGGTTGTACACATCAACCGTTGCGCTAAGACCGTCAAGGGCGGCCGTCGCATGTCCTTCTCCGCTCTCGTTGTCGTTGGCAACAAGAACGGCAAGGTCGGTGTCGGTCTCGGCAAGGCTAAGGAAGTTTCCGAAGCTATCCGTAAGGGTACCGAAGCTGCCCAGAGAAACATCGTGGAAGTCCAGCTCCTCGATGGCACTATCCCGCACGACATCGAAGTGAAGAGCGGTTCTACCCGCATCCTCCTCATGCCGGCTGCTCCGGGTACTGGTGTTATCGCCGGTGCTGCTGCCCGTGCTGTTCTCGAACTCGCCGGTGTACGCAACATCCTCACGAAGATTCACGGTTCCTCCAACCCGAGCACTGTCGTCAGCGCTTGCTTGGAAGGCCTGCTTTCTCAGAAGAACAAACAGGACTGCGCTAAGTTGCGTGGTTTTGAAGCCTAAGGAGTAATACCTAATGAAGAAAGTTCGTATTACTTTGATCAAGGGTATCGTCCGTCGCCTTCCGGTGCACCGCGCTAACGTGGCTGCACTCGGCCTCCGCAAGATCGGACAAACTGTTGAACACAATCTGACTCCGTCCATTGCAGGCATGATCAATGCCGTGAAGGACATGGTCAAGGTCGAGGAGATCTAAGATGGAACTCAATACTCTCAATCCTGGCAAGGCTGCCAAGGGCAAGAGCCGCAAGCGCATTGGTCGTGGTCCGGGCTCTGGCTGGGGCACGACTGCCGGTCGTGGTCAGAAGGGTGCTGGTGCTCGTAAGAGTGCTAAGGCCGGTCGCGTCGCTTTCGAAGGCGGCCAGATGCCGATTCACCGTCGTATCCCGAAGCGCGGCTTCAAGCACGCTGGTGTTGAATTCCAGATCGTGAACCTGAAGCGCCTCGCTGGTGTCAGCGTTACTGATTTCGATGCCAAGGTCCTCTTCGACCAGGGCTTCATCAAGAACGTCGAACTGCCGGTCAAGGTCCTCGCTTTTGGTTCTATCGACAAGGCTATCAACGTAAAGGTTAACGCTATCAGCGAAAAGGCAAAGGCTGCCATTGAAGCTGCTGGCGGCAAAGTTGAGATCATCTAATGGAAGCACTCAAGAAAGCCATCGATGCGTTCGTCAATGCTTTTAAAATCGCAGACCTGCGTAAAAAGATCCTTTTTACGCTTGGTCTTTTGATTGTCTATCGTATTGGCGCTCACATCTCCATCCCCGGAGTAAATGCTGCGGTCCTCGCAGAATACTTCAAAAATTCGAATAACCTGTTCGGCCTGTACGACTCGTTTACCGGCGGTGCATTTGCGAAAGCAACTGTATTTGCCCTCGGTATCATGCCGTACATTAGCGCAAGCATCATCCTCCAGTTGATGGGCTCGGTTATCCCCGCCATCCAGATGCTCCAGAAGGAGGGTCAGGAAGGTCGCGCTAAGCTGAATCAGTATACCCGATACTTCACGGTGGTCCTTTCCGCCTTGCAGGGATGGGGCATTTCTATGTGGCTTTCTAACCTCAAGGTGACGACGGCCGCCGGTACGGGCATCTCGGTCCTTTCCGAGAACTTCTCGTCCGGACTCGGTAACATCGGCTTTCGTCTCCTTGCGACGTTAACCTTCACCGTAGGTACGATCTTCTTGATGTACCTTGGCGAGCAGATTACCTCGCACGGTGTGGGTAACGGTATTTCTCTTATCATTTTCGCCGGTATCGTCGGTGGCCTTCCGCGGGCCATCTTGGCCGAATTCGAAATGTTTAATGAAGGCATCCAGCCGCTTGCGATCGAGGTCTTTATCTTGGCGCTGGTAGTTGTCATTGTCGGATTTATCGTTTTCGTCGAGCAGGCGACCCGTCGCATTCCACTCCAAAGTCCTCGCAGGACTGTCGGAAACAAGGTCTTGGGTGGTCAGGCTAGCTATTTGCCTTTCAAGGTGAACACCGCTAACGTGATTCCTGTGATCTTTGCATCTTGCATCATGTTCATTCCGGCCATGGTTGCATCTTGGTTCCCGAACGTATCTGCGATGCAGGCTTTTGCTTCTGCATTTATTCCGGGACACGTCTCCTACAGCGTAGTAGATGCCCTCCTCATTATATTCTTCACCTACTTCTACACGGCAATCCAGTACAACCCGAACGACATTGCCGAAAACCTCAAGAGAAGTGGTGGGTTTATTCCGGGAGTCCGTCCGGGTAAGCAGACAGCAGAATACATTGACCACGTTTTGACCAGAATTTCATTGCCTGGGTCTCTTTACCTCGCTTTAATCAGCGTTGTTCCCCTGCACATGAAAGACGCTCTCAATATGAGTTTCTATATTGGGGGTACCTCGGTCTTGATCGTGGTAGGTGTTGCTCTGGATACTCTTCGTCAGCTCGAAGCCCAGTTGCATACCAAGAATTATGAAGGTTTCTTGAAACGTGGCCGCATTCGCGGCAGGATGGCATCTTAGTGGCTAAAGAAGAAGGTATACAAGTAGAAGGCGTTGTGTTGGAAGCTCTTCCCAACGCTTTCTTCCGTGTTCAACTCGGAAATGGTCACGAGATCCTCGCCCATGTTTCAGGAAAAATGCGCCGGCATTTCATTAGAATCTTGCCGGACGACAAAGTGTTGGTCGAGATTTCCCCGTACGATTTAAATCGCGGGCGAATTACTTACCGTTACAAGTAATAGGTATTACAAAAGAAGGTCAAACCTATGAAAATCAAAGCCTCCATTAAACCCAGATGTGAAAACTGCAAGATCATCCGTCGTAAGGGTGTATTGCGCATCATCTGTTCGAAGAACCCCCGTCACAAGCAGAAGCAGGGATAAGGAGATCGTATGGCACGTATCGCTGGTGTCGATTTACCGAAAAACAAGACTGTTGAATACGGTCTGACGGCAATCTATGGTGTCGGTCTGTTCACCGCTAACAAGGTCTGTGCTCAGTTGGGCATTGACAAGAACAAGAAGTGTGACGACCTGACTGAAGAAGAACAAGGTAAGATTCGTCATCTTTTGGAAGATGAATACTCTGTGGAAGGTCAGCTCCGCGCAGAAGTTACCTTGAACATCAAGCGTTTGCAGGACATTGGCTGCTATCGCGGCATCCGCCACCGCAAGGGCCTCCCGGTCCGCGGTCAGCGTTCCCGCACCAACGCCCGCACACGTAAGGGCCCCAAGAAGACTGTGGCTAACAAGAAGAAGTAAGGAGTATCATCGTGGCTGAAGAAGAAATCAAGGAAACTGCTGCTGCCGCTGCTGAAGCTCCGGCTGCTGCTGAAGAAGTCAAGATCAAGAAGGGCAAGAAGCGCATTGACATCCAGGGTATCGCCTGCGTGTTCGCTTCCTTCAACAATACAATCGTTTCTATCACCGACGCTCGTGGCAACGTTGTCGCTTGGGGTTCTCCGGGTAACTCCGGTTTCAAGGGCTCCCGCAAGAGCACACCGTTTGCAGCCCAGCTCGCCGCTGAAACCGCTGCCCACAAGGCATTCGATCTCGGCATGCGCAAGGTGGACGTTCGCGTTAAGGGTGCTGGTGGCGGCCGTGAATCTGCCGTCCGCGCTCTCAAGAATGCGGGCCTCGAAGTTCTCTCTATTCGAGACGTGACGGGCATTCCGCACAATGGTTGCCGTCCTAAAAAGAAGAGAAGAATTTAATCCAAAGAGGTATCGCCAATGATGTGGAAATCACTTCAGATGCCGCGCAGCTTCCAGAAAGTGGAAACCGGCGAAGATGGCCGCTACGCCAAGTTTGTCGTAGAAGCCTTGGAACGTGGCTGGGGTATTACCCTCGGTAACGCTCTCCGTCGCGTGCTTCTCTCCTCTCTGCAGGGTGCGGCTATTGTCTCCGTGAAAATCGAAGGCGTTGACAAGGAATTTTCGACGATTCCGGGTGTGAAGGAAGATGTCACTGACATTATCCTCAACCTCAAGAGCATCCGTGTAAAGCTCCTGTCTGATCATGATGAAACCCTTCACCTGGACATGTCCGGTGATGGCGAAGTCACGGCCAAGGACTTTATGGACAATCCAAATGTCACTATCCTGACTCCGGATGTTCACATTGCGACATTGAACGGCAATGCTTCTTTGTCGATGGACGTGAAGATCTCCTGCGGTCGTGGTTATGTTGTTGCCGACGAACTTAAGGACAAGGACGCTCCGATTGGCGTTATCGCCATGGATGCGAACTTCAACCCGGTTCAGAAAGTCGCAATGCACATCAGCGATACCCGCGTTGGTCAGAAGACGGACTACAACCGTCTGGAACTTGAAATTACAACAGACGGTTCCATTGACCCGGAAGACGCTCTTGCATATGCTGCAAAGCTTCTTGTGGATCACTTGGAAATCTTCATCAACTTCGAAGGCGATCTCGAATCTCCTGAAGAACTCGAAATGGATGAAGAACGTCAGCGTATCGCTAACCTCCTCCGTATGCGCGTGGACGATCTGGAACTTTCCGTTCGCTCCAGCAACTGCCTCCGTATGGCAAACATCCATACCATTGGCGAGCTTGTTCGCAACAAGGAAAACGATATGCTCAAATACAAGAACTTCGGTAGGAAGTCCTTGGTTGAACTTAACGAGGTGTTGACGTCGATGGGCCTTTCTTTTGGCATGGACGTCGATGATTACTTGAAGGATTAAACATGAGACACGGTGTAAAAAACAAGAAACTGGGTGTTAACGCCCAACACAAGCGTGCCATCCTCCGCGCCCTCACGACTTCTATTCTCGAGAAGGGCATGGAAACGGATCAGAACAAGCGCTATGTGCGTACCACTCTCCACAAGGCTAAGCTTGTGCGCAGCTGTGTAGAACGCATGATTACCTACGCAAAGAAGGGTGACCTTTCTGCACGTCGTGAAGCAGCTCGCTTCGTGATGGACCCGAAGGTTCTCCAGGATTTGTTCAACACGATCGGTCCGCGTTATGCTAACCGCAACGGCGGTTACACTCGCGTGCTGAAGCTCGGCCCGAACCGCGCCGGCGACGCTGCTGAAATGGCTCTTATCGGTCTCGTCGAAGACGAAATCGTTGCTAAGGCTAAGAAGGCTGCTGAACCTGCCAAGGCTGACGCTGCTGTTGACATGGTCGAAGGCGAAGGCAAGTCCGCTAACTAAGATCAAAAACGGTCTTTAAAAAAGGCACGGCTTATACGCCGCGCCTTTTTTTTGTATAATTAGGTAACTTGTCATCCTTTTTCTAAACTGTAGAAAGGTTATATGCGCTCTTTTCTTGTTTGTATTCTTTTGGCATGTATCTGTGCCTTTGCATCGGATTCCATGTTTGGCAATTCGACCGCTGCGAAAAGCCTCGTTCTTGGTGATGGATCGTCTACGCGCGGTGCTGCATCGCTGACGCCGATGCTTTCCGAAGTCGCTGTGGATTCAAATTACATCATCGGTCCGGGTGACTTTTTGGACTTGATGCTCGAAGACAAGTATCTCTCTATCCAGGTGTATCCGGATGGAAATGTGGCTGTCGAGGAATGCGGTGCCGTGCATGTGGGCGGAAAGACCTTTGGCGAAGCCCAGAAGCTGATTCTCGACTTGGTTTCCAAGCGTTACAAGCGTGAATACTGTTTTGTGCAGCTTGCGGCTCTCAAGAAGTTCCGCATTAATGCCATGGGCGCTCTGACTATGGTTGGCCAGCATGTTATCGATCCGCAGACGCGTCTGAGTTATTTCATCCGCGCGATTGGCGGGCTCTTGCCGAATGCAAACCAGGAAGATGTGCAGGTGATTCGTGGCAAGGATACGATTCACGTGAATTACAATACCATGACGATGAATGGTGATTTTGATAGCGACATCATGCTTGAGCAAGGTGACAAGGTCTACATTCCGTTTGTTCCGCTTGGAGATAACGTGAGCCTCATTTTTCCTGGATACAGGACTAGCGTTGCCCATCGCTCGGATAGGACGCTCCAGGATTACTTTGACCTTGCCGGTGCCAACAGGATGCACAACTACGGTTATAAGGCCGTGTGCGTGCGTGAACCGGACAAGGAACCGCGCTGGCTGACGTTTGCCGAGATGAAGACAACGTATGTCGAGCCGAATACTGAAATTGAGTTCTTTGTGAAGGAACTGTATGTGTACCTGGGCGGTGCCGTGAACTATATCGGACGTTACGCTTATAACCCCACGTGGCATGCAATCGATTACATCTCCTCGGGTGGCGTGAATACGATAACGGGTAACTGGAACCAGGTCAAGGTCTGGCGTGGCGATACGCCCAAGGCTATTCCTATCAATGTGGCTACGGACCCGATTTTGCCGGGCGACGTCATTGAAATCCCCAAGAACCATTATGAATCGTTCAAGGACTTTACCTTGTTCATGGCGTCACTCTTAAGTGTGGTCTCGTCTGCGTTCATCATTTACGTCAATTACAAGTAGTTTATGGAAAAGCAAGAGTCTATCGGTTTTATTGAATTTTGCCTGCGCGTTTTGAATAGCGACTTGAAGCATTTCAAGTTCTTTTCCGCGTTTGTTGCAATCCCGACCATTGTCGCTTTTGTGCTTGTCATGTGGGTCATTGATCCCATGTATGCGGCGACTGCGGTTGTCACTCCGCCTGCATCCAAGCAGTCCATGAGCAGTGCGCTTAGCGGTATGATGGGCGGCTCGGGCATGAGTTCGCTTTTGGGACTTTCCATGGATAACGGTGATGCGAACGCCGTGTGGACGATTCTCAATTCCTGGGAACTGCATGACAAGGTCATCGAGAAGTTCGACCTCGCGAAGCATTACAAGTTCAAGGGCAAGTTCCATGCGGACTTGCTGAAGGAGTTCCGCAGGAACTTCGGCATTGACTACAACAAGGAAGACATGTTCTCCTTGTTTTACAAGGATACGGACGCAAAGCGTGCGGTACAGGTCATCGAGTTCATGCTGGAGAAGGCGGACTCGGCGTTCAACGTGTTCAAGACGAATCAGGCTCGCCAGTCCAGGCTGTACTTCCAGGGAAGGCTTGATTCCTGCGAGCATGTGCTGGATTCCGTGCTGAATTCGTTTGTCGACTTCCAGGTGAAGAACAATGTGTACGAACCGGGTGTGCAGCTTAGCGCGACGATCAAGTACTTGAGCGAGTTGCAGGCCATGCGCGAAGAGATGGGCATGGAACTCGACTTTGAAAAGCTCGACCGCGGCGAGAACAGCAAGCGCTACCAGGAACTCCAGAAGCGCGTCAAGGGCATGAATGCGGCTCTTGGTGGAGCGCTCAAGGGCAAGCATAGCAATATCGGTATGATCGAGCTCAAGAAGTCTCCGGAGCTCTATGCGGAGTACTTGAGGCGTGAATCGGAAATCCGCATCCAGGAAACCTTGTACAAGCTCCTGCGCCAGCAGAGCGAACAGATGCGCCTGGAAGAGGCTAAGATGCTCAAGAACCTCCACGTGCTTGAACCGCCTTGGGAAAACAACAAGAAGATTTACCCGCTCAGGGCTGTCACGTTGATTTTCGTGTTTGCAGTGGCTTGCCTCCTTGCGACAATTGTATGCAATATACGTGACTACCTCGAAACCGAAGAGAAGCGTGAGACTGCCGTGGCTCGCGAATGGATGACGTTCAAGGGTTTCTTTAAGAAGAACAAGGTCTAGTTTGTGCTTTCTTGGGCGATTGCATATCCGGTCAGTTCCGCTCTTTTTCTGGTAGTCATTTTTTGCCTATTTCAGTCGTGGTGGTTCAAGAAGGATTTCTTTAGCCCGCTGAATGTCTATTGCTTTACGCAGTGTATTACGCTTGCCATATCGTATTTCCAGATCGATAGGGCGATGTCGGATTTTCACTTGTTTACCTGGGGCGTCTGGCTTCTGGGAGGGCTCTCGTTTACGGGGGGCTGCGTTGTCGCCAGGCTCTATGCGAAATCGAAAGGGCTTCCGGTTCAGGTCCACCCTGCAGTATGTCCGAAGCAGTACAACTGGACATACCACTTGATGCTGTCGTTTGTCGTCTTCTTCGTTTTCCTGATTGGCGTCTATGGCATTTACCACAAGGTCGGGACTCTTGTCATCTTTACGCCGAACCCGGCCAAGTGGATGACGAAGTATATTGATTACGGTTACTTCTCACTGTTGTTCAATAGCGGCCCTTTGTGTGTCCTGCTTTTTGGTGTCGCTTCCTTTAAGAAGTACAATAACATTGTATGGATTCGCCGTGTCGCATTGGTGATGGTGTTTGTGACGATTGCCGTTAACCTGATGGCGTACCCGAACAGAACGTCGCTTTTCTTCAATTTCGGATTTTTCCTGATTTTTGTGAATTACCTGTACAAGAGGATTTCGCCGATAGTGATTGCGTCTTTGTTGGTGATTGCAATTATTGTCTTTATTTCGATCGGTAGCCTTCGCGACCAGTATGGTGGCGGCTCGGTCCAGGGCAAGGCTTTGAGTGTCGTGGTGGAATTGCCTTACAAGTACTTGGCGAACAACTACTGGAATCTGGACTATGTGCTGAACCCGCCGAACGATAGGGAAATCCATCCGCATACATACGGGATAGATTTCTTTAACGGTATTTTTGAATATGCCAAGCTGACGGGTTCGTTCAGGAGTAGTTTCCGCTGGGATGACGCCTTTAACGAGAGGATCCAGAAGGTGGTGGGGTTCAATACGGTGAACTACCTTTGGGATGTCTATAAGGACTTTCATTTGTTCGGAGTGCTGTTCTTGCCGTTCCTGTGCGGGCTTGGGCTTACGGTACTCCATTTGCGCCTGTGCAGACCGTTTACTCCGCGGCAGATCTTGATGTACACCTACTTCATCTACTTTGTCGGATGGTGGTTCTTTACGTCGGGATACAAGCAGGGTATTTACTGTATCTGGGGCATGGTCATCTTTACCGTATCGACGATTTGTACGGTTAAGACTGGTTCAGCGAAGCCTGCGGTTCTTGCCGAATGCGAATCAGGAAGAGCAAAACCACCCTCCCTAACCACCAGCCACTAACCACTGTTTATTGCAGTGTAGCTTTGATTCCCTTAATCTCATTGCTCATATCTCAAAGGGCGAAGCCCGACCTCATACCTTTTTACCACTTCATTCTCTTATTGCGGATGAAATATCCGAACAGGATTGCGGTCAGCAAGAAGTCACCGGTAAGAGCAAATAGGGGTATAAGCTCATTTTCTAGGTACATCCCTGCAAGCCCGCAAACGATGATGTTTGCAATGCCGCCGACGCTTATCATGAGGGCATAGGTGGGGGTGGCATGTTCCTTGAGGAGCGTCGAGATGAGCGTTGTGCGGGTGGCCTGGAATATCAGCGAGAAGGAGAGGATTTGCAGAATGTGAGCGCTTGTCTGGAGTGTCGCTTCGGTCCAGTTCGCTGCAAAGAAAAGAATCTGCAGGATCCACGATGGGAATATCCACAGCGGAGAAGAGCACACGGCGATGAACAGCGTAAAGATGGCAATGTCTTTAAGGTGGATGTCCTTATCGTGCGTGGAGTGTAATGTGATGAGGTTCGACGAGATGAAGTGAACCATGATGCTGGAGCAGAGCAATAGGATTTTGTGTCCGAAGTTGTAACATCCTAAAAATTCATTGCTTGCAAATTTGTCGGCGACGTAAAGGCCGAGAGGGAGGTACGCAAATGACGCAAAACTGGAAATGGCGTAGGGGGTGCCTGCCTTGATCATGATGGCGATAAAGCGGAATGTGCGGCGCGTGATTTTGAGGAGCTTTGCATTGAAGGCCTGCGTCACGCCGTAGAAGAATGCAGGAAGCGCTGCAAGAACCATGGCAAGTGCAATCAGCTCGATTCTATCGACTCTGAAATAGAGAAGCGTAATTCCCATGACGGCGGAATATGAAATCGTGTGCAGTAGCTTCGAGACGAAGAGCCTTTTCCAGAATTTGCCGCAGATGAAGTACCAGTCGAAAAACGCGTGCTGGAAGACGAGTCCGAGCGTGAAGATGAGTTCGCCGTAAAAGATCGGATGGTCGTGGCGGAAAATGCATGCGAATGCGATCATGAGGAGTGCTGCCCCCATGGCGGCGAAAAGCCGCAATTGGAGGATGTTCCTGAAGAGCGATCCGACTGTCGCGCGGCTCCCGAAGAAGGCGAGGATAAGCGTTGTCATCCCGAAATCGGCGATGGCGCAGAAAATGGAGTAGTCGGTCTGGAGGAGCCCAAAGTGTCCGTAAGAGGCTGTCCCGAGGTTCCTTGCGATAAAATTCTGGACGAAAAATGAAATTCCCTGGATGAGGAGATTTACAAATGCAATGAAAACACCGATTTTAATATTGCGGAAAGCCTGAAACATGAAACCAAAGTTAGAATTTAGAACCTGGAGCGCTGCCCACTAAAGCTTGGTTTGGCGCGATAGGGGATTCCTGGACGTTGCAAAAGGCTATTTACAGAAAAAAACAGAAAAATATTTTGCTTTTTTTTGTATCTTTGGTCTTGAAATCGCGAGAGTGGCGGAATTGGCAGACGCGCCAGACTTAGGATCTGGTACTTCGGTGTGTGGGTTCGACTCCCACCCCTCGCAGTTCTTTTTTTATCACTTTTTTAACAACCGTTTATCGGAGTAAATATGTCCGCTGAAATCAAAGAAACAAGCGCCACCGTGCGTACAATTGAAATTACGATCCCGCAGGGTGATCTCAAGGCACCGTTCGAAAAGAAGCTCTCCCAGTACAGGAAGCAGGTGACTTTGAAGGGTTTCCGTCAGGGACAGGTGCCGAAGGCCATGATCCTGAAGCAGTTCGGACCGTCCATCCGTCACGAAGCCGTTGATGACGTTGTGAACTCTATCGTTCAGGAAACGCTCAAGAATGCAAACATCATCCCGGTTGGCAAGATGGTTGTTACGGATTTCAAGGATGACGAAAAGAGCGACATCACACTGAAGGTCGAAGTCGAAGTTGATCCGGAAATCGATATCAAGGGTTACGCAGACACTGGCATCACCGTTCCGGCTACTGCCGTCCACGAAGAAGAAGTCCAGGCTGAATTCAACCGCCTCATGCAGATGTGGAGCAAGGACGAACACGTTGACCGCGAAGCCAAGAAGGGCGACGTTGTCGTTGGCGACTATATCGAAGTTGTGATTGACGGTGAAAAGCAGGAACTCCCGGAAAACAAGGAATTCCGCTCCCTCCTCGGTGAATCCGCTTCTCCGGGATTCGATGAAGGCCTCATGGGTTCTAAGGCCGGCGACAAGAAGGAAATCAACTTCAAGTATCCGGATGACCACAAGGACGAACGCTACCGCGGCAAGACCGCTCAGTTCAACGTCGAAATCAAGGACGTTCGCGAAATCGTTCCGCCGACTTTGGACGAAGAATTCTGCAAGCAGATTGGCGTTAAGGACGAAGCTGACTTGAGAAACAACCTCGCTGAAAGCCTCGCTGCCCAGAAGAAGGACGCTGCTAAGAACAAGGCAATCAACGAAGCTATCGACAAGCTCATCGAAGCTAACCCGTTCGAAGTGCCGAAGGCTCGCATCTACGACCTCATCAAGTGGACGCTCAACCGCAATGCCCAGAGCGAAAAGGACGTTGTCGAACCGACCGAAGAACAGATAAACGAACTCTCCGGCGAAGCTGTCCGCGAAATCAAGAAGCACCGCATTCTCGAATTCGTTGCCACGAAGGAAAAGATCAAGCCGACGCAGGCTCTCGTTGACGAACGCCTCCAGCAGATGGCCGCTGCTTACCACGTGGACTTCGAAAACTTGAAGAACCACTTCCGCCAGTCTGGCCGTATCAACCAGTTGCGCGACGAACTTCGCTTCCAGTTGGCTGCTGACTTCATCGTCGGTATCCGCCCGGCTGCAGAAGAAACAAAGTAATAAGAGGAATAAATGATCATCCCTACCGTCATTGAAACTACCGGGCGCGGCGAACGCGCTTACGATATCTATTCCAGACTCCTCAAGGAACGTATCATTTTTTTGGGCACGCCGATTAACGACGAAGTGGCGAACAACGTCATGGCCCAATTGATTTTCCTTGAATACGAGAATCCGGAAAAGGATATCACGCTGTATATAAACAGCCCGGGCGGTTACGTGTCGGCAGGGCTTGCCATTTATGATACCATGCAGCACGTACGCCCGAATATCGCTACGATCTGCATTGGTAGTTGTGCTTCGATGGCCGCCGTGCTCCTTGCTGCAGGTACGAAGGGCAAGCGCTATGCGCTCCCGCATTCCCGCATCATGTTGCACCAGCCGTCGGGTGCCGCTACTGGACAATCTACAGATATTCAGATTACCGCCAAGGAAATTATCCGTACAAAGGATACCCTTACCGAAATTGTCGCGAAGCATACCGGAAAGCCGGTCGAAGAAGTCCGCGAGAAGACGGACCGCGACTTTTACATGAGCCCGGAAGAAGCAAAGGCCTTTGGCGTCATCGATGAAATTTTTGTGCCGCGTAAAGAGGGTATTTAATGTATCGTAGTGGCAAGAACCACCCGGCTGTAAGTTGCAGTTTTTGCGGAAAGCCGGCCGAACAAGTCGAAAAGATGATCACCGGTGCGGGTGCGTATATTTGCAGTGATTGCATACGCATGTGCAGCCGCATTCTTGAAGAAGACTTGGCTCGTACGAAACAGGAACAGGAAGCGAAGGAAATCTCTTCGAAGCCGCTCCCGCTCCCGACCGAAATCAAGGCTCACTTGGACGATTTTGTCATTGGACAGGACCGTGCAAAGATGGCGCTCTCTGTGGCGGTTTACAACCATTACAAACGCTTGCGTTACAAGCAGACGCACAAGTCCAAGGACGATGTCGATGTCGAAAAGTCGAACTTGCTTTTGGTTGGCCCGACGGGTTCGGGTAAGACGCTCTTGGCGCAGACGATGGCCCGTTTTTTGGACGTGCCGTTCACGATTGCCGATGCGACGGTCTTGACCGAAGCTGGTTATGTGGGTGAAGACGTCGATAGCATTATCGTGCGCCTTTTGCAGGCTGCCGATTACGATGTGGCGAAGGCTGAACGCGGCATTATCTTTATCGACGAAATTGATAAGATTGCTCGTAAGACTGCAAACCCCTCCATCACGCGTGACGTGAGCGGTGAAGGTGTGCAGCAGGGACTTTTGAAGCTCTTGGAAGGTACGGTTGCTTCTGTTCCGCCGAAGGGTGGCCGTAAGCATCCGGAACAGCCGCTTGTGCAGGTGAACACGAGAAACATCTTGTTCATTTGCGGTGGCGCCTTTGAAACCTTGGACAAGATTATTTCCCAGCGCGTGAACCAGGGTGGCATGGGCTTTGGTGCCGATATCCACACAGCAAGCGAAAACAGCTTGAGCGAACTCTTCAAGCAGCTTGAACCGGAAGACTTGATCAAGTTCGGCCTCATCCCGGAAATTGTCGGTCGTTTGCCGATTGCTGTTGCTCTCGAAGAACTTGACGAAACGGCTCTCCTCAACATCTTGACAAAGCCGAAGAACGCACTCGTGAAGCAGTATAAGAGCTTGTTTGCAATGGACAACATCAAGCTCGAATTCGAGGACGATGCCCTCAAGGAAATCGTCCGCGAGACGATGACCCGCAAGACGGGTGCACGTGGGCTCCGCTCCGTGATGGAACGCGTGCTGCAGCAGGCTATGTTCAAGATGCCCGGCTCTGGCGAAAAGAAGTTCACCGTGACTGTCGAAATGGTGAAGGAAGGCCTCAAGCACAACAAGAAAAAGTCTTAGTTGCTGCTGGGAGCAGCTACCTCCTGAACGCCGCGACCTCACGAATGTAAATCTTAGCAGTTGCCGAAAAACGGTGACTGCTTTTTTGTTCCCTCACCTTTCAAAATACTATCTTTGTAGTATATGGCTTTTGACTTTAATAAAACGTACCCGTTGCTCCCTCTGAGGGACGCTGTTGTATTTCCGCTGACGACTAGACGCATTTTGGTGGGCCGCGAGATGTCGCTCCGCGCCCTGGAATTTGCTGAGAATCATAACAACGAAATTATCTTGGTTGCACAGAAGAATGTGGAACAGGAAACGCTCGACAACCCGATGCTCGACCTTTACTCGGTGGGCGTGGTTGCCCGCGTGGCGAATGTGACGCCGTTCCCGAATGGCTGTGTGAAGGTCGTGCTGGAAGGCGATTCCATTGTGGATCTCCGTTCGATTGCTTTGCGCGACGGATTTTTGCAGGTGACGGTCTCGCCGAGAGAACATTTTATCAAGGCCGAAGACAAGAGCGAAAAGTTTGAAGATGTGCTGAACATGTTCCGCGAATACGCCATGCACAGGAATATTGCCGATGGCATGGTCGAAGCGCTCTTTACGATGGATAGCCACATCAACGCGTTTTACGGGATGATCCCGTTCCTCTCGATTTCGCTTTCCGAGAAGCAGGCGCTTTTGGAACTCGAAACGATTGACGCTCTTGCGGATCGTTTGATTAGCTTGATGCAGGTCGCGCAGGAAAACGAGAACGTGATGATTCGCGTTCAGCAGAACGTGCGCCAGAAGATGGCCCAGCAGCAGAAGGAATGGTTTATCTCGGAGCAGATTCGCCAGTTGCAGGATGAACTGGACGGCGAAAATGGCGGTGCTTCGGAACCGGACCAGTTGCTCAAGAAAATCAAGGCCAA
This sequence comes from Fibrobacter sp. UWB3, assembly GCF_002210405.1. Classification (NCBI taxonomy): domain Bacteria; kingdom Pseudomonadati; phylum Fibrobacterota; class Fibrobacteria; order Fibrobacterales; family Fibrobacteraceae; genus Fibrobacter; species Fibrobacter sp. UWB3. Next base: position 43,569 of record NZ_MWQJ01000004.1, read on the forward strand.
GAAGTTTAGCCAGGCAATTGAAGAAAAGCTTGAAGAAGAAATCGGTCGCATGCGCATGATGCAGCCGACCTCCCCGGAATACGCGGTGAGCCGCAATTACGTGGACTGGTTCCTCTCGCTCCCGTATGGTGTTTACACCGATACCGTTTTGAACATGAAGAAGGTGAAGGCGGAACTCGATTCCAAACACTTTGGCCTCGACAAGGTCAAGGAACGCATTATGGAATACGTGGCCGTGCTGAAGCTTACCGGTACGGAACGCCGTGCTCCGATCCTTTGCCTTGTGGGTCCTCCGGGCGTTGGTAAGACGACTCTCGTGGAATCGATTGCAACAGCGATGCAGCGTAACTTTGTCCGCATTACGCTTGGTGGCGTGCGTGACGAAGCTGAAATCCGTGGGCACCGCCGCACTTACATTGGGGCGATGCCGGGTAGATTTATTCATGCTTTGCGCCGTGCAAAGTGCATGAACCCGGTGATTTTGCTCGATGAAATCGACAAGATGGCTAGCGACTTTAGAGGCGACCCTGCAAGCGCTATGCTTGAAGTTTTGGACCCAGAACAGAACCACGACTTTACCGACCACTTCATGGAAGTGGGGCTTGACTTGAGTCGTGTGCTCTTTATTGCGACGGCAAACAGCGAAGGCGAAATTCCGGAAGCTCTGCGTGACCGTATGGAAGTGGTGCGCCTGCCGGGCTACTATCCGCATGAAAAGCTGCAGATTGCTGGCAAGTATTTGCTCCCGCGTATCTGTGAACGCACGGGCGTGAAGCTTGGCGAACAGGTGAGCTTCAGCGACGAGATGATTAACGCCGTGATGCGCGGCTGGACACGCGAAGCGGGCGTTCGTGAACTCGAACGCGTGCTTGAAAGTGCGGTGCGCCATCGTGCAAAAGACATTGTGATGGGCAAGAAAATCAAGCCGGAAGTGACGGCGAAGGTGCTTCAGGATTACCTCGGTGCTCCGAGATTCTTGGACAATCAGCTGCCGGAACCGGGCCGCCCGGGCGTTGTAACAGGCCTTGCCTGGACAAGTGTTGGTGGCGAAATCCTGCCCATTGAATGCATGCTCTTGAGCGGCAAGGGTCAGCTGATTTTGACGGGTAAGCTTGGCGATGTGATGAAGGAATCCGCACAGATTGCTGTTTCACTTGTTCGTGAACGCTTGCAGCGCTTTGGCATTGACCCCGCGATTGTGCGTAAGACGGACATCCACATTCACGTGCCGGAAGGTGCTGTGCCGAAGGATGGACCTTCTGCAGGTATCGCGCTGACTCTTTGCCTCTTGAGTGCGTTTACGAAGCAGCCGATTTCACCGGACATCGCGTTTACGGGTGAAGTGAGCCTTACGGGCGCCTGCCTCCCGATTGGCGGTCTGAACGAAAAGGCGCTTGCAGCACTCGCTGCTGGCGTGAAGACGCTCCACTTGCCGGAAGGCAACAAGAAGGATGTGGCTGAACTCCCGGACCCGGCGAAGAAGGGCCTCAAGATATACCCGCACAAGCACATTGACGAAATCGTGAAGATTTTGTTCAAAATGCCGAAGGTCGCAAAAAGCGCGAAGAAAGCGTAATTAATTGAGAAAAATAAGTGCCCGCCACAGTGATGTGCGCGGGCCTTTTTTGCTATTTCCCTTTTTCTTTGGCGTAGGCAGAGGCCTTGTCAACAAAGGTTTGCAGATCCATTTTGTTGAAATGTTCACGTTGCCATTTGGTATAGTCAAATCGTTCTCTTTGGACCGCTGCTATGAAATACTCAGTGTCAACAACTCCGAGTTCACGGATGAGGCATTCCATTCCTCTGGAAAGCAATTCGATTGTTGCTGGTGGAGTGATTTCAGTTATCATTTTCAGCACCTCCGCTTGTCCGTACTTAAAAGATAATCACAATTCATTAATTCTGCACAGGCAATGTGACAAGCGTCTTTCATTTTTACCCCTGTTGCCATGATTTTCTTGGCATTTATGGCGATTACATCTGATTTGTCGCTTCCTACATAATCGAAAACATTATCATTCAAAAATTTTGTTATAGCAGATTTTCTGTCTGTGTACGGATTACAAGAATTTTCGTAATCAAGAATAAATGATGAATCCAATTGCAATTTTTGTGCTTTTACAAGAGATTGTATTTGCATTTTAGCTTGGGCTTCAATGGAAATGGTCAAATGGCTTTGGTCGTCATATGGCCGGTTGTAGCAGCAGTTGTCAAGATGTATTTTCATATCCTTTAGATTATATAGTTGATTAAATTGAATCGGAGTGCCGATTCATTTAGCAAACGATATAGCTAAGGATTTAGGAAAAGATATAAGAAAGGATATAGCAAAATCCAGTATGTTGATACTGGTACTTTGTAATTTATAAAAATCTTTTTGAGAAGAGTAGTATATTAACTGGCGAATAAATTTTTTAATATTAGGCCGAAAAGGATTTATTATCTTTTAACTGAAAAACATAATCACTAATCACTGTCTACTTCCAACTTCCTACTGTCTACTAAAATTATGGAATTCACACTTGATGAAATGCGCGAGCACCTTGCAGCTCTCGAAGCAAGGATTGGCGAGGCTTGCAAGATTGCGGGCCGCAGCCGTGATTCGGTTAAGCTTGTGTGGGTGAGTAAGTTCCACCCGGCAGAAGCTGTGGAAAATGCGATTGCTTTGGGTGCAACGGACTTTGGCGAAAACCGCGTGCAAGAAGCGGAACTCAAGTTCTCTGAACCGCGTACAGCAAAGGACGGAAGCCGCGTGCGTTGCCATGTGATTGGTCCTGTGCAAAGTAACAAGCTCAAGAAGGCTGCACTTGTGGCCGACTGCATCCATTCCATTGCAAGTATCGAAGCGGTGGAAAAGTTGGAGAAGGTTTGCGCTGCAGCTGCAAATGGTCAGGGAAAAGTTCTCGACATTTTGTTCCAGGTGAATGCGGGCGAAGAAGAAACGAAGAGCGGCCTGGATGTTCACGAAGCCGAAGCTTTCTTGAACGATCTTGCGGCAAAAGCGGGTGCTGCCACTGATGACGGCAAGAGCGAAAATTTCCCGCATTTGCGTTTCCGCGGTCTCATGACGATTGGCAAGAATACGGGCGTTCCTGAAGATTCTCGCGAATGCTTTGCGTTTTTGCGTGGTTTGCGCGATAAGTTCATTGCAAAAGGTGGCGCCTTTGCTAAGTTCGATCAGCTTTCGATGGGCATGACGCTTGATTTGGAAGTCGCGATTGAAGAAGGTTCTACGATGATTCGCGTGGGAACGGCGCTCTTTGGCGAACGCGATTACAGCAAACCGGTGAACGATCCTGTATAATCTACGCTGTCATGCCCGCCGCTGTGCGGGCATCACCGTTTTGTTGTTGAAAGGGAGATTCCCGCTTTCTACTCAAAGAGCATAACTCAACTATAGAACTAAAGTTCAAAGTTTCGTATAGCGGGAATGACAGAGTGTACTAATTTATACCTCTATTTCCATGCCGGTGTGCATTTGTGCGACTTTGTCGCCGAGCACATCGTGCAAAATCTCGTAGGCGCGCCCTCCGGTGCAATGCCCTGTGTAGATTTTTTGAATGTTCAATTCGCGGAGGCGTTCCGCGAATGCTTTTACGCGGTCATCGGGCGTGCGGAACAGATGGAATCCACCGAGGATGGCGTAAATCTGTTTGCCGGGGAATGTCGCTTCGATTTCCTTGATAATGTTGTCGGCGCCACCGTGGCTACAGCTGTTCATGATGAAGAGGCCCTTGGGCGTATCGAAAACTAGACTTTGTTCGTGGTCGAAACTGTCGGGGCGGTATTTGCCGTTTTCCTTGACGCTCATGTGGGCGCGCTTGCCAATTTCATCGAGGTTTGGAGTCTTGTGACCGACGAGTGTGACTCCCAGAAAAATTTCGCAGTCGCCTTTTGCAAATACGATTCGGTCGGCATTGCGCTTGAGAGTTCCTTTGTGAATGCCGATGTATTCTTGATACGTGAAAAACTTTAAGAATTTGTGCGTATGATAGCAGTTTTCGCGGGCGGCATCACGCAAGTAAAATTTGGCGTGGTCGTTCTTGTCGAAAAATTCCTGCATGCCGTCAGCGTGATCGTAGTGCGCGTGGCTCAAGACGCCGGCGTCAATTTTGGAAATGTCGATGCCCATGAGTGCGGCATTCTTGGCGAATTGCGTGGATGCTCCTGTATCGAGCAGAATGCGTTTGCCGTTGAATTCGGTGTAGACGCAAAGTCCCCATTCGCCCTTTAATTGTTTTTGTGAAGTTTCGGCCGTGCAAGAATCGCAAGTGCAGCCGCTGCTGGCAAAACCGCTGATGTTGTCGATGAGAATTTTGATAATCATTGTTTTTTGTAGGGAGATTCCCGCTCGGTGGCGGGAATGACAGAGCCTTTTGTGAGAATAGTGACTCCGGCACCCTGGAACATGTCCGGGGCAGGCTCAGGCCGGGGTGACATTAAAAAAGGATGCGTTGCTACGGTTCACCTTTAAACGCCTTGTAGAAATTCAGGAACTGCTCGGGGCTGAGCTCTTCGGCGCGAATGGTCGTCGGCCAATCCAAAAGTTCAATGGTCGCCTGGATTTTCTTCTTGTCGTAATTACGGCCGAAAGAGTTGGCGAGAGTCTTTCGTTTTTGCGTGAATGCGGTACGCACAAAGTCAAAGAATCCGTCGGGCGCCTGGAGGGCATCTTCGCGCGGTGTCAAAAGCATCGTGGCGCTATCGACATTCGGCTTTGGCGTAAAATGCTCTGGCCCGATCTTACGCAAAATTTGTGTATTTGCAAAAGCAGAAACGAGCACGGATAGGCTCCCATAATTGCTGGAGCAGGGTTCGGCGCAAATGCGTTCGGCAACTTCGAGCTGCACCATTCCCATGAATCCCTTGGTCAAGTGCAAGCGCGGCATAAGTCCTGCGATAATGGCGGTACTTACGTTGTATGGTAAGTTGCCGGTAACCCAAGGCTTTGCGTGCGCATTCAAAAACGCCTGCAAGTCAAACTTCAAAAAGTCAATGTTTACAATGTTGAAGTTCTTGTAGTCCTTGAATTTTTCATTCAAGACCTCAACGCACTGCTCGTCAATTTCGACAGCAGTAAGTTCTAGCCCGCGGTTGAGCAAGTGCTCCGTGAGAGCGCCGTGACCGGGACCAATCTCAAGGACGAATTCGCCTGCTTCGGCGGGCAAATCGCCTGCGATGGCGGTGGCGGTTTCAACATCGAGAAAGTTCTGTCCAAATTTGCGACGGCGTGCTCTATCCATGACGGGGAATATAGAAATTGATGCGGGTGTGTTAGACTTGCAAAAATTGAAAGCTTGATTTTTGACAGTAAAGTGTCAAAATTGAAATGTATATTCAAAGTATGTGTTCTCTATTCTTTGCTGTTATTATCACTATGCTCCTCTATTTCTTTTACTGCTGAAATGAGGGGCTCTTGATATTATGCGGTTTTTAGTATCTTTTACCTTGTAAAACAATTAGCGGTTTGGCGGTGCCTTAGGATTTTGCGTTTTAAAATCAACAGTCCTAACCACTAGCTACTAACCACTAATCACTAAACAGAGGTTTTTATGTCCGTTGCAATGCAAGATGTGATGAAACAGTCCGGGGTGGCATTTGGTACGAGCGGTGCCCGCGGTCTCGTGAGCGCTATGACCGACCGTGTGTGCTATGTGTATGCACGTTCTTTTATCAAGTACTGCGAAGCGTCTTACAAGTGCGAACGCACGATTGCGATTGCGGGTGACTTGCGTCCGAGTACAGAACGCATCTTGAAGTCGCTCGTGCAGGCTGGCGCCGATGCAAACTGGAAGGTGATTTACTGCGGTCGCATCCCGAGCCCCGCTATTGCGATGTACGGCATCGACAAGCATTTGCCGACCATCATGGTGACGGGTAGCCATATCCCGGCTGACCGTAACGGTATCAAGTTCAACCACCCGAATGGCGAAATCACGAAGGCCGACGAACAGGGAATTGTTTCGCAGTCGGTCGATTTTGACGAAGCGCTTTTTGACGACAAGGGCATGCTGAAGGCTGCACCGGAACTCCCGGCGGTCGAAGCTGAAGCCGAAGAAAATTATTGCAAGCGTTACCCGAACTTTTTCGGGAAGGATGCGTTGCACGGACTCACGATTGGCGTTTACCAGCATTCCGCTGTGGGCCGCGACATCGTGGTGAAGGTTCTCGAAAGCCTCGGTGCGACGGTCAAGCCGTTTGGCCGTAGCGATGTGTTTGTTCCGGTCGATACCGAAGCTATCCGCAAGGAAGATGAAGAACTCGCTCGCGAATTTACGCACAAGGATTACGTGGATGCCGTGTTCAGCACCGACGGCGATTCGGACCGTCCGCTTTTGGCTGATGACGTGGGCATGTGGCTCCGTGGTGACGTGCTTGGCATTTTGGCCGCACAGTCTCTTGGCATCAAGCGCATTGCAACTCCGGTGAGCTGCAACACTTCGCTTGAAAAGTCCGGCAGCTTTGAAAAGATTTGCCGCACGCGCATTGGTAGCCCGTATGTGATTGCCGGCATGGAAAGCTTGGTCGATGCAAACGACAAGAGCCTCACGGTTGCAGGTTACGAAGCTAATGGCGGCTTCTTGCTCGAGACAGATTTGACGCTCGATGGCCGCACGCTCAAGGCTCTCCCAACACGTGACGCACTCCTTCCGATGATTGCCGTGATGGTGATGGTCCGCAAGGAACGCATGTGCGTTGTAGATTTGCTCCGTAAGTTGCCCAAGCGCTTTACCGTGAGCGACCGCCTCAAGGAATTCCCGACTGAAAAGTCCAAGGCGAAGCTCGCTGAAATCCGCGAAAAGAATCTCGGCGAAAAGCTGTTTGGCGCTCTCGCTGCAAAGCCCTCCAAGTTTGCAAAGGACAAGACGTTCCAGGGCAAGATTGTATCGCTCAACGAAGTCGACGGCTACCGCATGGAATTTGATTCTGGTGATATCATTCACTTGCGCCCGAGTGGTAACGCTCCGGAATTCCGCTGCTACGTGGAAACGGAAGGCAAGGAACGCAGTGCTGAACTCCTCGCCGAATGCCTTAAGATTATGGAAGGCTGGAGAAAGTAGCTTCGACTTTTTTGTATCTTATTAATCGTATGTTCAAAAAGCTTATTTCGTTTGCACTAACTGTTGGTTCCCTCGCATTTGCAGGGGAGTATTGGCATTTGGACCCGGGCGGTGTGACGATGAAGTTCCTTGCGATGCAGGTTTCGCCGCGTGCGGCTGCGCTCTCGGGTGCAGGCGTTGCTGATCCCGGCCGCGTGTCCGAAATTTCGCGCAATCCGCTTGCAATGAGCGTTGCAAACGATGCGGAATTTGGACTCAGTCAGGTGATTTTTGGCAATGGCGGTGCCGATAACTTTGTTTCGGCTTACTATGGCCTTCCGCTTGGCAAAAAGTACACGCTAGGGCTTGCCGTTGACTTTTTGGGTTACGACAATATTGAAGGTCGTGACGAGAATGGCCTCAAGACTTCGGAATATGGCTCTTACGCTTGGTCGCTTTTGGCGGGTTTTGGTAGCCGTTCCAAGGTTTTTAACTGGGCGGCCTCGGCACGTTTTGCCACGCAGACGATTGATGACGAAACTGGATTTTTGTTCTCGGTCGATGGTGGTGGCTCTTTCCGCGTGAATCAGTATTTATCATTCGGTGCGAACTTCACGAATCTCGGTTTTGCAAGCAAGTATGAATCTGAGAAAGAAGCGGCACCGCTTGCGCTCCAGGCGGGCGTGACGGGATTCATCCCGATTCTTGACCGTTGGATGGTGCATTTGTCTGTAGATGCGTACCGCCGTGCCGATACAAAGGCGCAAGTCTTGATTGGCGGTGAAGTGGTCTACTTCGACATGCTTTCGTTCCGCATGGGCTATGCAGTCCGCCCGGATACCGAAGATGCGATCAGTGGCGGTCTCGGTGTGACGTTTGGCATGGTTGTGTTTGACTACGCTTATAGCCCGCGCCCGGCGTTTGAAGGCGGCAACCATTACATCGCCGTCGGCGTGAAGTTCTAATTCGTTCCCGTTCTGATTTGGCTTGCTCAAGCTTCAATCGGGCGGTTCAATTTTTCGCACGAGTTCCATTCGCGGAGCTCGTGCTTTTTTATTTGGTAGCACAGGCATCCGCGGCTGATTTTGAGCGCTTTGGCGGCTCTGCTTTTATTCCCATTGTGTTCGTATAGCGCTTTTTGAATAAATTGCCAATTCGGTGCCGAGGCTCGTGTGTTGCAGTACGTGTAGTGTTCATCGATATCGTTTATCGTCTGGTGCGAAAATTCTTCGGAGAGGATTTCTTCAAGCGATATTTCGTGTTGCCTTAATAGTGCGTAGCGCTGGAGGACGTTTTTCAGCTGGCGGATATTGCCCGGCCAGTCGTATCTGGAAAGCGCCCTGATTTCCCATTTGCGGAGCAGGAGTTGAACGGCAAAAGTCCTTGCTGTGATATCGTTCCAAATGGCTGTGGCGATGTCGGCGAAGTCGTCCCGGTTGCGGAGCGGCGGGATCACGATGGGGAAGGCGTTCAGCCTGAAGAACAGGTCCTTGCGGAAGTTCCCGCTGTGGATTTCGTTTTGCAAGTCGCGGTTTGTGGCGCATATAAGCCTGAAGTCGACCGGTTCGTTTTGCGTGGCCCCGAGCGGGAGCACGGAATGTTCCTGCAGGATGCGTAAAAGCTTGCTCTGCATGTCGAATGGCATCTCGCCGATTTCGTCGAGGAATAGCGTGCCGCCGTTTGCGGCTTGCACAATGCCCTGGTGATCGCACGCGGCTCCGGTGTAAGAGCCTTTCTTGGCGCCTTCCAAAAGGCTCTCGGCGAGGTTACGTGCAATGGCTCCACAGTTGAGTGCTACGAATGGCCCCTTGCTTCGTGGGCTGTGTTCATGGATAAACCTAGCGGCGATTTCCTTGCCGACTCCTGATTCCCCCTGCAATAGCACGGGAATGTTTGACTTGGCGGCGATAAGCATCAGTTGTTCGTGTTTTTTCATAGATCTTCAAAGTTCTATTTGAGATGGCTCCTACTATATAACACGCTTTTTTCGCCAAATTATTCGGTAAATTTTTATAAAAAATAAGGCTCCTTATGGAGCCTTTGTTACCAGGTTTAGTTCTTTATATCCGTAATCGGTATCGCGATGCTGCTGAGGCATTCCTGGAACTTTTCGTGGTCGGTGTTTTTGTACCTCGAAACGTAGAAGAGCTTGTTGCCATCTTCGTCTTCGTCATCATAGACCGTAAAATATTCAAGATTTTCCGTTTTGCAGAGGTTTTCGTCTACCGTCTTGTAGATGGCGTAACTGCTGCAGGTGGTGGTGCCGTCGGTCACTTCGAGTTTTACTTCTCGGTTGGTGCGTCCGGAAAAGTGGAGTGTCGTTTCCGCTTTCTTGACGGTTACGGTGTATGTCTTGTCGCCAATTTTGAAGGTTTGATTTGTCTTTGAGCCTTCGATAATTTGAACGCCGTTATTTTCAATGCTTTGGGCGATGCTGCTAGCTTGATCTTCGTTGTCCATGATGTAGATGACGTCGTCCATGTGGCTTCTGCGGGCGAGATAACCATACAATTCCACCATAAAGCTGGATTCCATGTAGCCTCTTTCCTGTTCATCGGCAACGTAAAGGTCCATGTGGTATTCGACACTGATGGTCACTTTTCCCGGAGCGTAAGTGTAGGTTCGGGTCACGTAACGGGTGTTTGTGGAGTGTTCTTCTTCGCCTGTTTTTCGGTTGCGTTCAGAGCCGGTATAGACCCAGGTGCCGTAAATGTTGCCTGCTGTGCCACCCACGTACAGGTCGCCGTACTCTTCGATTCCGCCTTCGTAATAATCGTAGAGGACAAGCGTATCGCCAATGAATTCGTAGTCGAAGGAATCCGTTACGACGTCTTTTGTTAGAGATTTCCAAATCAAATTGTCGTTTTCTAGATCGCAACGGTTACCATGGACGTCTGTGAATGTTGTGACCAGCAAATGTTGTGATTCGTCGACGTATAGTGTTCCTGTTATTGAATTTGGATTTTTGTCAGAGGCGGTGTTATCGCCGTTGGCGTTTGAGGATGACGGATTGCTGTCGCCATTGGCATTTGAGGAACTTGACGGATTGCTGTCGCTAATGGCGTTTGGGGCACTTGAGGGGTTACTGTCGCTGCAGGCGGCGATGAGGAATGCGGATGCCACAGCCGTAAGCAAGGTGTATTTCATGATTTTCTCCTTTTTCCTAAAACACAATTCATTATGGGAATATAGTAATTGGAGTTTTTGGAGGTGTTGTACCCCCTAGCCAGTCGCATTTTAAATTTCTACATTGTGCCCGCGCGGCGGTAAAATGCCGTCGTGAAACACCAAGTGGCTGGCTCGATGGGTAAGCTTGGGCAATATCCCGAACGGGGTATGATCGCGAGGAAAGCGGTCAAGCTTGAAGCTGAGAGGTCAGCGGCCCAAAGGAATAACATGTCTAGAATCGTATGTAAGTTCGGCGGCTCCTCTGTTGCCGACGCAGGTCAGTTCAAAAAAATCAAGGCCATTGTCGAAAGCGACAAGAACCGCAAAGTCATCGTCGTTTCTGCTCCGGGCAAGCGTAACCCGAAAGAAACCAAGCTGACCGACCTCCTCTACAGCACCTATGATCTCGCCTCCAAGGGCCTCGATTTCTCTACGCCGTGGAACCTCATCCGCCAGCGTTATGATGAAATTTGCAAGGACCTCGGTCTTGAAGACAAGCTTACCGAAGACCTCGACAGCCTCGAAGACAAGCTCAAGAATCATCCGGAATCCGTGAGCACGGACTTCCTCGTGAGCCGTGGCGAATTCCTCTGCGCACGCCTCATGGCAAAGTATCTCGGTGCAAACTTCGTCGATAGCTACCCGCTCATCACTTTCGATGACAAGTACCGCATCGCTCCGAAAACCTACGAAGAAATTGCAAAGGCTCTCGGCGACGAAAATCAGTTGTACGTATTGCCGGGCTTCTATGGCTCTAACCTCCGTGGCGAAGTGAAGACCTTCAGCCGTGGCGGTTCCGACATCACTGGCGCTATCCTTGCTAACGGCATTGACGCTGCCAAGTACGAAAACTGGACCGATGTTTCGGGCATGCTCATGGCTGACCCGCGCATCGTCGAAAGCCCGCTCCCGATCGAATACGTGAGCTACCGCGAAATCCGCGAACTCGCTTACTCCGGTGCAAGCGTGCTTCACGACGAATCCATCGCTCCGTGCCGCGCCAAGAAGATTCCTATCAACATCCGCAACACGAACCGCCCGGAAGACGCAGGCACCATCATTGGCCCGACTCCGGAAAGCGCAAAGCTCCCGATTACGGGTGTTGCAGGCCGCAAGGGCTTCTCGATGATCTACATCGAAAAGTCCATGATGAACAAGGAAGTTGGCTTTGGCCGCCGCGTGCTCGCCGTTCTCGAAAGCGAAGGACTCTCCTACGAACTCTGCCCGAGTGCAATTGACTCCATGAGCATCGTTGTGGATTCCAAGGCTCTCGACGCCGTGCAAGACGTTGTCCTCGAAGACATCACGCAGCAGATGCGTCCGGACCGTATCAAGATTTTCCCGGGCATCGCTCTTATCGCTACTGTGGGTCACGGCATGACGAACAAGATCGGTGTTGCTGCAAAGCTCTTTACGGCTCTCGCAGAAAACAAGGTAAACGTCCGCATTATCGACCAGGGTTCTTCCCAGATCAATATCATCACTGGTGTTGACGAAGCCGATACTGAAAAGGCTATCAAGGCCATCTACGCCGCCTTCGTGAAGTAAAAAATGGCGGGGCACGCCCCGCTTAATATAACGCGCGATTGTCATCCTGAGCAAGATGCCGCGAGGCATCGCGTCGAAGGATCCAGTAACATTTTAAAGACGACTCGGAATAAAATTCGGGTCGTTTTTGTATTTTTAGAACGAGGTAATATATTTAATCCAATAATAGAGGGGCCAAATGAGCGAAGGAGAAAAAAATCAATTCAACGGAAACTTGGCTTTGTTCAGGGTTTGCGCTATCGTGTACATTGTGAATGTATTGAACTTTGTCTTCAATACGTCCTTTATGGCTGGGCACGGTGGATTTTTCAGTTCGCTGTGGAGCGCGCTTACAAATTCGTCGTTTGAAGATTTGCTTGCGACGGTCGGACTGTTGATTGCCTCGGGAGTTGGCTTAGTTGTGCTGCTCGGTGTCTTGGCTTTTGCCGTTTTACTTGCGCTAGGGATATTTGCGCTTGTCAAAAAGAGCGTGAAGGCGCTAAAAATATTGGCGGTGCCGTTCCTTATCTGGGTTGTATTGTGTGCGTTCGCTATGAATCCTATAAGCGGTTTGTTGGGGAATGAAATGCGAGAAGTGAATCTTGCCCAGAGCTTCATTAGCTTGATTTTTAACATAAATGTTGTCGTTGCCGTGGCGGCGTTCTTTGTTGTTCCTAAAAAGCGAGATGAAAGCGTGGCTATTGCGAATGAAGATTTTAATTTGGGCTTGTTCCGGCTTTGCGCTATCTGCTTTGCCGTAAGCGGATTGAATAGCTTGTCTCATTTTATTTGTGTGCAAACTCCCGTTTTTCAACTTGCTTTCTTTGGCGTTGTTTATTTAGCGGTTGGCGTATTTGCGCTTGTGAAAAAGAATGTGCCGGTTTTGGTGGCTGGGTCTTTGATGATCCTTATTCATATTTTGTTTAATTTATTCAATTTTATCCGCATCTCTGGATTAGACCCTTATATTGCAGCCTCGGTTGTTTTCCATAGCCTTTTCCATACTTCAACCGTGATTGCCATTGCGGTATTCTTTATTAAACCGGAATGGGTGAAGGGTATTTTGCAGAAGATTAAAGGGTAACTTTGCAAAAAAGCCGCCGATTTTGTCGGCGGCAGCATTTCTTAGCTTTATTCCTTAGCTTTCGAAGGGCCTTACTCTCAGCGTGACGCCGAGCTCTTCGCAAATCTTGCGGCAGCGTTCGATTTTTTCTTCGGGCATCACTTTCTCGACGACGGTCATCACCACATTTGGCACATGTTCTTTTGCAAGCACTGCGAATTCTTTCAGCGCGTCGAAGGACTGGATTCCAAATCTCGAACGCGTGAGTTCCAGGAATTCTTCGGCGTCCGGGGCGTTCATCGAGATGGAAACGGTGTTGAAACGGCCTTCGAGTTCCGGCGTTACGTCTCGATTATGGATCAGGTTTGCAAGTCCGTTCGTATTGAGGCGTACTTTTAAATTCGGGTATTTACCGTGCAGCAAGTCGATGACTTTGCACACGTCATGGAGACGTTCAAGCGGTTCGCCGTAGCCGCAAAAGACGAGTTCGTTGATGACGGAAAGGTCGTATTTGTCGAAAATGCTCATGACGCCATCGACGCTCGGTTCGCCGCCTTTGAGCCAGAGCGAATTGCCTTCCATCATTTTCTTTGTCTGGCGCAAGCAAAAAACGCAACTGCACGGGCAGCGGTTTGTCATGTTCACGTAAATGTTCTTGCCTGTGATGTCGCCGCTGTTGGCGATGTCGAGGTAGCCTGCTTGTCCAACGTTTCCAGTTACAGTATAAACAACCATTTAATCCTCCATCAAGTCACGAAGATACATCTCGAAGCACAGTCCCCAATGCGTGGGAACGTTGTTGTCTTCGCAGTAGCGGATGCACTTTGTTACAAATTCTGCGGCCTTTTTGACCGATTCGTAAAAATCGTGGCCGTTCATGTACATGCCCGCGATGATTGAACTGATGACGTCTCCGGTTCCGCTGCGGTCGCCGCCGATGCGGTCCACCATCACGATTCGCGGTTCTTCGCCTTTGCTGTAGACGTAGTTCATGATTTGCTTGCTATTGTACGGAATGCCGGTCACGACGATGTGTTCGGGGCCTTGTTCCGTGAGTTTGCGGCACATTTCGCCGAGTTCGGCGTCGGTGAATCCTTCGGTGCGGTATTCAACGTCGGTCAGCGTGCAAAGTTCTGTCAAGTTCGGCGTCAAGATGTCGGCGTAATGGACGAGCGCTTTCATCTTTTCGCACAAAGTTGGCGTGTACGTTTCGTAGAGCTTGCCGTAGTCGCCCATCACGGGGTCCACCAAGGTAAACGAGCCGTTTTTCTTGAACGTCTTGAAGAAATCAATGACAATGTCGACCTGTTCTTCGGAACCGAGGAACCCAGAAGCAATGGCGTCGAATGATAAATTCAAATCCTTGTAGGTTTGAATGTAATCGCGCATTTTTGAAGTGTAGTCGTCGAAGTAGTATTCGGGGAACTGCGTGTGCGCCGAAAGAACAGCGGTTGGTATTGTTACCGCTTGAATTTTCATGGCGGAAACAATCGGTGCCATGACTGCGATGGAGCACCGACCAAATCCTGTAACATCATTAATTAACGCGATTTTCTTTTGAGACATGGCGAACTAAAAATTAAAAATCTTTCTTTTCCGAGAGTACGCGCACGGATGCAAATGCTGCCGAAACGATAACTGCAAGGAGCGTGGGGCCGAGGAAAACGGAGTCGAAATGTTCCGCCACTTGGTAAGCGATAAAGCCCGCAAGCCAGGCGAAAATGTTCCAGAGCCAAGCGCCGAGCGATTCGGTGCGTTCCTTGGAAAAGTAGAACGAGACCAAGAGAACGGCGGCCATCGGGGCGAATACGGAAGCAATCAGGTAAAGGAAGCTGATGTAGTGCTCCATGATTCCCGAAATGGCGAGAGCTGCGCTCAAGAAACTCACGACAACACCTGCAATTTTTGGATTTATTTTACTGTAAATCGCCTTGGATGATTCGCCTGCGGAGTTTGCCGCAAGGAAGTTTGTTGTCACTGTCGAGAGCACTACGATGATGATTCCCGGGAGTCCGAGGCCTGCGAGGAGAATGGCTTGCGCGATGTTGTTGCCTGCGCCAATGCCCGAAATTTCGATACCGATAATGTACATCCAGAGACTTGCGAATGTATAGGCGAGTGCAGAGATTGCTGTTGCCTTTACGGGCTTTTCGGCGTCCTTCGTGTAGTCCGAAATCACGGGCAACCAAGAAATCGGCATGGCAATGGAAATCTCGAAAATGTTCCAGAACTTGAGCGCGGTTGCTGCGTTTCCGGCGGCACCTGCGGGTGAACTGTCGAGTCCGAACAACTTCACAGAAAGAATCGCGAGCAAAACGGCGAGGGCTGCCATCACGACGGTCGTCACGTTGGCGGAACGGCGGATGCCTACGTAAACCCAGATGGCGATGAGAGCTGCGAGAATCACGCACGTGAGCGGGAACGAAATTGGCAAGTTGAGCCCTGCCAATGCCGAAGCGCCTTGAGCGTTCAAAACAGCGACCCAAGCGAGCAACTGGAATGTGTTCAGCGCGGCGAAAAATTTGGAACCGTATTTGCCGAATGAGGATTTTGTTGTTTCCATGGCGTTCAGGCGAACGCGTGCGCCGATGAGGCCCACGAAAAAGAGCAGGATGCCGCCAAAAATGTGCCCGAGCACGAGCGGGAGCCAGAGCGAATCCCTTGCTGCGGCAGCGCCAATTTCTATACCCGCTTCGATTTCGGAAACGGAGATGGCGACGCCAAACCATATAATTCCATTTGCAAAAAGTCCTGTGCGTTTTTCCATGTTACGCCTCCTGTTGTCTCTTTCGCTTGTCGCTTCGCTTTCGTCATCCTGAAGCCGAAGGCGATAGGATCCATTATTTCTTGCATTTGTTTTTTGATGCTTCTTTCAAATGCGGCACAAAGATAGCAAAGTGGTAGGTTATTCACAAGGTATAGGACTATACTACTTTTTTATGGGGTGGTATAGGTTTTATTGATAACGAAGGTGCGCGTTTTTCCTTGTCATAAACAGAAAATCCCCGCGGCGTTTTTGCACACGGGGATGAGCGATAGACTAGAGCGAACTTAGAATCTGTCTATCAGTAAAGAGAGGTGTCTCCTTGCAACGACAGTAGAGGTGTAAGTTTTTTGCGAATGGCGCACTGTCATCCTGGAGGCCATAGGCCGATAGGATCCAGTGCGTTCTAGCTTTACTTTTCTTCACGCAGTTTCTTGGCGGCGGCGACGAGGTTCTTGAGGCTTGCCGTCGTTTCGGTTTCGCCACGAGTCTTGAGGCCGCAATCCGGGTTCACCCACACATTCTGCTGCGGGACCTTCGCGATGATCTTGTGGAGAGCATCGACGATTTCCTGTTCGGACGGAACGCGCGGAGAGTGGATGTCGTAAACACCCGGGCCCACCTGCGTTTCGAACTTGGCGTCGTTCAAGGCGTCGAGCAGCTTGAGGTCAGAACGGCTGGCTTCGAACGTGATCACGTCGGCGTCCATGTTGTCGATGTCGTGAACGATGTCATTGAATTCGCTATAGCACATGTGCGTGTGGATCTGCGTTTCGGGCTTGACCTTGGCGTGAACCAGGCGGAATGCCGGAATGGCCCAGTCGAGGTATTCCTTGTGCCAGTCGCTTTTGCGGAGCGGCAGCTTTTCGCGGAGGGCGGCTTCGTCAATCTGGATGATTCTGATGCCGTTCTTTTCGAGGTCCAAAACTTCGTCACGGATGGCAAGGCCGATTTCCTGAGCCTGCGTCTTGAGCGAAATGTCTTCGCGCGGGAAGGACCAGTTGAGAATCGTGACAGGACCCGTAAGCATGCCCTTCACCGGCTTCTTGGTGCAACTTTGTGCGAAAACGGACCATTCAACCGTAATCGGAGCGCTGCGGCTCACGTCACCCCAAACGACAGGCGGCTTCACGCAACGGGTACCGTAGCTCTGCACCCAGGCGTTCTGCGTGAACACAAAACCGTCAATCTTGGAACCGAAATATTCCACCATGTCATTGCGTTCAAATTCACCGTGGACAATCACGTCGAGGCCAATTTCTTCCTGCAACTTGATGCATTCGGCAATCTTCTTCTGGTTGAATGCAACGTACTGTTCCTTGGAAATTTCGCCCTTGCGGAATGCAGCGCGGTTAGCGCGAACTTCGGCAGTCTGCGGGAAGGAGCCGATTGTCGTTGTCGGGAAGGCCGGCAACTTGAATTCTGCCTTCTGCACTTCGCGACGTTCGAGGCGGCTCGGCTTGCGTTCGAAATCAGCAGCGCCGAGGGCGGCGAGCTCAGCCTGAACCTTTGCGTTTGCTTGAACGCGAGCGGTTGCGAACAAAGCATTGTTCTTGGCGAGTGCGTCTGCGTCAGCGCTTGCGAGTTCTGCAAGTTCCACGAGCTTTTCTTCGGCGAATGCAAAATGCTTGAGAATGTCGGCTGAAAGCTTCTGTTCTGCGGCAACCGTGTAGGGCACATGCAGGAGAGAACAAGAAGTGCCAACAACAACGTTTTCTGCAGCGACATACTTCTTGATTTCGGCGAGGATTGCGTTCTTCTGTGCGTAATCAGCGCGCCAGATGTTCTTGCCGTTTACAACGCCTGCTAAGAGGAGCGTGTTCTTTGGGAAACCTGTCTTCAAAAGTTCGAGAGACTTAAGACCTTCGACGAAATCCAAACCGATAGCGTCAAAGCCGAGTGCGGTTACATCCTGATAGGCATCGCGGATGTCGCCGAAGTAAGTCTGCAATGCAATCTTGAGGTTCTTCTTTTCGCCGATCTTTCTCAAGAGTTCTGCGTAAATCGTCTTGAAGAGTTCGCGTTCTTCTGCAGTCACGTCGAAGACGAGAGCCGGTTCTGCGAACGAAATCCACTTGGCGCCTGCGGTGGCGAGCTTTTCAGCAAGTTCTGCGTAAGCGTTGACTGCTGCAGCAGCGAAGTCTTTAGCCTTCTTGTTGCCGTTGTAGCGGGCGAGGCGGAGGAATGTGTATGCGCCGATAAGCGTCGGAACGGATTCAATTCCGGCCGATTTGGCTTCGTTGAATTCTTCAACCGGCTTTTTGCCGACGAGCTTGAGTTCGGTAGCGTCGTCGATTTCCGGAACAATGTAATGGTAGTTCGTATTGAACCACTTCTTCATCGGGAGGGCCTTCACATCGCCCTTTGCGCCCTGGTAACCGTGGGCGGCTGCGAAATACTTTTCGAGCGTGCTCAATTCGAGGCTGCTGTAGCGTTCCGGAATGACGTTCAGCAAAAATGCGGTGTCGAGAACGTTGTCGTAGAACGAGAAATCGTTGGACGGGATGAAGTCGATGCCTGCGGCCTTCTGCTTCTGCCAACCGTACTGGCGGATTTCTGCGGCGACCTTCTGGAGTTCAGCTTCGGAAATTTCGCCCTTGAAGAACTTTTCGCTAGCGAACTTGAGTTCACGATTCTTACCGATACGCGGGAAACCAATTACAGATGTTTTAATGCTCATGGTGTTTTACCTACCTTTTTACTTTGTTTTTTGAACGCTCCAAATATACCTCACTTTTTATCATCGGTAAAATACTATTTTTTATGCGTTCACCATAGATTTTTCCTATGGTGATTTATAACTAGCGATAAGGAAAACTT
Source organism: Fibrobacter sp. UWB3 (assembly GCF_002210405.1). Classification (NCBI taxonomy): domain Bacteria; kingdom Pseudomonadati; phylum Fibrobacterota; class Fibrobacteria; order Fibrobacterales; family Fibrobacteraceae; genus Fibrobacter; species Fibrobacter sp. UWB3. Next base: position 61,951 of record NZ_MWQJ01000004.1, read on the forward strand.
ATGACTCTACAACAACTTAAATATGCCATTGCCATTGCAGACACGCGAAACATTACTGAAGCGTCTAAGCGAGTGTTTATCTCGCAGCCAAGCCTTACCGCTGCCATCCATGAACTTGAAGAAGAAATGGGTGTCACGATTTTCAACCGCTCCAACAAAGGCGTGACCATTACAAACGAAGGCGATGAATTCCTCTCATACGCAAGGCAGGTTTTGGAACAGGCGACGCTTTTGGAAGACCGCTATAAAGGCGGCAAGGGCGGCAACATGATTTTCTCCGTCAGCTGCCAGCACTATTCTTTTGCCGTGAATGCGTTTGTCGATGTTATCCGCAAATTTGGTGGTCCGAGCTACGATTTTACGCTTCGCGAAACGCAAACTAACGAAATCATTGACGATGTCGCCAAGATGAAAAGCGAAATGGGCGTTCTCTACCTCAGCGATAAAAACGAAAAGGTCATCACCAAGCTCATTCAAAAGAACAATCTCGTGTTTGAACCACTTTTTGCAACACCGCTTCACGTGTTCATGTCATCGAAGAATCCGTTAGCAAAAAAAGAAAAAATCACGCTTGCGGATCTCAAGCCATTCCCGTACTTGACCTACGAACAGGGCGATTTCAACTCGTTCTACTTTGCCGAAGAACCGCTCACTGCCATCGATTTTGACTGTCCGCGAAACATCAAAGTCCGCGACCGTGCCACACTTTTTAACTTGCTCATCGGCCTTGACGGCTACACGATTTGCTCTGGTGTCATTAGCCACAAACTCAACGGCAAGAACATCATCGCAAAACGCCTTGATGTCCACGACAAAATGACTGTCGGTTATGTTATGCGCAAAGGCGTCACGAAATCAAGATATGCTGAGGCGTATATTGCTGCGCTAAAGAAACATTGTCGGTAGGGGGGACATTCCCATTCTGGCTAGGGTTGCCGTTGGTGCACGACCCGTTATAACTAATAATGAACACTTTTCTTATATTATAAGTGTAAGGAACGAACTATTATATGGCGCAGAATGTATTCAGCTATCGCGATGCGGTTATCGACGAGTATAGCCGCTTTTCACGCAGTTTCACTAAGATTTCGGCGGATGACATCAAGCGCGTCGTCGATGCCGAATACGCTGATGGCCGCTATTGGCCGGATCCGCTGATTCAAATCAATCCGAACTACCAGACTAGCGCCACGATTGACAAGCTTTGTGACGAAGGTGTTCTGTCACCGAAGTGCCGCGACATATTCAAGGTAGGCAAGGATAACGAGGGTATGGGTGGTAAGCCGATGTCCCTATATCAGCATCAGACACAAGCCATATCGCTCGCAAAGGAGCACAAAAGCTTTGTTGTCACGACGGGTACAGGTTCCGGTAAAAGTCTTTCCTTCTTCATTCCTATCGTAGACTCCATCTTGCGTGCGAAGGAACTTGATAAAACTCCGCGTACACGCGCCATCATCATCTATCCGATGAACGCCTTGGCCAATAGCCAGATGGAGGAAATCAACAAGTTTCTTGGCAATACCGGCGCATTCACGGTGGATCGTTATACTGGGCAAGATTTGGATGCCGAACGAAAGCGCATAGCGAGCAATCCACCAGACATATTGCTTACGAACTATATGATGATGGAACTGATTCTGACTCGTGGTTCCGAGGTCGATAAGGCCGTGATGGAGCATTGCGATGGCTTGCAGTTTCTCGTACTGGACGAATTGCATACATACCGTGGACGGCAAGGGGCCGATGTGGCCTTGCTGGTACGCCGCCTACGTCGTGAAACTAAGGCTGATAACCTAATCTGCATCGGAACATCGGCGACTATGGATAATGCCGGAACCGAGGATGACCAGAACCGAGCCGTGGCATCGGTGGCGTCTAAACTGTTCGGTGCCGAAATCCCGCCTTCTAATGTGATTACGGAGACTTTGGCTCAAGCGACGGATGAACACCTGAATCTGGATAAGGTAAGACCGCTTCTGAATGCACGTATCGCAAAGGGTGTAACCCCGTTTACGTCCTTGGATGATTTTAGGAACGATCCGTTGTCGGTCTGGGTGGAACTTACGCTTGGTATTGACAAACCGGCTGTAGGCAAGGCCAAGAGAGCGAAGCCAATTACGCTTCGTATGGCGGCTAAAAAACTTGCTAAAGATGCGGACGTATCTTTGGATAGCGCGTTGGGAGCCTTGCAAGATTACCTGATGGCGGCCCATGCCCTGACCAACCCTAATGGCCGAAAGCCGTTCGCCTTCAAGCTGCACCAGTTCATCAGCGGCCCCGGCAGCGTACTGTGTACCCTCGAACCTGAGGGTAAGCGCCGTGTAACCCTGGATGCTCAGGTCTATGCTCCTGGTAGTGATGGCGTAAAATTATTCAACGCCCACTTCTGTCGAGAATGTGGCGAAGAGTTCTTTCCGGTCCGTTTCAATGATGAACGCAAGGTGTTCGAACCGCGCGATATCGGCGAGGTTCCGACGGATGATAATAGCGATGTCAATGGTTTCCTCGTTCCGAAAAAGTCCGGCTTCAAGTATCAGACAACCGATGATCTGCCAGAAAGCTGGTGGGAACTTGACAAGCATGGATTTCCGGTAGTTCGCAAGAACTATGCTCCGTTCCAGCCGATTCCGATGTATATACGGGCCGACGGCACACGCGATATTGAAAAGAAACCGAATAATACCGACTTCTGGTACATTCCGGGCAAGGTTCGTTTCTGCCCATGTTGCGGCCACGAATACAGACAGTTCAGTTCTGACCGCAACAAACTTATAGGCTTGAGTGGTGAAGGCCGTTCTTCGGCGACCACGGTACTTACGCTGGCCGTACTTAACCAGCTGTTCCGTGACAATCCCTATGGCAAGGATGTTGGCGATAACGATGTCCGCAAGATGCTTGGTTTTACCGACAACCGTCAGGATGCTGCGTTACAGGCCGGACACTTTAACGATTTCGTCTACACTGTGACGCTCCGTGCCGCATTGCTTGGCGCGATGGAGCAGCATGGCGGCGTATTGCCGTACGAACAGCTTTCCGGTGCCGTATTCGCGGCTCTGGGCTTCGATTCGCGTAACAAGGATGTGCTCAAGGAGTACATGGTCAACCCGAAGATAGACCAGCCTAATGCACTCGAAAATGTCAAGAACGAGGCTAAGTTTATTCTCGGTTATCGTCTGATGAAGGATCTCGCTTCCGGTTGGTACAACAACAATCCGCCGCTTGAAATGTTGGGTATGCTCCATATCGAGTATAAGGGCTTGCGTGAACTTTGTGGTGATGACAACCGCTTTGCAGGCTGTGATGAACTGGCTTGCTTGACTCAGGCCAAGAGGCTAGAGTTCTATCATATCTTGTTCCAGATAATGAAGGCTCAGCTCTGCGTGGATTCATTCTATCTGAACAGAAGCGAGCAGCAGAAGGTTCTGGAATCGTCCTATCTTGACCTACTTGAAAAGTGGGGATTCGCCTATAACGAGAAGCCCGATGGGTTCAACTATGTTGACGATTCTGGCCGAAAGCAAACGCGTGGCGCGGGTAGACGCGACTATGCGACGGTGTCCTTGGCTCAGAACTCCCAGATTTCTAGGGCCATCAAGAACTCCAGTATATGGGCCGGAACTCCGGCTGAAGCTAAGATCAAGGCGAAGGGGAGTGCGGACCTGATTCGCGAAGTCGTCGTAGCCGCATTCGAAATAGCCCGTTCCGCCGATATTGTTCACCGTACACCCGATGGCTGGCAGTTGCATGCCAATACCATGGAATGGCATACTGGTCGAAATCCGGATGTTTCTAATGCCGGTATCCGCGCCAATGAATACTTCGGTGCTGTCTATAGGAACGTCAAGGATGCCCTTGTGCAGTCTGCAATCGACAATCAGAGCTGCTATGTCTTTGATTACAGCGCACACGAACATACGGCCCAGGTGGATGCGCAAGACCGCAAGAAACTGGAACGTCAGTTTAGATTTACCAAAAAAGATATCGAGGAATGGAAAGAGGAAAATCCAGGAATTGAGCTGAAGCGCCTGCCGGTTCTCTACTGTTCTCCTACGATGGAGCTTGGCGTCGATATATCGAGCCTGAACACAGTCTATATGCGCAACGTGCCTCCCACGGCGAGCAACTATGCCCAGCGTAGTGGACGTGCGGGGCGATCCGGTCAACCGGCTCTGGTGATTACCTATAGCTCCTCTATGAGTCCCCACGACCAGTGGTTCTTTGAGAAGCGAACCGATATGGTGTCCGGTATCGTGAATGCTCCTACGCTTGACATTACGAACAAGGACTTGATAACGAGCCATATTCACGCTGTTTGGCTTCAGGAACTCGATTACGGTCTGGGCCAGAGCATCTATGATAACGTGATGGACCCGGAATCCGGCTTACGCCTTGACATTCGAAAAGACCTGTTAGAACGAATTAACGACGACGGCGTAAAACAGGCTGCGAAAAAGGAGGCCAAGAACGTCTTGGCCGATGTTCGCAAAGCTCTGTCCGAAGACGAACAGAAACAGCCTTGGGTTCAGGATGACTACGTCGATAAGGTCATTGACGATGTTGCCAAGGATTTTAACGCCGCCTTTGACAGCTGGCGCACTCTGTTGCGGTCTATCAAGAAACAGATGGCGGATTCCGATAAGATTGTTCAGAGCCTCAGCATAACAGCCATTGAACGTGAACGAGCCAAGAGGCGCTACTTCGATGCCAGCCAGCAGCTGAATGTTTTGATTGGTAAATCTGCCAACAAGAACAACGATTTCTACCCATACCGTTACTTGGCAAGCCAGGGCTTCCTTCCGGGGTATGATTTTCCGCGCCTTCCGCTGATGGCGTGGATTCCGTCGGTCAGGGGAAATCTCGCCGGTAAGAAGGATGACGCCGGTTCTATGGTGAGCCGTCCGCGATTCCTTGCCATTTCCGAATTTGGTCCCCAGAGCATCATTTACCACGAAGGTCGCCGCTACAAGGTGTTTAAGGCAAAGCTGAACTCCGGTAACGGCCAGGCGACGGCAACGGACAAACTCGCTACCCAGACAATGGTGATTTGCGACCGTTGCGGTTACGGACACGTGAGCGTGAACGCCGAACGGTGCGAAAAGTGTGGCCAGCCGTTGACCGCCGGAACGACGATAGATTCGCTCTACAAGATTGAAACCGTCGAGACAAAGCCGAGTACGCGTATTTCGGCAAACGAGGAAGAACGCCTTCGCAAGGGGTATGACCTCCAGACGGTTTATCGCTTTGCCAGCGACAAGGGTATTCTTTGCTATAACCAGTCGAAGATGATGCTGGACGGCGATTGTGTCGGTGAACTGACTTATGGTCCGAATGCCAAGTTGTGGATGTTGAATCTCGGTTGGCGCAAGCGCAAGAACATGTCCGTGAAGGGATTCGAAATCAATCCGATGACGGGACGCTGGGAAACTGACCCCGGCGATACGGATGCGCCGGATCAGGACGACAAGGAAAATTCCAAGGTCCAGCCGCAACGTATTGTGCCGTTTGTCGAAGACACGAAGAACATTCTGGTCTACGAACCCAAGCGTGGCTTGCTTGATACGGCTCCCTATTCCCAGACGACGATGGCGACGGTAGCCTCCGCGCTACAGCGAGCCATCGAAGAGGAGTTCCAGATTGAACAGTCCGAACTTTCCGTAAAGCAGATGCCTAACGAGAAGGAATGCACAAGTCTGCTTTTCTACGAGGCTTCCGAAGGCGGAGCCGGTGTTCTGACAGAACTGTTGCGCAATGGCGAGGCGATTGGCCGAATTGCTCGTCGTGCGCTTTCGATTATGCACTTCTCGTGGAATAGTGCGGCTGAAGATCCCAGTCGAGGACCTTCGCCAAAGTCTGTCGATGAACTGAACGATCTCGAACAGACAAAACCGCTTGAAGTACGCTGCGTGGCAGGGTGCTACAGATGCCTATTGAGCTACTATAACCAACCCCAGCACAGCATCATTGACCGTCATGACGAAGACGCGCTCAAGATTCTTGTCGAACTCGCTAACGCCACGGCTGAAAAGGTCGAAACTCAGGCAGAGGCGACCGTACGCGAAGATGAACACGCGAAGTCGCTCGATGACATACTGGATTCGATATTCTGCGTAAAGCCGGATGCATATAATAAGGCTATCAATAATGGAGCCTATACGGTTTTGGCTTTGTGGAAGGCTTCGCGTCTGGTACTCTTGGCAGAAATGCCGGAGGATTCCTTGCGTCAATATCTTGATGCAAAGGGATATCGCTTTATCGTTATCGGCAAAACCCCAGAAGAATGGGAACAAGCCATAATGCAGAATAGGAATAAGTTCCCCGGTTGCGATACTGACGAACTCTAACTTTTGATGAATTGAAGGATTTAAGATGGCTGATACTGTTATTTACCCCTTAGGCTCCCTTGTCAAAGTGCGTGGACGCGAATGGGTCGTGGAACCCTGCGACTTGAAGGATTGCATCAAGCTCCGTCCGCTTGGGGGAACCGATGACGAAACTCAGGTTATCATGCCGTCCATCGAGGATACGAGACTTGAAAGTGCCGTATTCCCGGCTCCGAATACGACCGATATCGGACGTTTTGAATCCGCCAAGCTGCTCCGCGATGCGTTGAAGCTCAAGCTTACGAATGCCGCCGGACCGTTCCGCAGTTTCGGCCACTTGGCTTTTGAGCCGCGAAGCTACCAGCTGGTACCTCTTCTGATGGCATTAAAGATGCCCGTGGTCCGTTTGCTGATTGCCGATGACGTAGGTATCGGTAAGACAATCGAGGCCGGCCTTATCATAAAGGAACTCTACGAACGCGGTGAAATATCCAAGTTTGTCGTTCTATGTCCGCCTCATCTTGTGACCCAGTGGGTGACGGAACTCAAGGAACACTTCAATATCGACGCCGTCGGTATCACGGCGCGTTCTATTGCAAGCCTCGAAAAAGAGGTCAGCAAGACGGAACAGTTCTTTGAGCATTATCCGGCGGCGGTCATTTCGCTGGACTATATCAAGAGCGACACTCACCGCGACTGGTTCAAGACACATATCGACGACGCCATGCTGGTGGTCGATGAGGCCCATACATGTTGCGTGGGCGGTGGCCGACAGTTGCGATTCTCCCTGTTGCAGGACTTGGCTGCGAACGAGGAACGCCATATTATCCTCTTGACGGCAACGCCGCATTCCGGCGACGAACATGCCTTCAATAACCTTCTTTCGCTATTGAAAAAGGACTATGCCGAACTCGACGACTTGTCCGTGGACCACTCATCCAGTGAAAAGACGAAGCTCCGTGAAGATTTGGGCCGTCATCTGGTACAGCGCCGTCGAATTGACGTGATGAACTATCCCGGCAAGGCTGCTTTCCCTGACCGTAAGACCAAGGAAATCACCTACAAGTTGACCGGTGAATGGGGCGACTTCTTTAACGAGGTTCGCGAATACTGCGTAGATATCGCGAACAGGGCCGAAATTACCGACGGTTTCAAGGGACGTATGATGTGGTATGCGACGCTCGCTTTGTTGCGCTGCATATCCTCCAGTCCGCTTGCCGCCAAGAGCGCCCTTACGACTCGACTGAACAGCATCGAAGAGAACGCCAAGCTGGCCGAAGAAACCGCCGAAAATGCGGCTCTCTTGGAAGGCTACATCACCGAAACCTACGACGGCGAAGACGATACAGAAGCCAACGACCAGTTTGTAAGTCCGGTTCTGGAAGATTCCGAAGCGGTCAAGCGCCTGATAGCGAAGGCCGAATCCCTGAGTGGCAAGATTGAAGATCCGAAGTTCAAGTGTCTTGCCAAACATCTTGACGACATGCTCAAGATGCTAAAGAAGTCGGGCGACAGTTACCGTCCGGTCATTTTCTGCAAGTATATTGCGACGGCGCACTATGTAGCCGACCAGCTCAAGGCTGAGTTCCCCAAGTGCAGCGTGGCATGCGTTACCGGTGAACTCACCAATGAGGAACGCGAAGAACAGGTCCGTGAATTGGCGGAATCCGATTCGCCGATTCTCGTGGCGACGGACTGCCTATCCGAAGGTATTAACCTTCAGGACTACTTTAACGCCGTCGTTCACTATGACTTGGCATGGAATCCGACTCGCCATGAACAGCGCGAAGGCCGTGTAGACCGTTTCGGCCAACAGTGCAAGGATGTCTGGTGTACCATGCTTTACGGTGCCGACAATCCGGTAGACGGACTTATTTTCAATGTAATCCTCCGCAAGGCCGAAAAGATCAAGGAAGACCTCGGTATTTCTGTTCCGGTTCCTGAAGACAATGGCAATATCCGCGTGGCGCTTGTGAAAGCTGCTCTGCTCAAGAAATACGTGGCGACCGATAAGAATGGTCAGCTAGAACTTGACTTTGGCGAAGAGTTTGCTACCGACGTGAACAATGTTGAACGGAACTGGCAACGCGCCATCGACAAGGAACGCCGTAACCGCACCATTTTCAGCCAGCAGTCCCTCAAGCCCGAAGAAATCATGCCGGAATGGGACAAGACGAAGGAAGCCCTTGGCGACTCCGAAGACGTGCAGAAGTTCTTCGAGGTGGCGACGACGCGCTTGAATGCGGCGAAGGAACGTGCTTCGGAGCATGCCTTTACCCTCGATGTCAAGACATTACCTCTCGAAATCCGTAGCCAGTTGCAAGCATCTTTCCCCAAGAAGGACCTGAAAAAGCCTCTGAAGATATCGTTTGCGTATCCGCCGCCGCAAGGCTATGCCTTTATTCACCGTACGAATCCCATCGTGGAGAGTCTCTCTAACTATCTGTTGGAAGGCGCTCTTTCTGGCAAGAACGACATCGCAGCCCGTTCTGGCGCGTACGAGACCGAGGCCGTGAATGAACTGACCGCCATTTACTTGCTCCGAGTTCGTTACCAGTTGCGCAATACCGGCAAGAATGTGCCGAAGCTGATGATGGCCGAAGAGGCCGTGGCGGTGGCCGTCAACTTGGTAGGGGAGCCTCGAATCATCGAAAACGGCGACGTAAACGCGCTCCTCGAAGGGAGTCCGACCGGAAATCTTGGCGAACCCGTTATCCGCGACAATGTGGCTCGTGCGCTTGACTTTTATCGGGGTAATACCCAGCTTTTTGCGGACCTTGCCCAGAGACGCGGGGCCGTGCTTTCCGAAGACCATTTGCGAGTTCGTTCGGCCAGCGCCCAGCGTTACGGTACCGTGACCGTGGAGCCGTGCTTACCGGCGGACTTGATTGGATGTTATGTGCTTGTGCCCGGAGGCGACCTATAATGACCTGTGGCGAGTCTTTTTTATTATATTATGTCTGAATTCTTTTGCCATTTTTGGCGTAACTTTTCAGTCAAGGCGTCGCTTGGATGGAGGCTTTAATGATTGATCGCGAACGGTATCTAAAAAAGATTGTCGATTACATGTGGGATGGCCAGATCAAGGTCATTACAGGTATCAGGCGTTGTGGAAAATCGACGCTCCTGTTCCATCTTTTTTACGACTACCTGTTGAAAAATGGCTCCAGGGCAGAGAACATCATTATGCTTGAACTGGACAAGCGCAAGTTCGCGAAGTTCAGGAACCCGGTAGTCCTTGCCGAATACGTAGAATCGCAAATAAAGGACCGCCGTAAAAAGTATTATCTGTTTATCGACGAAATCCAGTTCTGCTATTCTGTTCCGGATCCCGACAATGCTGGGCACGAAATCACCGTTTACGATTTGTTGAACGAGCTCAAGGACTATGAGAATCTGGATGTCTATGTCACGGGTAGCAACTCGAAGATGCTTTCCAAGGACATCGCGACAGAATTTCGTGGTCGAGCATCGCAAATACACGTTTATCCGCTGAGCTTTGCCGAATTTCACGGGTACAGGGCCGGGCATGTCCGCGACGATTTCGACGCCTATATGCTTTACGGTGGAATGCCTTATTTGCTGAAACTGAAAAACTCGGAGCAGCAAAAGCAGTATCTCGCATCGCTTTTCGATGAAGTCTATATCAAGGATATCGTGGAACGCAACAATGTGGCGCGTTCCGACATTCTTGGAAACATACTGGATAATCTCAGTTCCCAGATAAGTTCCCTTACGAACCCGACCAACATCACGAATGCACTCAAGAGCGTCAAGAACGAAAAATTGAGCGTGAACACCGTGAGCGATTACATTGAACATTGCAAGGATGCCTTTATCGTAAGCGAGGCCAAGCGCTACGATGTCAAGGGCAAGCATTACTTCGATTACCCGAACAAGTATTACTTTACCGATGTGGGGCTGCGCAATGCCCGACTGAATTTCCGTCAGATTGATTCCGGTCACTTGATGGAAAACATTGTCTATAACGAACTCGTTTCGCGAGGCTACTCGGTAGATGTGGGTGTCGTTGTTGACAGGAATAAAGGTGGAAGGGTCCAAAAGGAAATCGACTTTGTGGTAAACCACGGCGACAAGCGTATCTACATCCAGTCGGCTTGGCAGATGAACACCGACGAAAAAATCAAGGCGGAACTCGATTCGCTAAAACTCGCCAAGGATTTCTTCTCGAAAATCATCGTCCAGAACGACATCCCCGAGACATTCCGCGATACGGACGGAATCCTTCACGTGAACCTGATTGAATTTTTGCTGAACCCGGAAATACTCAGATGAAAAAGAACCAGATTGAATTTTCGACGATTGACTTGGTCGGTTCCCTCTTTGTAAGTGACAGTATCGCCCAGATTGCCCAGCGCAAGTGCTCGGCCCAGTCCGAAAAGGACTACAACTTGCCTCCGGGAATCAAGTTCAGTGACCAAACCAGCCGTGCGTTCAGTATCGCGAAGGCGCTCTACGCCGAATATGCGTCAAAGAATGCCTCGTTTGACAGTCTCAAGAATTTCGTCTTCCAGCTTTTCGGTACCGCTCTCGACTATACCGGTATTACCGAGGAACAGCCAGCCGTAATCGGCGGCGTGAAATACCCGGTGACGACCTACGTGACGCCAAATGTTCCGCTTGTTATTGTGCCAGCAGACCTCTCGCTCGACATGGCCGATGCCCGTTTCACCATCGAAGGCGTGACTAGCCGCAAAAAGAGCGGCTATGCGCTTGCCCAGATGTTCCTGAACGCAAGTGAACCTTGCACATGGGCGATTGTCACCAACGGGCGTGAACTCCGATTGCTCCGCGATTCCGAAAGCCTTGTCCGTCCTAGCTACCTCTCGTTCAATATCGAATCCATCCTCAAGGAAGACCGTTACCCTGATTTCGTGGCGTTCTGGTGCTTTATGCAGGCAAGCCGCGTGAACGTATGGGAACAGTGGCGTACCGAAGGCATCTTGCAGGGGACGCGCGTGCGCGAAGGTCTGCGTACCGGAGTGACGAATGCTCTCCTATACCTTGGCGCCGGATTCCTCAAGACTGAAGGCCCCGGCAACAATGTGCTTCTGAACTCCCTTGCCGAAGGCAAGCGCCCGGACGGTGCTCCCTATACCGTTCAGGTGTTCTACAAGGCGCTACTCCGTGAAGTTTACCGATTCCTCTTCCTTAGCACTATCGAGGAACGTGGCCTGATTTTTGCTCATCCCAGCGAATCCGGCACCGACGCGGAACTTGAACCCAGATTCCGCAACGCCCATCGGCTCTACTGGACCGGCTACAGCGTCCACCGCTTGGCCGAACGCGCCAAGAAGGCTATCCGTACCGACCGCTATACCGACCTGTGGCACGGCGTGAAGGTGGTCTATAAGGCATTCCAGGAAGGTAACGACAATCTGGACTTGATGCCGCTTGGAGGTCTGTTCAAGGCCGACCAGTGTCCGCTACTGGATGCGTGCGAACTCGATAACGAACACTTGATGAAGGCCATCCGTCAGCTTCGTTGGAACGATATCGACGACGTGAAGACCTTCACCGATTATCGCAACATGGGCACCGAAGAGTTCGGCTCCGTTTACGAGAGCCTGTTGGAACTAGTGCCCCATGTGGATTTACAGGCCAAGACGTTCAGTTTCGTGGGCGTGGGCGACGAAGACGGCATTATCGAAGACGGATCGACCAAGGGTAACGCCCGTAAGCTCAGTGGTAGCTACTATACCGATGCAAGCCTTGTGCAGAGCCTCGTCAAGACGGCTCTTGAACCCGCCATCGAAGCGAAGCTCAAGGCCGAAGAAGACCTTGCCCGTAAGGAAAAACGCGAACCGGACTACGAACGCGCCATCCTTGATTTCCGTATGATTGACGCTGGCAGCGGTTCTGGGCATTTTTTGCTTGCCGGTAGCCGCCGCTTGGCTGAAGTCCTCAGCGAAAAGCGTCTCGAAAAGACGGGGGAAAGCGCGACCGCCGAAACCTACCGCAAGGCGCTTCGCGACGTGATTACCAACTGCATTTACGGCGTGGACCTGAATGAAATGGCCGTGGAACTGGCTCGCACCGCGCTCTGGCTCGAAGGTTACGAACCGGGCAAACCGTTGGAGTTCCTGAATCACCATATCAAGCAGGGAAACTCGCTTGTAGGCGTATTTGACCTCAAGGTACTGAATGACGGAATCCCCGCGGCTGCGTACACGGCATTAATTGGCGATGACAAGGCCGTATGTACGGCGACTAAGAAGACGAATGACTCCCAGTCGGGTAAAAAGTCGCAGCAGAGTTTCCTTAAGAAGGCGAAACCTCTATCTAATGAAAGGCTGGCTAAGCTTACTCGCGATATAGAGGCATTGCCTAATGACAACTTGGCAAGTGAAGAGCGTAAACGTGCGCTTTATGAGAAACTCCTAAATGATGCGGACTACATTAGGAATCGTGCTGCTTGCGATCTCTATACGGCGGCATTCTTCGCTAAAAAGACGGATCCGTTGACGATTCCGACCAGCGAAGATGTTTACGACGTAATGAACGACCTTGCAGAAACCAAACAAGGAGTCCGTGAACTTGCTGCCAAACTGAGCGAAGAATACTCATTCTTCCATTGGCCGGTGGAGTTCCCGGAAGTGTTCGCTAAGGGCGGCTTCGATTGCGTAGTGGGTAACCCACCGTGGGAGGTATCGCAGTTAAAGGAAGTTGAATTTTTCGCGAACCTTTTGCCAGAAATTGCTATGTTAAATGGTAATGATCGAAAAATAGCAATAGATCAGCTGAAAAAAGACCGGCCGCATATATACGAGCTGTATGAAATAAGAAAACATGCTTTAGAAGCGGAGAACACCTATTATGGAAATAGTGGCCGTTTCCCGTTGACATCGTTTGGAAAGGTGAATCTTTATTCAAAATTTGCTGAATTAAATTATCGTCTCCGTAATGAACGAGGAACTACTGGTTTTGTATGTCCATCCGGAATTGCCACAGATGATTCAACTAAGGCGTTCTTTGGTGAAATAGCCTCCAAAGGAAAACTTCATAGCCTTTATGATTTCGAAAATAAGGAAGGCATATTCCCCAATGTGCATCGAATGTTCAAGTTCTGCTTGCTGACGATTGCAGCCGGGAATACGCCGGGCGACTTTGCATTCTTCCTCAAGAATGTACCCGAACTCGAAGACAAACGACGCCATTTCTCGATGACGGCGGATGACTTTGACTTGATTAACCCGAATACGCACACATGCCCCGTGTTCCGAAGTCAGGAAGATGCCGAACTTGCGAAGAAGATATATCGCAAGGCGGGCGTTTTTATTCGTGAATCTGATGATAAGAACGGAAATCCGTGGAATATCAAATTCCAACAGATGTATAACATGACATCGGCAAGTGATCTCTTTGCAAAGGTTTCAGGGGAAGGGGCTGATGGGAAAATGATGCTACCTTTGTATGAACCTAAAATGATGCATCAGATGGATCATCGTTGGGCAACATTTGTTAATGGGAAAACAGTTGATATTTCGTTAGTGCAAAAGGCTGATGTGGGTTTCGTGGTTCAACCAGAATATTGGGTGCCATATACCGAAACAGTGCTGCGATCAACCACCCTAGATTCCTCTGTAGTCTCCGCTTTGCGTAAAGAAGATGGACAAAAGCTCCGTGAACTTTGCCTGCATTTTGCTATGACGGAAACGGATGCTGATTTGCAGAAAGTTTATCTTGATGCCACCAAAAGCGATGATATTGTGCAGAAACTGCTCAATGCTACTGAAAAATATTGCCCAAAGTATCTAATGGGATGGCGAGGCGTAACCAATGCCATGAACGAAAGAACGATGATTGCGTCAGTAATGCCTTTTTGCGGAGTTGGACATAATACTCAATTATTGTCATCGTTCAGTCAAGGTGCTGTTATGATGTCTTGCTTGTTAGCGAATTTCAATGCTTTGCCGTTTGATTTTGTATCACGTACAAAAATAGGCGGGTCATACGCAACAATGTTTGTGACGAAACAGTTACCTGTTCTTCCTCCGGCCGCATTCACTGAAACTGCCATCAACTTTATCGTCCCGCGTGTATTCGCCCTGACCTATACCGCTACCGATATCGTCGAATGGGCTCGTGCTCTCTGGAACGACGCTAGCGTGGACCTCCGCAAGCTCATAATTGCCCAGCACAAGGATTTGCCAACCGGCACCGACATCAATGCCCTTGCCGCCTCCGACTTCGATCCGGCCTCTATTCCGCCCATCGTCTTCGAAGACTCGCACAGAGCGGGGCTTCGCGCCGAACTCGACGCCTACTTCGCAAAACTCTACGGCTTAAGCCGCCGCGACCTCGAATACATCCTCGACCCCAAAACCGTCATGGGCGACGATTACCCCAGCGAAACCTTCCGCGTCCTCCGCGACGCCGAACTCTCAACCTACGGCGAATACCGCACCCAACGCCTCGTCCTCGAAGCCTGGGATAAGATGAATTAAAACAAGGAACTAGAAAATGATTTTGTTGCAAGATTTATTTCAACCAAGACTGTTTGAAGAATATATTGATAAGGATATTGAATACGAGTATCGTCGTTTTCAAGAAGAGTCTCACTATTTAAAGAATGAAGATGATTGGGAAGGACTCGAAAATCTTGGCAAACAATACTATCAGTCGTCTAAATGTAAACTATTTGTTTTTCTTTCCCATAGTCATAGTGATTTACAATATACGATGGGGCTAATTTCTTTTCTAAGAAATAGATATAATGTATATGTTTATATAGATAGCGAAGATAAATCTCTCCCTTTAAGAACTTCTATAAAAACAGCTCAGGTGATAAAGAAAAAGATCAAGACGTGTGATAGATTCTTATTCCTGGCATCTAATGGAGCAATAGCATCAAAATGGTGCAACTGGGAACTTGGAATGGGCGATGTACAAAAGCTTCCTGATAACCTGGCGTTCCTTGCATGGCATGACACTCAGATTGCTCGCCAAAATTATAGAGGGAATGAGTATATGGAAATATATCCGTTTATCGTCTATTGTGAAGGTGATGGAAGTGGAAATATAAATGAGCAGGATGTGTTTAATCCTGAAAATTTTTTTCATGAGGAAATAGAATCGAACTCCGGATTTAAGAACTTGAATGTTCCAAAGCAGCGTGGGTGGTACGTGAGATTTAAAAAGAATGGTACATTTACTTATATACCGTTATCAAAGTGGCTTTCGTAAATGGGTAAGAAAATATTCATATCGTACAAGTACGCGGATGATGACGTTTGTCCGCTTAAAGACCCATTGCCCGAAATGTTTGAACATACTACTGTTCGTGACTATGTTGACCTGTTGCAGCGGTATTTCAATCAGACAGATGATGTCAATAAGGCCGAGCGTGATGGCGAAGATTTGTCGAATTACGATGAAAATACAATCTGGGAAATGTTAAAAGACCGTATTTTCGATAGTTCGACCACAATTCTATTGATATCTCCGAATATGAAGGAACCCCATAGAAGGGATTCGTCGCAGTGGATTCCCTGGGAAATTTCGTATTCGCTTCGTCGAGTGACTAGAGATGAACGGACTAGTCAATCTAATGCCATCTTGGCAGTAGTCCTTCCTGACAGGCGCGGTTCATATTCGTATTATTTGAATGAAAGTTCGTGCAATTATAATTGCAGCTGTACGAGATACAATAATAATGTGACATTCGATATCGTTGCGAAGAATATGTTCAATCGTAAGCGTGTAAACGCCTCCCGATGCTTGAATGGCGTTGTTATTCTTAGCGGTGAATCCTCGTATATCAAAGTTGTAAAGTGGGCTGATTTTGCGAAAGATCCGCAGAGCTATATCGATACAGCAGCGTATATTATGGAAAATATTGAAGACTATAACATTTCAGTGGAGGTTTAAAGATGCTTCAAGCAGAACAATTGACAGCGTTTCATAAGGAACTTGATCTGATTCAAGATTGTATAAAGAGAATGGCGAGCAACTCCTTTTTAATAAAGGGCTGGACCATTACATATATTGGAGGTATTTTGGCTTTGTTCAACGGGAAATTATCCGTGTTGCTACTTGCTGTTATTATCTTGTTGGGGGTGACGGCTTTTTGGTATCTTGATGCATTCTTTTTGCAAACGGAAAGGGCGTATAGAGAAATGTACAAAGAAGTCGTTTTGCTTAGGTCTAAGGGAAATTTTGATAATCAATACAGTTTAGATCCGAATCCGTATAAGAAGCGTGTTGGTTCTCGAATTGATACTGCGTTGGCTAAAACATTATGGCCACTTTATGGAATTCCTTTTGTTATAGCCTTTGTTACTTGCGTTTTTCAAATAGGAACGAAAATTAGTTTTGTAGTTTGTTGTTGTCCTTGTAATTGTTGAGTTATGCTTTGATGTATAAAGGTGAGAGTGATGACTCCAATAAAAAGACAAGTATTCTTTAGCTTTGAATACGATGCTGATGCGTGGCGAGCAAACCAAGTTCGCAATATGGGAATTGTAGATCAATCCTCTACATTCACAGATAATGATTGGGAAAAAGTAAAGGGTAGTGAACTGACCATTAAACGATGGATTAATTCGCAGTTAAAAATGCGTTCTTGTTTAATTGTTCTTATTGGTGAAACAACATTTACGCGTCCTTGGGTGGATTATGAAATTCAAAAGGCCTACGAATTAGAAAAGGGTATTGTTGGCGTTTATGTTCATAAATTGAAAGATTCTGACGGCAATCAATCCGAAAAAGGTTTGAATCCATTGGATTTTAATTATACTGATGATGGAGAACCTTTGTCTCAATATGTGCGCACATTTAATTCTAGGTGTGTTACAAGTGTTGGTGTGTATCGAGATATTGAAGACAACTTGTCCGATTTAATTGAAGAGGCTATCGAAAACGCGGGAACCTATTAACAATACTATGACCTTCACTGAACGGGAACTGATTAAAAAGGCTGGTGACGATTCGGGCTGGAGCATCGTGGAATCCGATGGCTTGGATTCCGTCACTCTTGGTAGCGCCTCGCATAACGAGCGTGCCACTATCAAGTGTTGCGACCACGAAATGGATGTGACCTTTACAGCTCCGTTCAATGAATCGGAACTCCATGTCGGAGGTGCTTTCGATGTTGTTGGATCTCAAAAAATCATAGTGCAAGAACGTGAGTATGAGTCGCTTCGCCGTGTACTGCACCGCATGCAAGAGCTGTTCATTGCATTGCCGCCGACACCAATTGAAATATATAATACGCGTTGGCGACAAATTGTCGCTGGAGGCCTACCTGCAACCGAAACCGAGGAAACCGTCAAACAGCGTGTCGGCCAAGATGTATATCGCGAAGCCCTAATGAACTACTGGAAAGGTGCGTGTGCCGTCACTAACAGCATTATTCCAGAAATCCTTCGTGCTAGCCATGCAAGGCCATGGAATGAATGTACCTCTGCTGAAGAACGCCTCGATGTGTATAACGGATTCTTATTGAGTGCCAATCTGGACGCACTCTTTGACAAGGGGCTAATCACCTTTGACGATAACGGCTGCATTATGCTATCGTCTCAGCTGAATGAATCTAATCTGAAAAGGGTAGGCATTTATCCCGATATGCGTCTTCGCTGGATAGACGCCCATCACTTGCCATATCTGAAATACCACCGCGAACACGTGTGGAAGGGATAGAGTATGCCAGAATTTTTTGAAGGTTTCAATGATTCGACCAAAGCCAAGCTTAGTATATATAAAGCGTATATCAAAAGATATCTCAAGGTATTAAGTAAAGCGTATAAACTGCCCTGGAATAAAAAAGATCGAATTTATATAGCTGATTTGTTTGCTGGCCCTGGCGAAGATGAAAATGGAAATCCTGGTAGTCCAAAGATATTGATGGACTATCTTTCGCAAACATTCTTGGATGGATTGCGTGTGAAGATTTGCTTTAATGAGATGAACCCCGAAAACTTCAAAAAATTGAATGCTTTAGTTGCAGAACACAAAATTCAAAAGACAAGTTGGGTAAAGATAAATGTTCAGAATCAGGATTATTCCGATTTTCTTCCTCTAATAATTGAAAATCATAAAACGCATAATTATTTCAAAAGGTTTTTCTTTATAGACCCTTTTGGTTATAAGAGTATACATCTTAATGATATAAAGAAAATTTTAAGTGATGGGGATACGGAACTTTTGCTTTTTTTACCCTTATCTCATATTTACCGATTTAAAAGTAATGAAGGTGAGACCAATGCCGTAAAGACTTTTTTAGAAGAATTCATCTCTGTACCGGAACTATATACAATAAAAAGCGATGTAGCCTTTCTTAGAAATATTTTAGATACCCTTCGAAACAAATTGAAGGTTTTTGTAGATAGTTTCATTATCCAAGATAATGCTGGTAAGGGACATAATTGTTTGATTTATTTTTCTAGTAACCGTAAAGGGTTGGAAAAATTTGTTGAAGCG
Source organism: Fibrobacter sp. UWB3 (assembly GCF_002210405.1). NCBI lineage: Bacteria > Pseudomonadati > Fibrobacterota > Fibrobacteria > Fibrobacterales > Fibrobacteraceae > Fibrobacter > Fibrobacter sp. UWB3. The sequence goes on from NZ_MWQJ01000004.1 coordinate 80,715, forward strand.
AAATGGGAAATAGACAAGGAAGAAGGAACTGGATATGATAAGAGAAACCAAGGGCAAGAATCATTTCTTGAATCATTCTTTAGGGATCGTCTAGAAGATAAATTGATATCCTACTTAAAAACAGGTTCAAAAACAAATATACAGATTCGAGATTTTTGCTTTGAACATGGTTCCATGCCTAAGCATGGTAATGCGGCATTGAGAAAATTTGCCGAACAAGGGAAAATTCAAGTTTGTGCATACGATGAATCTAAAAAAATTAGACAGAATGCATTTTATCTTGATGATGATAAAATGGAAAGAATATATGTCAAGGCTATCTAGATGAAGACTACGAAGATTGAATGGACTGATCAGACATGGAATCCGGTTACAGGGTGTGACCGTTTATCTGAAGGTTGTGCAAATTGTTATGCGGCTACCATGTCTTTGCGTTTGCAGAATATGGGGCTTGATAAGTACAAAAACGGCTTTGATGTTACAGTACACGAAGAATCCTTAGATGAACCTCTTCATTGGCGTTATCCCAGCAATATCTTTGTATGCTCCATGAGCGACTTGTTCAATGAAAAAGTCCCTTTTACTTTTATTGATAAGGTTTTCAAAACAATCAAGAAGGCCACGAACCACCGTTTCCAAATTCTCACGAAAAGAGCGGAACGAATGGAAGAGTTTTTTAAAACTCGAAGTGTGCCGGATAATGCTTGGATTGGAGTAACTGTTGAAAATGCTGTTCGTAAAAGTCGTATAGCAGTATTGCGTAAAATAAATGCCAAAGTTCGCTTTCTTTCTTGCGAGCCCTTGTTGAGTGACCTTGGTGAAATAAACCTTGATGGAATCCATTGGGTTATTGTTGGAGGCGAAAGCGGCCCTAAGGCAAGGCTGATGCAAAAAGCATGGGTTGAAAATATCCAGAAACAAGCTTCGGAACAGAATGTTGCGTTCTTCTTTAAACAGTGGGGTGCATGGGGCGTTGATGGTGTTCGCCGTTCCAAGAAGGAAAATGGAAAACTTTTAAATGGGAAAATTTACCAAGCAATGCCAAAGGTGTGATAAGAAGAGTTTGAAAAGTTTAGGAACTAAATTTTTTAAATTCTCCCTATGCGCATCCCATTTCATTCCTCTTTCTTTATCACCTCTCTTTTCTTCCTCCTCTTGGCTTGTTCCGAGTCCTTCACGGATTCGCGTGACGGGCAGAGTTATGATGTTGTGAAGATTGGCGATCTCACGTGGATGGCGGAAAATCTGAATTACGAAACGGAAACAAGTGCTTGCCCAGATGGTGATACTCGCAATTGCAAACGGTTGGGGCGGCTCTATACATGGGCGGAGGCGAAAACGATTTGCCCTGAGGGATGGCGCCTCCCAACGAAGGCGGACTTTGCGGCACTCATTTCTGCGGTGAATCTCGCAACTTCTGGGGATGCCGCGACGTCTCGTGCTGGCAATTCCGGCGTGGTCCCGAATAAAGTTGGCGCGGCTTTAAAGGCAAAGGATGGTTGGTTCAAAAAAAGGTAACGGCTCCGATGAATTCGGATTCAACGCGCTCCCGGCGGGATATCGCAGCGCTGTTTTGAAAGCAGATGATGGTGCAATTACGGGTGGCAAGTTCGATGGCTTTGGCGGTTACGCGTATTTTTGGAGCGCGACCGAAGATCCTGAAAATCCAGAATCGAATGCGTATTATTTGTTCTTGTCGTTCAGCAGTGATGCTGCGAGTTTGAATGCGTTCGCGAAAGAGGACTATCGTTCTGTGCGCTGTGTCCGGTAAAATCCGCGCATTGGTGTCAACAAAATAATCCTATTTGTAAAATTTTCCCACACCCCTTGCCACATCTGGCGATATTAGGTACATTAATGCAGCACGTGATTCTCTGTCAAATGGAGAATCGCGTCTTTTTTTATTCTGGGTTTCTGGAATAAGGGGACGCCTCAACAGCCCAATGGAGGCGTAATGAACAAAGAAAATCATCTTGTTGAATACAAGCGCGAATTGTCCGAAACCTTTGAGCGTTCTGTAATCGCTTTTTTGAATTCTACAGGTGGACACATCTATATTGGAGTCAATGACGATGGCTCTGTATATGGCGTAAAGGATATAGACCATGTGCAGCGTCAAGTGGCTGATAGAATTTTGAACAATATCAAGCCGAATGCTATTGGGCTCTTTGAAGTCGTGACGGAGGAAAAAGACGACAAGGGTATTGTTCATGTGGCGATTTCTGGTGGTCCCGAAAAGCCGTATTACCTGAAAAAAGCTGGTATGACGTCCGAAGGTTGCTTTATGCGTGTGGGGAGTTCAGTCCATGGAATGAGCGAAAAGATGATTCTAGAGACTTTCGCCTCTCGCGCAAAGATTTCTCTTGCTAGAATTCCGGCCCCGCGGCAGGATTTGACATTTAGCCAGTTGAAAATTTACTACGAAGAAAGTAAAAAGCCCTTGAATAGTCAATTTGCCAAGACTCTAGAATTGCTTACTCCCGATGGGAGATACAATTACAACGCTTATCTCCTTGCTGATGAAAACGGTGTGTCGATAAAGGTGGCGCGGTACAAAGGCGCGGACAAGTACGACCTTATTGAAAATGAAGAGTTTGGCTATTGTAGTATTATCAAGGCTGTAAAATCGGTGCTCACGCGATTGAAAGTGGCGAACATTACTCATGCAAAAATCACTCCTATGGAGCGTATCGAAAAGCCTTTGGTTGATCCGGTTGCCTTGCGTGAGGCTGTAATCAATGCAGTCGTTCATAATGATTACACAAAAGAGGTTCCGCCCCTGTTTGAGATTTTTTCTGACAGGATGGAAATAACGAACTACGGTGGGTTAGTGGAAGGCCTTTCGAAAGAAGATTTCTTCAACTGTTGCTCGATGCCGCGCAATCGCGAACTTATGCGTATTTTCCATGATTTAGATATGGTCGAACAGCTTGGGAGCGGTATGCGGCGTATTCTGCGCTCCTATGACGAAAAAGCTTTTTCGTTTACGGATCATTTCATGCGGACTTCGTTCTATTTTGAAGGTCAACAGCGGTTGGGTGATAAGTTGGGTGATAGGATAAATGATAGGATAAATGATAGGATAAATGATAGGTTAAACGATAGGATAAATCTTACGGAAACAGAATCGCTGATTTACGCAGAAATAAAACGGAATCCGTCTATTACGGTTCCCTTGCTTATGCATGAAACGGGTTATTCCGAACCAACGATTAATAGAACTTTGAAGGCTTTACGGGAAAAATCGTACATTGCCCGCATTGGTTCTCGAAAGAATGGACGTTGGGAAATCTTGCAATAAAGCGGTCTTACAATAAATAATCCATTCTAATATTTCGCATGCTTTCGAATAAATTAGCTTTTAGCGTGGAGCTTCCTTTCGTCAAGCTCTTGATTTCTTCGCGGATGGTCTTGCGGTGGCTTGCTTTCGAGAATTCGCAGGTGCAGGTGAACTTGCGAATGTCTGCGTCTTCGGCGTAGGCGATGATTTCGCTTTCTTCGCAGTAGCAGAGCGGGCGGATAATGCTACACGGGTACTTTTCGTATGGCACCATGGGCGGCATGCCGCTGAACTCGCCCTTGTATAGCATGTTCATCAAAAGCGTTTCGACGATGTCGTCCATGTGGTGGCCGAGTGCAATCTTGTTGAAGTTGTTTTCGCTTGCGAACTTGATGAGTTCCGTGCGGCGCTGCGTGCTGCACCAGTAGCAATTGAGCTTGCGACCTTCCTTGAGGCGCGCTTCTACGGCGACATCCTTAAAGTAAAATGGCACTTGCGGGTATTCTTCTGCCATTCGTTGCAAAAATTCGCGGGGGGCCTTGTCTGCAAAATCGCTTTGGATGTGGATGGCGGCAAGTTCGCATTTTGGCCCGAATTTGCCGAGTCGCGCGGCGAGCTCCATCAACAACACGCTTGAATCCTTGCCACCGCTTGTGGCAATGAGCACGCGGTCTCCGTCTTCAATCAAATTGAAGTCGTGAATAGCTTTCGTGATTTTCTTATTGACTCTCTTGCGTATTTGACTCGACATAATTACTTTATCCAAAACGCGCGCGTTTTTCTTTGCGCGCGGCAGTCCCGATTAATTCTCTCGGCAATTCCGATTAAACTTGGCGCACTTCCATTTGCAGATACATTCCACTAAAAAAGGCTCTCTCGCGAGAGCCCTTAAATCTTTCCGAACTACGATTAGTTGTCGGTGAGGTGCGTCGGCATCAACAAGAACGAGAAGTTCATGTTCTCGCCAACCGGCTCGATGATGCAAGCGCCAAGCGGATTGTTCATCTTCATGATGACTTCTTCGCTCTTGCACATGCCGAGGATTTCTGCGAGGAACTGGCCGTTAAAGCCAATGCAGAAGCTGCCTTCGCCGTTGTGCGTGATAGCGAGTGCTTCGCGAGAATCGCCGCCGACATCCGGGTCCGTTGCGCTGAGTTCGAGGATGTTACCGTCGAACTGCAAGCGGATCTTGCGGGTGCGAGCGTTGGCCATAGAAATCACGCTGCGGATCTTGTTCTGGAATTCCGTGGTGTTGGCCTGTGCGGTACGTTCGAACTGCTGCGGGATCACAGAGCGGTAGCTCGGATACGGTCCTTCGTAGAGCTTCGAGATGACCTGGATGGAACCCGTGTTGAAGAGGATGTGCGTTGCAGACGTGCGGACTTCAACCGTGGAATCGCCCTTAGCCATGTGCAGGATGTGCTGCAAAGCCTTGTGCGGGATGATGACGCCGTTCGAAAGTTCTGCGCCTTCCTGGTCGATGGCGGCGCGGCCCAAACGGTGACCGTCTGTTGCGACCATGGAAATCTTGCCGTCCTTTGCTTCGAGGAACACGCCGTTCAAGCTCAAGCGTGTGGAGTCGGTAGATGTTGCAAACAATGTCTTTTCGGCGAGGAATGCAAGTTCGCTTGCGGCGATGTTCAATGTTTCGCCATTTTCAATTTCCGGGAACGGCGGGAAGTCGTTCGCGTCAAAGCCGATGATGCTTGCCTTACCGCGTTCGCTCCACTGGATCTTCACCAGGTAATCCTGTGCGTCAAAAGTGATGTTCGTGATGCTCGGGTCCACGAGGCTCTTCACTTGATCGAACAGCTTGCGTGCGTTGATGACGACTGCGCCATCACGTTCGCCCTGCACTTCCACCTTGACCCTGATACCGAGGTCGAGGTCTGTAGCGCTCACTTCGAGGAAGTTGCCTTCGAGGCGGAGCGAAAAGTTGTTGAGGATCTGGATGGTGGACTTGTTCGGAACGGCGCTAATTGCCGCTTGCAGTGCATCCTGCAAAACATTCTTCTGGATAGTGAACTTCATTAATTAGCCTCTCTGGATGATCATTGTTCCTACGAAAAACACAACGACAATGATGGCGAGGAGTACGATGACTCGTTTATCCAGCGCGTTTGACTTCTTTGGAACGAATTTTTTGACGTTTTGCTTTGCTCTTCTGCGATCGCTGCGACTCATAGAAAAATCTCCGTTGTTTTATATCGAAAAATCTACTATTTTAAAGGCTAGTCGGATGAAATTATGAACGAAAATACTCTAAATAAGCTGAAAATTACGGCTAAAGGCTGTGCATCCAACGTGCTTTCGCGCGTGGAGCTGTCCATGGTGCAGTCCAAGCTCAAAACCAAGTTCCAATTGCTCGGGCAAAAGGTTTACGAGGCTATCCGTGAAGGCCGTCTGGACGAAATCAAGGACGACCCGTCCGCTGTCGAAACGGTAGGTGCCATTTTCGAAATCCAAAAGCAGGTTGCAGAACTCGAGCAAAAATTGAACAAATCCGAAGGTTCTAGTGAAAAAGCTTGAGGTCCACATTTATCCGAACAAGGATTCGCGTGGGAAAACTGTTACTTTCTCGGTTAGAAAAGCAATTATTTACTTTGTCTTAACTATCTGTGCGATCCTTGGATTCATTATGTTCTCGCCAGTGCAAATTGTGGAGAATTTGTCTAACGGCAACCTGATGGATGTCTATCACCAGAATTCGGTCATCAAGGACGAAATCAAGAAAATCCGTACCGTGGTCGATACGACGATTTTGAAGGTTGAAGAAACACGTGTTGTCCGCGATAGTACACTCAAATTGGGTGGCCTTGGTTTCACGCTTGAAAATGTTCCTGAAGACGAGTCTCCGAAAAAGAATTTGCATGCAATGAGGTCTACATTCCGCAAGACGCTGAACAAGCTTGAGGCTGATTCTGCGCTTGCCGCGCATGTCCCGGTGTTGCATCCGCTCAAGAATCATCACGATATCAAGGCTCGTTTTGAAATGGTTTTCGATGCGTTCACGGATCAGGAACTCCCGCACAGAGGTGTGGACTTTTTGGCTGCTGAAGGCGATACGGTCTACGCGCCGGGTGCCGGTACTGTTGTCGAGGTTCGCAAGCATCGTGGCTTTGGGCTTTCGATGAAGATTGAGCACATGGAACATGTGAAGACATTCTATGCGCATCTCGGTGAAACGCTTGTGAAGCAAGGCGCTAAAGTTCGCCGTGGCGACCCGATTGCTCTCATTGGCAAGAGCGGGCTTCAGTCGAGTCTCGGCCTGCATTACGAAATCCGCGTGAACGGAACGCCTGTCAACCCGGAAGATTACTTTATTACAAAATAGCCGTTAGTAATTGGTTGTTGGTCGTTAGTCATTAGTTATTGGTTGATTGTCATGCTGGACTCTGTTCCGGCATCACCACTTTTCTCTCGCGTTGTTCGTCATTCTGAGTGAAACGAAGAATCCAGTGACTTTCATCCACTTTTGTACTTTCGCTTCGCTCAAGTACCAATAGTGTGCAAGGTTATGACGCAACTGAATACTTGTATTCAGATATGGCATAACCGCAGCCACGAACGCCAACGGCGTTAAATGCTGGTCTCGGTCATGCCAAAACAAGTTTTGTCGCGACTTTGACGCTTTGCGTCATGCAAAACGGCTCAGTTATAGGTCCGCAAGCGGCCCTGCAACATTCGCCTTGGAGCATACTCGACCTACGCATTTGTCCTACTTCCTAATTCTCCCTACATTTTCCCTTCTCTCGTCTCTCGTCTCTCGTCTCAAGTCTTCCTACTTATTATATTTTAGGTCCCCAGGCTCTGCTTTGCAGGCGGGCGGTACTTTCCGTCAAGAAACATCGGGAGCTCGGATGCGGTCCATACTTTTGGACTGGTCTTGGGGATTTCTATCAAGTTTTGCTTTACCCTTTAGGAGTTTTAATGGCAAATAAGTGTAAGCGCGGAATCTTGATTAGCAAAACACCGTACGAAAAGCGCATCGCGATCATGGAAGATGGCGAACTTGCGGAATTGGTTGTTGAAGGTGTTTCCTCTAATCGAGTTCTGGGCAATATTTATAAGGGTGTCGTTCAGAAGGTGCTCCCCGCACTCAAGGCGGCATTCATTGACATTGGTCTTGAGAAGGCTGGCTTTTTGCATCAGGAAGACGCCATGGACCGCAACGAACTGTTGCGCCGCGAATATGGTGACGATGATGATGAAGGCGATGCCTCTAAGGAAATTTCGATCGACGAAATTCTTCAGGAAGGCCAAGAAATCATGGTGCAGGTGGTCAAGGAACCGATTAGCACCAAGGGTGCTCGTTTGACGACACACTTGAGCTTTGCTGGCCGCTTCCTGGTCTGCATGCCGGGTACAAATTTCGTCGGCGTCTCCAAGCGTGAACGCGATCCGGTCAAGCGCCGCGAGTTCAAGAAGGTCGTGCGCCGCCTCAAGGGTCGCGACGTGGGCTACATCGTCCGCACCAACGGCCTCAACGAATCCGAATTCGAAATCAACAAGCAGATGCGCGAACTCGAAAGCAAGTGGGAACAGACGAAGTACAACTTCGAAACCATGCCGCCCGAGACCTGCATCTACGAAGAATCCGATTCCATCGAACAGACGGTTCGCGAATACTTCGGCGACAACACGGACTACGTGTATATCGACAACCGCGACGAGTACTTTGCTCTCCGCGATTACCTGAAGGTTCTCTCTCCGGATAAGCTCGACAAGGTCAAGCTCTGGAGCTCTAGCGAAAGCTTGTTCGAATACTTCAAGATTGAAAACGACTACGCTCGCTCCTTGCAGCGTCAGGTCCCGCTTCCGCGCGGTGGCAACCTCGTTATCGAACAGACCGAAGCTCTCGTCTCTATCGACGTGAACACCGGTCCGAAGGTTCATGGCAAGGACCAGGGCAAGATCATTCTCGAGACAAACCTCGATGCTTGCCACGAAATCGCAAAGCAGCTGCGTCTCCGCGATGTGGGCGGCCTCATCATCATCGACTTCATCGATATGGAAACCGATGAAGACCGCGAAGCCGTCTATCAGGAATTCCGCAAGGCAATCCGCCGCGACAAGGCCCCGATTAGCCCGGCCCCGATCAGCCAGTTCGGCCTCATGGAAGTCACCCGTAAGCGCGTCCGCGTGAACCTGATGACCGAAAAGACCGAATGCTGCCCGGTTTGCAACGGCAGTGGCCGCATTGCAACGCTCGAATCGACGCTCGGCATGATCGACCGCTGGCTCGCCCGCGCCCATACCAAGGGCCGTCTCCGCGAAGTCACCCTCGTCGTGAGCGCTCCGGTCATCGATGTGCTTTGCAAGGACTTGAACCGTATGTTCAACTATCTGGAATACAAGCATAACATCAAGATTTCCCTTGTGGAAGATGAATATGCCCACATCAACCAGTTCTGGATGTACGACAAGAATAACGAAGACATCACGGACCTGTACAACTTCGCATAAGTTGTCATCCGCGATTCTCGCGCAGACATTCCCGCGTTAAACGCAAAAAGTCCCAGCTCCGCTGGGACTTTTTGCATTGTCATCCCGGCTTTACTCTTTGTCATTCCCGCGAAAGCGGGAATCTCCCTTTTAGCACTTATCCTTAAAATTCCACACAAAAAAAAGACGCCTGCGTTGCAGGCGCCTTTTAGAGAGAACGAAACTTTATTCATTCAAGTCGATGGTAAAGCCCTTGGTCTTTCCGTGACGCACACCCCAGATGAAGTCTTGCGTGCGGTCAGCGACGGTCTTTCGGCCGATTTGAATCTTGTACGTAAGTCTAGCGATGTAAACTCCAGTACCGACCAGTCGTCCGTTTTTCGACTTCATGTTCCAGGCGAGGAATATCTTGCCATCATTGTCGTCGTCAAGGCAGTTGCCATTGAACAGGCTGTCAACACAACTGATCTTGTTCGAAGTGCTGTTCACGAACACGCCAAGGCTTGTGAAGTATTGAGTCTTGTATTCGAGCGTTGTCCTCTTGGCATATTCCCTCGAAACCTTTTCGATGATGGACGCGTTGCCATTTGCGATGCCGGTAACATCGGTCGCCTTGATGACTCCGCTCTTGTAGGCGCTTACGATTTCGTCACCAAGCTTGTATTTCTTGTTGGCGTTGTCGATGCTGATGGCGCCTGTCTGGACTTCGGTCAAAATCATTTCGAGCGTTTTGCCGTTCTTTTCAATGTTCTTGTTGTTGACGCTCTTGATGGCCGAGGTGAGGTTCGTGACTTCATCCTTAACAAGGCTCGAAAGGCTCAATTCTCCGAGGTAGTGGCCCTGCGTGCCGTAAGATGTCGCGACTTCCTTTGCGGTAAGCGGTCTTTCGTCCTGGACAATCTTTGGAACGGTCGGGCTCGAGCTTCTGATAATCGTTCTCGAAGAATCAGATTCGCCAATCGTTACGACCGGTGCGCTCGTGATGACCACGTTCTGTTCGCCAGCGATGCGGACATACGGGTTTTCTTCAGGAGTGCTTCTGTGGAGCAGGTCCATGTGGATGCCCGGAATCATCTTGATGGAGTCGCCCATGACAGGGATGTTGGCCTTGTCATTGTTCGTGCTTCTAAAGATGAGTCTCCATTTGGCCTTCGAAAGCTTGGCATAAATATCCGGAACGATATCGAATCTTTCTGTGCCAGATTGTCTGAAGAAGTACCTGAATACGCTGGCGTCGGCATCGTTTTCGCAGTCCAGACCTTCACTGAATGTGAGCAGGAGAACTGTCGAACCGTCGTCACTGTAAGAGATGTCGGCAGATGTAATCACAGGGCCGATGGAATCGAGCACATCGCTTGTGAGGCTGATGGGCGTTGACTTGCCAAGTCCTTCTGTGTACAGCCAGTACGGCGTAATCTTTCCGCTATAGACCTTGTCTGTGCCACCGGTAAACGGAACCGTGCCAAACCCGCCTTCAGAAGAGACAATCGCAATGGAGCTGTCGATGTCGTTAGGCGTAATGTTGCCTACAATCGTCTGGAACTTTTCGCCAAATTCCAGCTGCACGGAATCCATGCGGACCATGCTTGCGTTCAGCGTGCCATACGGCTTGGAGAGCTTGGCGTAAACGCTGTCGCCGCGGCCGTCTCCATTTCTGTCGAAGATGCAGGCAAACGTGATTTGCGGGACCGGCGGTTCCTGGAACGAAATGTTTTCCCAGATGGCTTGCTTCGTTTCGTCGGCGCTGCTGACAAGGAGTATTAAGCCGTCCTTGGGGGCGATTGCCTTGACGTAGAATGTCGCCTTGCCGTTCTTCAACGTGATAGCGGTAATCTTGTTGCCGTTTTCATCGCAAGGGATAAATACTGTCTCGTTGTTCGTCTTGATATACACGATATCGTCAAATGCCGATCCGTCGGCGAACACGATGTTTACGGGGTAGCGGGTGTTCACCCATTGGCCGATAGGTTCCGTAGTGCCGTCCACCTTGTCGCCGAGGAGAGTCCAGTCGCTTCTAGCGTAATTGATGGGAGGCGATGCATACTTGTCGATGACGAAGGTGATTTCTTCGTACTGAGTTTCGTCCTTCTGCAAGGAGAAACGCAACTGGTATGTTCCCGGCGGGAGAGCGCGTTCCCTCTTGATGAGGGCCGTATCGATGGTGAAACCTGTAAAGCCCGGCTTGATGGTTATGCCGCCGTACCAGACGCCTACGCTATCCAGGGCAACGCCTTCGGAATAAGCGCCGCTACCGATCAACGTGAAGTTCGAGGGGGCTTCTACAGTGTCCTTGATGGTCGTGCCGGAGAAGTCGCAGGAAAGTGCCTGTTCACGGATGATCTGGTAAATTTGGTAGTCGAGAATGGTTGCTGTAGAGAGGTTCTTGTAGAAAAGGCTAGCTTCGGTCTTCAAGTCGATGGAGGTTCTCATCATGAAGTTCGAAGAAGACGTGTGGCGTTCGGCGTAGAAAATGTGGAACGGGTAGTTTTGACCTTCGACGAGCTTTAGCGTATCGAGATCGACTGCGCCTGAAACCTGCGAATGCTGGCCACCGATATCAACAACGAGGCGGTTGTTGATAAATACCCAGACGTCATCGTCACCGAGGAATTCGAAGTATTGCCCAGGAACGTATTCAAACGTTGCCTGGATCTTCATGGCGAAACCGTAATTGTGTTTCTTGTTGTGGCCAGTGATATTGTCGAAGTAGGGGTTCGGGACTTTACCTTCGGCATCGAGGTACTGGAAGTCATCGAGCAAGAAGAGGCCACCTTCGGGGCTGTTACCGTCTTTCTGGCCAAGCCAGAGGCCGTCATCCTGGAGTTGCAATTCGATTGAGCGGCAGGTGGCGTTGGTGTACTGCTTGCCGTCTTGCTGGGCGACCACTTCGGGCAAGAACCACTTGTCGAGATGAGTCGTGATTTTGCAGTTTTCGGGGAAGTTGGCTGCCGGTACAGGGACTCCGTTGGCGCCGAGCTGTTCCTCGACCATGCCTTTCATGTAGCCTCTGTTCTTATCGTCTCTGGCATTGCTTCCGCCGCATCCGCCGGAACCGAAGTCGGCGCTTACGCCGTTGGCGGGGTCGCCGTTTTTGCCGGCTTCGGCGCCGTCACCCTTGGTGCCGTGGAGCCAGTCAAACATCATCACCGGGAGCGTCTTGGTGGGGCAATCGCCGAGGATGCCCGGGTACTTGTCGTAAATGGTAGTTGCTGTGCCGATTTCCTTGCCTGCCTTGACCCAGATGGTGTCTTTCTGGGCGGCTTCGTCGAGCGTCAGGAGAACGGCCTGTGCTATAGGGGCTGTCTTGGAGGAGTAATGTTTGTCGGTGACGTATTCATGCCCGATGGTCTGCTTGAAGTAGACCTGCAGTGAACCGCTAGGCGGTGTAATTTTAGCTTCGAACCATCCGCAGTAATTCTTGACGGTCGTCATCTTGACGGAGTCGCCTCCAGCGATATGGAGAATGGCGGAGGTGTTTGTCCAGGGAGCGAAGAAGCGGATGACCTTTTTCTTTGCGGCTGTAGGAGTGCCTGTTTCTGGCGGGGTAATGGGATCGGGGCTGTTCGCCTGCGTGACGGTCAGGTCGTTAATGGTAATGATTAAGTCACTGCCGACAGCTTGCTGGCCTTCAAAAATCGAAATGCTGCCAATTGCTTCTGTGGCTCTGCAAAAGCGGCTGGTGTAAAAGGTGAGTTTTGGGGTGTTGGTGGCACCGACGCCGTTGACGCCGACGTAGAACATGTCTTCGCTGTAGCTTCTGAGCTGGGTACAGTCCGAAGTCCTGTTGCGCGCGCCATCTTTGTATTGCATGACGACGTAGAGCTTTGCTCCACTGTTCTGTGTCGTTTCGTTTTTAACAAGAATATTGTAATCAGCGGCCATTGAAGGAATGACTGCACATAAGAGTAATAAAATGAAACTGAAGACAATATTTTTACACCGCATCCACAACTCCCTGAAGATGTTACCCTAATAGAAAATACACTCATTATTGTGATTTTTATCAAATTTTTTTAACCAAATTGTAAAATAAATTGCGAAGATTGCAACACGGGAATGGGGCTTTTGTTGCTAGGGTGAAAAGTTCCGTTTTTTGCAGGATAAATGTCTGTAGCCACTAAAAAAGCACCCTTTAGGGGGTGCTTCTAAGATTAAATGTATTGAACCTTGTCTATTTGAAATCGTCAATCGTAAGGTTCGGATGGCGGAATCCCAGGATGAAGTCCTGCGTGCGCTTGGTGATCTTCTTGCCGTTTACGATGAGGCGGATTTCGAGACGGGCGATGTAGACGCCGGTTCCGACGAGTCGACCCTTCTTGGAACGCATGTTCCAGGCGAGGAAGAGGTGACCTTCGTTTCCGAGGCAGTTGGTGGCGCCTTCTGTCTTGAAAATCTCGTCATTGCAGGCGATTCGTCCTTCGTCCTTGTTGATGTAGTGGCCGAGGCTTGAATAGTAAGTGGTCTTGTAGCTAAGTTCTGTCCTGTCGGCCAGGGATTCTGCAATCGTCTTGACGTCTTCGGTGGTGCCGTGCAAGTAGTTGTTCAGGTTGTTCTTGTTCAAGAGCCCATTGTTGTAGGCCTTGATGATCGTTTCGTTGAGCCCGAACCTCTTTTTGGCTTCTTTCGTCGTGATTTCCTTCCTGTCCAGCATGGAAATGATCGTCTCCAGCGAAACAGATGTCGATGGGCTTCCGTTCTTGACGGCTTCCTTGTCTTCGAACTTGGTGGAGCTCTTGACGACCTTCACGATTTCACTGATTTCGTTTTCGACGAGTTCGGACATGTTCATGTCGCCAAGGTAGTGGCCCTGCGTACCGTAAATCTCGCCGACCTGGTTTGCGGTGAGAGGTCTTTCGCTGTTGACGATTATCGGGACGGTTGCGTTTGGACTGCTGACAATTTCCTTGGTCTTGTCGAAGTTCGGGGAATCCTTGTGCATGGTGACGACTGCAGGGGTCGTGACTGTAATGCGCTGCTCGCCGGTGATGCGTACCCACGGGTTCATTTCGTGTGCCGGGTTACCGATGAGGTCAAGTGCAAGCCCGCCTTCTGAAGGAGGCTTGATGCGGATGGAGTCGCCGACGATGGGGAGGATATCCGAAGCGGATTTCTTGGAGAAGATCAGCTTCCAGCGGTTTGCCGGTGTTGTGGTGATATATTCCGCTTCCTGGACGATGGAGGAGAATGCGCCGCTGCCGTAGCTGCGGTAGCCGAACAGGCCGGCACTTGCATTTTCGGAGGTGAGGCCTTCGCTGAAGGTGAGCGAGAGTACGGTCTTTCCGTCATCGGTGTATGCAATTTCTGCAGCCATGATGATGGGGCCGATCTTGTCGCCAAGGATACCGTCCATGGAGGGGTACGATACCTTGTGGTCTTCAGGGTTGGTGTAAGTGTAGTGGGCTGTGATTTTGCCGGAGTAGGGCTCGTAAGCGCCACCTGTAGAAATGTCGATGCCAAAGCCGTCGCCGCTTGCAACAAACGAAAGTGACCTGTCGCCATCCTTGTAATCTGGCTTTAAATGTTCATAGCGGGTATTGCCGAATATAAATGAAATGGAATTCAGGACACTGTTGCCACCAAGCGGCTTGTTGAAACTCACCCAGATGCTATCGCCACGGCCGTCGCCGTTCTTGTCGAAAATGTATGCCGTGTCTACGCGCGGGACCGGAGGTTCAATAATGTTGATGTTCGTCCAGTTGATGCTTTTGTTCTTGGCAGATGCTGTCGATACGGTTAAGGTGCCGTTCGTTATGGCGGCGTTTGCCTTGATGTAGAACGTGTTCTTGCCGTCGATGAGCGTAAATTCGCTATTCGCAAGCGGAGTGCCGAGAGAGTCGCAGGCGACTAGGTTCGGATCCGATGACGCGACCTGGACTGTAATTCCGGTGTAGCTTGAGGCCCAGTCTTCAACGTAGGTGACGTTGACGGGGTAGATGCGGCCTGCCCAGAGCTGCTTTTCGTTCTTGTCCAAAGTAATGGGGAGCGTGTCGCTGCTGACGTCACGGCTGGCTTCGTTTCCGAGCGGCTTCCAGTACTTTTCAAAGCAGACGGTATCCTGGTTGATGACGTCTGCCATAATGCAGTAGCTGGAGTCAATGATGTTTGCATAGGCGATGTTCGGAAGTTCCGTCGGCGGGATGGTGAAGTAGACATCCTTGTATTCCTTCGGATTGTTCTTAAGCGAAACGCGTACAAAGTATGTTCCCGGCGGGAGTGCCTGTGCACGGGAAATTGTTTTTGTATTGATCGTGAGCATCGTATAGTCGTTTGTGACTGTAATGCCGCTGAAGTAGACGGAATCGAGCTTGCTTATGGCAAAGCCGCTTGGCGAAAGGCTCTTTCCGAACAAGGTAAAGTTTGAAGGTCCGCGTTCCGTGCGCTTTGTCTCGGAGTTTGCGGAGAAGTCGCAGGCGAGAGTCTTTTCGCGAATGTTCTGCCAAACTTCCTTCTTGATAAGCGTGGAATCTGTCGAGTGGTCGGTGAGAAGCATGCTGGATTCTACCTTCAGGTCGATAGACGTTCTCATCATGAAGTTCGACTGAGTGCGCTTGCGTTCGGCATAGAAAATGTGGAACGGATAAGTTTCACCCGGCGTAAGTCCCAGATCGTCGAGGTTAACGGACTTCTTGATCTTTTTGTGCTGACCGCCGATATCGACAACGAGCTTGTTGTCGATGAATACCCAAACGTCATCGTCGCCGTTGAATTCGAAGTACTGGCCTTTGATGTAGACAAATTCAGCCTGGATCTTCATGGCGAATCCGTAGTTGTGGTAACCCGGAATATCGCTTGCGCCGCTGATGGAATCGTAGTGGGGGTTTTCAATCTTTTGGGCTTCGTCTAGCCAGCGGAAATCGTCGAGCAAGAAGAGTCCGTGTTCCGGGCTTTCGTCATCCTTTTGGCCAAGCCAGAATCCGTCGTCTGTAAGCGTGAGTTCCAAATCGCGGCATGTAACGTTTGTGTAAGAATTCGTACCGTCGTTATAGAGCTCTTCGGGGAGGAACCAGCTGTTCAGGTGGGTGGAATTCTTGCAGTTCTGCGGGAAGTTCTTTGCCATCACAGGAACGCCGTTCGGGCCAAGCTGCTTTTCGACCATCCCTGTGACCGGAGAACCTTCGCAACCGCCCTGACCAAAGTCCTGGCTTACCCCTGTTCCAAACATGGGAACTCCGCGCATGTCGAATCCTGTACGTCCGGCGCCGCCAGAACCGTAGTTGAGGCCGTTCTTGGAGCCGTCGGAATTCATGGAACCGTCATACCAGTCGAACATCATCACGGGGAGAATTTTCGGGAGGCATTCGCCAAGAACGCCTGGGTATGTTGCATGAACTTCAGGAGCGCCGTACTGGTATGCAACGACCCAAACCGTGTCGCTAATGGCAAGGGCAGAATCCAGATTGATCGGCGTGATTGTCGATTCGTCTTCGGTGGTGCCTTCGGCGCCAACAAATGTTGTACCGATAGTCTGCTTAAAGTAAACGTTGGCCGTGGAAGGCTTTGTAAGCTTTGTCTCGAACCATCCGCAGTACGAGGGGAGCGAGCTCATGTAGCTTTCGGCGCCATTCATGTAGATGATGGCGTTCGTGTTTGTCCATGGCGTTAAGAAACGGATATGTTTCTTGGGCTTGACCGCGACCACTGGTTTCGTGTCGGAAATCGTCAGCGTCTTGTCTTCGTTGATGACAATCCAGACTTCCAGTTTTTTTGTCGGGGTCACACCGTCTGTATAGCTTCCGTCTGTGTACTCCGGGAAAAGTTCGCCCAATAGAGGCTTGTTGTCAGGACTTAAGTCGATGCGGCATGTGTTGCCGCTGCAGCCTTGTCCGAACTGAAGTCTGCGAGTATCTTTCTTGCCGTTAGCAAGACGCTCGTTGGTGAATTCGATGGTAAATGTACCATCTTCGTTTTTTTCAACGGCCTTGTACACGAAATTGCTTTCGTTGTCGGCATAGTACAAGACGTTGCCTTCTTCGTAAATGATGTGTGCAACAGCAACCGTCTGCGCAAAGGCGTAGGCACTGAATATAGCCAAACACACCAAGACCCTGTAAAAAAGTCCACTGATCCTCATCCGTGACTCCTAATTATTAAATCCCCTATCCCACAGTGTTTTCCCATACACTTTCGACGCCAAAGATAACAATAAAATTATGTTGTCAATAGAGCTTAAATAGTTATTACATCGAAAAACCGCTCGTTTGTGAAAATTTTTGGCATTGTAAACAGAAATTAACATGATTTTTTCTTGCGTCATTCTGACGCCGAAGGCGGAAGACTACTCAGAAGGCGAGTGTTGCAAAAATGAGGCTCATTTTTATAACCGAGCCAAGGAGTAGGGGCGTCGCACCATCCAGTCATGTCTCGTTATTCTATGAATATTCTTGTCCGCCAAGCAAAAAAATCCTACCTTTACACTCGTAAATTCAAAATTGGAGATTAAAATGAATCGTGTTTACCTAGTTGCCACGGCTGCCTCCAACATGGAAGCCAAAGTCCAGGAACTTGTCGACGCTGTTACCAAGGCTGGTCTCATCGCTACAGTCTACAAGCCGCTCGAAGTTTTCAATGCTGCCGATAGCGTTGCAGAAATCAAGGCCGGCAAGTCTGCCGTGCTCATGGAAAAGATCTGTGCCGATTTCCTCAAGCAGGATTTTGACGATGTCGACGCTGTTGTCGTCGAAGGTGCAACCGGCATGAACGATGTCATTGCTCACAAGTTTAACGACGACCTCGCCTCTGCCCTCGATGCAAAGATTTTTGCCGATGGCGAAGATGCAGAACTCTTCTGCCCGAAGCGCTTGCTCCGTTGCGAAAAGTGCGTTGCTGGCGACCTCGCAGAACCGGCTGCTGAACGCCGCGTAAGCCAGGCCATGTTCCGCGCAAGCCTCCTTTCCAAGGCTTCCAAGTGCGTGAAGCGCATTGTGCTCCCGGAAGGCTCTGAACCGCGTACCGTGCAGGCTGCTTGCCTCGCTGTCGAACGCAACATCGCCGTGCCGGTCCTCATCGGCAAGAAGGCCGATATCGAAGCTACCGCAAAGTCTGTGGGCGTAAAGCTCCCGGCTAACATCGAAATTATCGAACCGAGCGCAGAACTTGCTGAAAAGTATGTGCCGACTCTCGTGGAACTCCGCAAGGCAAAGGGCATGACTCCGGAATCTGCACGCGTTGCTCTTTCTGACAACGTTATGCTCGCTACGATGATGCTCAAGTTCGGTGAAGTCGATGGCCTCGTTTCTGGCGCTATCCACTCTACCGCCGACACGCTCCGCCCGGCTCTCCAGATTATTCGTACCGCTCCGGGTGTGAAGTCCGTGAGCTCCGTGTTCTTCATGTGCATGAAGGACAAGACCTACATCTACGGCGACTGTGCCATCAACCTGAACCCGCTCGCCGAAGAACTCGCCGATATCGCTCTCCAGTGCGATGACACGGCAAAGGCTTTCGGCCTCCCGAGCCGCGTTGCCATGCTTTCTTACAGCACCATCAATTCGGGCAAGGGCCCGGATGCAGACCTCGTTGTGGCCGCTACTGCCGCTGCAAAGGCTGCCCGCCCGGAAATGCTCATCGATGGCCCGCTCCAGTACGATGCTGCAACAGTCCCGAGCGTTGGCGCCCTCAAGGCCCCGAACAGCCCGGTCGCTGGCAAGGCTACCGTGTTCGTGTTCCCGGACCTCTCTGCCGGTAACATCGGTTACAAGGCTGTGCAGCGCTCTGCCCACGGCACGATCGCTATCGGCCCGATGCTCCAGGGCTTGGCCAAGCCGGTGAACGACCTTTCCCGCGGCGCCCTCGTCGAAGACATCGTTTACACGATCGCTTTGACTGCTGTGCAGGCCCAGAAATAACTCTCTACATTGTCATCCCGGACTCCGTTCCGGGATCACCATTAAAAAAACGGACTTTCAAAGTCCGTTTTTTTGTTTGTGTGTCATTCCCGCGAAAGCGGGAATCTCCTTTATAACAAATTATTTTTTCTTATTCTTCGCTCTCAGCGCTTCGATCGCTTTTCGGATGTTCTCGCCGTCTTCAAGGTGTTTTGGCGAGAGCTTGTCCCTGTGCTTGTAATCGATTTTCTTCCAGAGCTCTTTTAAATGCCAGCGGGCGCGCTTGTCTTCAAGAATGTAGCCAGGGCGCACGCCTGCATCGAGACCTTGTACAATCAGCTCTACGGCATCATCAAAACGGTCTTGGTCATAGCGCAAGTCTGCAAGGAAGTAGTAGTTGTAAATGTCCTTGCGGTTCTTTTCGAGTGCCATCGTGAGGTATTTGTCTGCAAGCTTTTCATCAGGCCACGAAAGAATTAGCGGTACATACGGCAGCACAAAATGCGCACGCCCGAGAATCTGCCAGTCTTCTGCGGCTGTGGCGACATCGCGGACTTTACCTGCAATGCCTTCCTTAATCGACGAAAATACGTTGCGTTCCGAGCCCCACATCGAAAGCGTCGAAGCGTAAACGTGTGCGATTTCTTTGTTCTTGGGGAACTTTTCGTAGGCGCTCTTGCTTGCTTCCATCAGCGTGTCCAAATGGAGCTGGCGCTTCTTCTCGTCGAACTGCACGAATCTGAAGCAGAAGTACAGCGTCTTCACATAGCCTTCAGTCGCTTGTTCCAGAACGGTAGAATCCTCCATCGCCTTGCGATAGGATTCCTTCATGATTTTTGCATTCTTTGCATCGGCCTTGTCGCCGTTGGCGCGCACGGCTCTTGCCGCATAGCAGGAATCTGCTATGTGCAAATAGTCGTTTGCACTTGCGAAACTAATCGCAAGCAGCAATGCAAAAATAATGTTCCGCGTAATTCTCATGAATACGCTTAGACTTTCCAGTTTTGGAGCAACTTGTTCACCGTGGCAATGCGAGTCTTTTCTTCGTCAGTGCCGTGGAATGTCTTGAACAAGAGATTGCGGTATTCCATGAGTGCGGTACGGATGATGACTTTTTCTTCTTTTTTGAGCATGGTGATAAATTAATAAAAGGATTACTTGCTGCGTTTGCCCTTGCCGGAGAAATAGTCCTGCTGGCGTGTGATACCGAGAACGGCATGCCACAGGGGGCCATTGGGGTTGATTTTCTTGCGTTCGCTGACGGCGTATTCTATAGGCACGTGCGAGAATACGTTGTTCATGCTGCCAACGACCATGTCCGTCTTGCCTGCCATGCCTGCATGTACTGCGTTTTCTGCGAGCTGGAAGCAGAAAATGGCGTCTGTGCCCTTGGCGGGGATGCTACGCACCGTGTAGCTCGGGTCAAAGTACTTGATGTTGATTTCCTTGCCGACGCTATCGAAATGTTCCTTAATCTTGTGGGTCAGGAATTCACCGATATCGTTCTTCAAGATGTTGCCGCTTGCGTCTCTGCGTTCTTCCTGGTTCTTGAAAAGTTCCTGTCCGGCGCCTTCGGCGACGGCGATGACGGCGTGAGTCTTGCCGCTGGCGTAACGGCTTTCGAGAGCCTTGAAAAGCCCATCCAGTGTGAAAGGTACTTCAGGGACAAGGCAGATGTTCACAACGGTTGTTGCAAGCGATGCATACGCTGCGATAAAGCCGGAGTCGCGACCCATGAGCTTCACGAGGCCAAGGCCGTTGAACGCACCATTTGCTTCGATGTGCGCGCTTGTAATCACGTCTGTGGCGCTGAGCACGGCGGTTTCAAAACCGAACGTCCTGTCGATCAAGTTCAAGTCGTTATCGATCGTCTTCGGGATGCCGATAATCGAGATGGGCTGCTTACGCTTCTTGACTTCTTCGGCAATGGCATGTGCGCCGCGGAGCGTACCGTCACCGCCGATGCAGAACAGCACGTTGATGTTGAGGCGCATGAGCGTATCGACCATGATGGCCGGATCCTGCATGCCGCGGGAGCTACCGAGAATCGTACCGCCGTCTTCCTGAATGGCGTCGACCACATCCGGGTCAAGCACGATGGGGGAGTAACCGTAATTCGGGTTCAGGCCGCGGTAGCCGTACGGGATACCGAAGATGTTCCTCACGCCGTAGTCGAACCAGAGCACTTGTACAAGGCCCTTGATCACGTTGTTGAGGCCTGGGCAGAGACCGCCGCAAGTGACGATACCTGCGCGCGTCCAGGCGGGGTCGTGGAAAATTGTCTGTCGAGGGCCGGCGACTTCGAGTGAAGGTACCGGAATGCCCTTCGCTAAGTATTCAGAGATGAGATTGACGTCAGTGGTAAGGCTGACCTTGTCGTTTTCCGAAACGAAAGGAACGCCGTTCATCGGGGACTTAAGAGTGCCCTTGCCAACGGTTTCAATGGAAAGATCATAATCCAACGGATTCTTGATGATATCGTCCTGAGTCATACCGCGCCTCTTTGAATTTTTGGGTTTCCGCCATACTGACGGAACGCCCTAAAAATACATAATGAAAACTTAAATGGACAGACTTGGGAAGTGTATTTTTGTGCGCAAACCGGGGTTAGCGTTTTCCAATTCTATGTTCATATTACATAAAGTGCACAATTTCTTTACCATCGAAAGTCCGATGCCTGTGCCACTCGTCTGTCTTGTCATTTCGTTTTCGACTCTATAGAATTCCTGGAAGACTTTCTTCATTTCGGAAGGCGGAATGCCCGGACCGTAGTCGCGTACGGCGAGGTACATGTCGGTGCCCTTGATGCGCAGTTCCACGTTGATCATCTTGTAGTCTGCGTTCTTGGAGAACTTGAGCGAGTTGTCAACGAGGTTCATCAGAATCTGCATGATGGCGTCGCGGTCGATCATGAGGCTGATGTTATCGGCATCCGTGTCCGAAGAAACTGTAAGCTCGAAACCCTGCTTTTCGACGTTCTTGCTGTAAGTCGAGACGAAGTCGTCGAGGACCTGCTTTGGCTTGTCCATGCGGAGCTGCACGTTCCAGCGATTGCCATCGAGCTTCGAGAGGTTCAGCACGTTCTGGATAAGTCTCGAGAGACGGTCGGCTTCGCTGGCGATTTGGCCGTAATACTTTTGCTTCTTTTCTTCGCTAGCCACCCAGGAGTTCTGCAACAGTTCGGCGTACATCTTGATGGCCGTGAGAGGCGTCTTAAGTTCGTGCGTAATGGCGGAGACAAAGTCCTGGCGCTTCGCGGCGAGCTTCACGCGGCTCTGTGTCACATGGTAAATCGAGATAAGGCCGATTCCAAGTACCGCAAGCATCAGGAACCCGATGAAGAATACGAATTCTCCGCCCGGGGCGCGCTGTGTGGTGTACATCTTGAAAGTGATATCCGAGAGAGGCGCCTGCAACGATTCGGAGAGGAGTTCCGTCGTGATGTTGTTGCGTTCACCAAAAGCGACAAAGGACTTGTTCTTGTGGAAGAAGGCGAGCACGAGCGGGTCTTGCTGATTGCCTTTTGTAACGCCCTTGTACTTCTCGATTTCGTTTTTCACGAGGTTCGTGAGGTAAGCTCGTGCATCGACGATAAAGCCCTGGATAAACACGTCTGTACCGCGTCTAACTGTGCGGTGGAAGATGATGTAGTTCGAATCGACAATAGCCTGGAAGAAGTCGATTTCAGCTTCCATGGAATGCGTCGTTTCGGTATTGATCAAGCGGACCAGAAGGCCGGTCGTATCGAGCTTTGTGGATTCGACTCCAAACGCAAAGTCGCCAGTTTCGGTAATTTGTTCGACACGGTGCTTGCTGTTCTTTTTCTTTTTGCGTGTGCTCGCAATGTCGAGGTCCTGCTTGTAAATCTGGTCGATAAGTCTGCTGTCGTTCTTTTGCGTCGAGTCCGCTTTTTCCATGCTGCTCGATGTCGATGCGACTGCAGGCGAGGAGATGGCGGAAAATCCCGAGGTGTTGAGAATAAGGCTTATCTTGTTACGGATGGCGACACGTTTGACCCTGTCGACCATGGGGATCTTTTCAAGCACGCCATCTGGGAGAACGGGCGTGCTCAACTTTCCGGAGGGATCCAGCTGGAAATGCCCGACGAGCCCAACATAATGGCTCCTCTGCGGAAATTCCGCAAGCTCGGACATCGTGATTTCTTCGCCGCCAAACACAGGAACCGAGCGTATAAAGCGGTAGTCCGCATAAGAACGCCTGTCTTCGATGGCGAGGTCAGCCGTGATGTTCTTGTTTAAATTCTGGAGCACAGAGAACGCGTGTTCCTTGTAGCCAAAGAGCGACGACGCTTGCAACTGTGCATAGGAATGGCTTAAAAGCATTATTACGGGAATCGCAATAACGATAAAAATCGCCACAAAAATGAGACGATCTTTAGAGGCAAGAATAAGGCTCCGAAGAGCCTTGTACTTGCTAGAGAGGTATGTAGAGAATTTATTTATACTGACTTCTCGCATTCTGGAGCCGAGCGCATCTGGTAACCTTCACCGCGGAACGTGACGAGCAGCTTCGGATGAGCCGGATCGTCTTCGATCTTCTTGCGGAGCTTGGTGATGTGGATGTCAACCGTACGGGTATCCACAGATTCTGCATTTTCGTAACCCCAGACCTTGCGGAGGAGTTCGGAACGCGGAATGGCATGGTCGCGGTTGTTCCAGAGGTATTCAAGAATTTCAATTTCCTTGCGGGTGAATGCCAGTTCTTCTGTACCGCGGACGCCCGTGTATTCACGGAAGTTCACGCGGAGGTTGCCGGCAACAAGCTTGCCTTCATTTTCCATCGTCTGGCGGCTACGGCGAAGCACAGCTTCGATACGCGCAAGGAGCATCGGCACGGAGAACGGCTTCGGGATGTAGTCGTCGGCGCCGAACTTGAGCCCGTTGATGATATCGTCATCGGAATTCTTTGCAGAAAGAATGATGATCGGGAGGCTCTTGTCTTTTTCGCGAATTTTGTCGCAAACGGTAAAGCCGTCCATGCCCGGGAGCATGAGGTCCAGGAGTACAAGTCCGTACTGTCCGGAAAGTGCTTCGGCAAGGCCGCTTTCGCCGTCAATGACGTGTTTGACGCGGTAACCGTTGAGCTCGCAGAGGTCTACGAGGCCTTCGGCAATGGCAATTTCATCTTCGATGATGAGGATGTTGGTGCTGCTTGTATTCTGAGTCATTCTTGGATACCTACTCTCTTCTAACCAATTATATTATATACAAAATTTGATGGATTAAAGTGCGAAACCGCCACCGAGTTCGAATGCAAAGTGACCTGCATCGATATCGTCGTCGTAGTCGCCACCGAGGTAGCACTTGACGTTAGCGTATGCTGCAATCGGGATGATCGGGAGCTTGAAGCGGACACCGGCGAGCAGGTGGATGCCAATGCTCTTGGTGAGGCCTTCGTCCTTGGCGTAGTCGACAACCTTGTCGGCAAGCTTGCTTACGTCAATTTCATTTGCGTTGGATGCTGCTGCTTCACCATAAGCGTCCTTGATGACATTTGCCACAAAGGCCTTGTTCAAGACGAAGGTGTTCCAGTGCATCGTGAGACCGCCGCCAACATACGGACGGATCGGGAACAGCGGGATGGAGAACGGGTAGGTGACGGAAATGTCTGCGTTCATGGCGATGTACTTCGGGGTAGCCTTTGCAAACGGAGTGCCACCAAGTTCGATTTCCATCGGGATTTCCTTGAACGTGCCGTCGTCACGCATTGCCCAGAGAGAGGCGTTGTAAGAAGCGAACTGGATATTGAAAGTACCTTCGATATCGATGAACGGGAGGAGGTCTACCCAAGCCTTAAAGCCGAAACCCTGGATATAGTCAAAGTTGCCATGGCTGAACTGGAGTTTGTCCTGGCCCTTGAAAATTTCGGATTTTTTAGCTTCATTGAGGGAAGTTCCTACAGCCGGGGTGTAGTGGGCGCCGATACCTGCAATGGCAAAGGATTGGGTGGCAAGCAAAGCTGCCGCTGCGAAAATGATTTTAAAATTCATGGATTTATTGCTCCTAGGATGTTTTGCCTTGAAACTAAATAATTATTTAGAAAAAAGGTGTTTACAATTCAGAAAATGGTGCTTTTTCGCCTATTTATGTCCAAGTTACTTGATTGCCGGTACAAATATGAACTTCTTTTCGCCTTTTTTTACGGGGATACTGCCAAAATTGAATACCTTGACTGTGCCGCTGTCGCCTTCGGCTGCGACGGAGACTTCGTGTGAACCCGGTTCTACAGGAATTCTTGTCATCTGGAAGGAATTCGGCAAGAAGAGGGCTATACGGAGGTCTGCTTTTTCCATCTGGTCCTGTGCGATGTCTGTACCGATGTTTGTGAAAAGGTTAAAGAGGGCGTTGTCCGTTTCCATGGCCTTCTTGGCAGCCTGAGCGGCAATGGTGCGGAGCACGACTCGGATGGCTGTGCGTGTCATGGTGTTTGCAAAGTCGTCCTTGAGGTTCATTTCGAGTTCCTTGTCGAGCGCCATCACCTTTTCGGGGCGTATGCCGGACTGGTTGTCCACAGTGACGTTAAAGCGCTGGACCTGACTTCTGAATGAATGGGCTTCGGGGAGGGCAAAGCTTATATGGAATGTCTCGCCGTTGCTTGCTCCTGCGACTGGCGGGGCGCCGAGATTGGTGCTTGTAATTTGGCCCGTCTTGCTGTCTTTGTAGGTGAGGTTCAGAAGCCCTCCGCTCACGTAAGTACCTGACATTTTGAGTTCGGTGAGGATGGGGCCGTGGCCTGCATAACCAACGACGATGATTTCTTGGCCGAGATCGTAAGCGGCTTTGGCTTTTGGCGTTTCGATGGAGTTGTCGAGCTTGAGTGCCTTGATATCGTCTTCGCGGTCGGAGCGCTTTAAATTTTCAATGACAAATTCGCGGGCTTCTTTGGGGAGGTTCAGGATGTTTTCATCGTAGGCCTTGACCGTCTTGTAGTAGGCGATTGCGGCTTCGTCCGGTTCGCCAGCCATTTCGTAGACGATTGCCGTGAGGTAGCGCAAGAATCCGTTGTCGTTTGTCTTGTCGTTATCCTTTTGATAAAGCTCCGTCATTGCCTTTAGGGCGCGATTCACTTCGACCAAAGCCCCGTCGACATTCTTTTGCGCGAGATAGTTCATGATTTGCATTTCATGGAGCACGAGTATTTCAAAGGGGCGGGCTCTGTAGGGGCGGATGTTGTCGTTTGTGACGATGGCGGCCGCTTCGTTTGTTATGGATCGCGTGTAGAGGTCGTCGTAAATCTTGTCTGCCTTATCGAAGTTCTTTGCGCTTTCTGCGTAATTCCCGTTGTAGTGGTAGAGCACGCCCAGGTCAAAGTAATAGAGGAACTCGGTCTTTTCGCCGTAAAGATCGTCTTGCTGTTTCTTGATTTCGGAAATCGTGGCATCGTAGCCGTTGTGCTCAAAGACTGGTGCAAGGGCTTCGTAGCGGGTCATGGACTTGTTTGCACAAGCCGTAAAAAACAAAGTCGCTGCAAGGAATAATATAAGTCGTCTCATATAGGCAAATTTATATAAAAAATGCTCGCTGGTGCGAGCCTTCTCAGTTATTAGAACTTTGAGCTTAGAATACGTCATCCTGAACGAAGTGAAGGATCTAGTTCAGAATGACGGTGTCTGATTAAGTCTAAAACTTCACGCTGCTCTTGGCTACGTATTTCTTGATCTTCTTGTCGCCAAGCCAAACCTTGCGGTGGCTCTGGATGTCAGTGAGTTCCATGTCGATCTGGTAGAAGACCACCTGTTCGCCACCTTCCTGGTCGATGACGGAGTTGATGGTACCGGTGAGCATGAGGTCAGCACCGATTTCCATGCCGGCATCCTTGGTGGTTTCTTCGGTGGTGTTGCCTTGCTGGTCGGCGAGTTCGTTGCGGAGATCTTCGCGTTCGTTGGAGTTGGCGACGAATTCAGCCTTGCCGGAGTTGATGAGGGCGCGTTCGATATCCTTGATGAAGGTTTCGACGCGGATGTGCTCGTGGCTCTTGTTGCGGACCTTGCCAATCACGATGGTCGGCACAGAACCTTTCTGTGCGGCAAACTGGCTGTACCACGGACGGCCAAGGCAGTCATTGATCATTTCGTCGGCAACAAGGCGGGAATCAGTATCGTTCCAGCTGCCAGAGAGATCGGTAACGGAATTTGCATCGAGGCGGGAGACTTTTTTGCCACCATCACTGGCGCAACCGGTAAAGAGAGCAAAGCTTACACAAAGGGCGAAAAGCCAAATTTTTGACATTTTTTTCTCCTAGAATTAAAACATTATGTTATAAACATACAAAAAAAACATAAAAAAAACTCCCCAAAAGGGGAGTTCTTTGAAAAAAGTCGCTTTTTTCGTCATCCTGAACGCAGTGAAGGATCCAGGAATTTCGAATTGCTATTAGCGTTTTTTCTTCTTGCCGCTGGTAGCGTCGAGATGGACGTCGACCGTTTCTTCGCCAACGACCTTCACGAGGGCTTCGGCGCTCTTGCGGTTGCTGCACTGGGCACGCACAACGTGGTCACCAGCATCGAGGCTGCGGACAACGAGTTCGGCACCGTCAGTCTTGTCGGCCTGTTCACCGTCAACGAAGATGAGGCAGCGCGGCGGATTCGTCGTGATCTTGATGTTGCCCTTCGGAATCTTGGTGCTGAAGTCGAGATTGTTGCGGCTGTCCTTGCCCGGCCAAATGTTCACGCGCTTGTTGACGAGTTCGAAGCCCTGGTCAATGACGACGAGCGTCTGGCGGCCAGACTTGACTTCTCTATCCTTAATCGGGCTCTTGCCGAGAGGTTCGCCACCGAGGAACACGTCGCTGTTAGGCGGTTCGGTAACGATGTTGACGATTGCGGATTTGCCACGCGGAGGTGGATCTTCTTCGTCAGCGACGGCGGTCGTGAAGAGGAATGCCATCATCAAGGCAAAAAAGAAAAGCTTTTTCATGGGTTGTACTCCTGATTTGCATGTAAAAGAGTTAGTTCACTTCTAGAATTTAATTCTTTTTTTACAGGACAAATGTTAAAGTGCCGTAAAATGTGCGTAAATATTAGGTGTATTATTGGTCTAGATTAATTAATTTTATGTATATGAAAGCTCTTTACCAAAAAATTCGCAGTTTACAAGGGAAAAATTACGGTCTTTACAAATCCTTGGCGGACCGCTCATGGGATTTTGGAGACTTTGTGCTGGAATTCCTGCATGTGCAGGGTGACCCGTATGCGCCGGCATCGCGTGTGATGATCAAGGCGAGTTTGCTGATGCTTGGGTTCCCGAGCGAATGGGGGGGCACTTTTGAACGCCGCCTGGCATTGAGCGATTACCTTTATCGCAGGCTTTCGGCGCTTGTGCGCGAGAAGTACCCCGACAGGGATGCGGCGGTCGTCTTTGACACTGCTGGACCTGAAATGCTAGTGCGAAATGCGCTCTGGGTGGACAATGGCGAGCTGCGTGCGTGTTTGCAGGTGCGCTTGCCGGGCGACGGCCGCAAGATTCAGGCGGAAGCTGCTGCCGAAATTTTGACGATGGTCTTGCCGGACTTGGTGTCGGCTGCGCTGTACAATTCGGGCGAATCGAAGAAGGATGGCGTGGAGCCGGAACTTGTCGAGCATTACCGCGTACTTGCCAAGCGCAAGGAAATCTTGTCGCAGCTCGAAGAACGTGGACTTTGTGCGTTTGTGCCGGATGGCGCCGTGCTTCCGCGTGCATCGGGTTTGAGTGAACTCCCGATGGATGGGGCTGTCCCGTTTGTGGCGCCCGAAGAAATGGCGGTGACGCTTGTCGCCAATGGTCGCGAAATTCGCGGTATGGGAATCCCGAAAGGCATTACCGTGATTTCGGGCGGGGCGTTCCATGGAAAATCGACTTTGTTGCAAGCTTTGACGAAATCTGTTTACCCGCATATCCCGGGAGACGGTCGCGAAGGCATAGTCGTGAGCGAATCGGCGGTGCGCGTGGGCGTCGAAGATGGCCGCAGCGTGCGCGGCACGGACCTTTCGCAGTTTGTGCGTGACCTGCCGGGTGGAATTTCGACAAAGAACTTTACGACGGCCTGTGCGTCGGGCTCGACGAGCGAGGCCGCAAACTTGATGGAAGCAATGGAAGCGGGGAGCGATGTCTTCTTGATTGACGAAGACTCTTCTGCTGTGAACTTCCTCATTCGCGATGTACGCGTGCGTAAACTTTTGGGCGATGACCGCGAACCGCTTATCCCGTTGACGGACCGCATCCGTGAAATCAAGGGACGTAGCTTTATTCTGGTGGCGGGTGCCTGCGGAGACTTTTTGGACTTGGCGGACAACATCATCGTGATGGCATCGTACAAGGCGGAATGCGCAAGAATCAATGGAAAGAATGTGGCTGCTGGATTGGTTGGCGGGGATGGCGCAAAAATCGTGCCGGGATTGCCTGCGTTTGTAGAACCGCAGTGCCGCGACTTTGCCGAATACGTGAAGCCTTTGCTCCCGTCACTCCGCCCTGCGTCTGCTGTAGAGCGTCAGGTGAAAGTGAAAATCTCTGGCGATACATTACTGCAAATCGGTTTCCTTGTCTCGGATACGTCTAAGGCGGGTGCGCTTGTGGATAAGCAACAGCGATTCGGTGCAGGCTTCATGTTGTTGAACCTTTGCCAGAATGCCGCAAGCAACAACGATGCTAATGGCGAGTCTGCGAAGGCGACAATCATGGAACGTATCAATGCGCTTTGCGAAAAAATCAAGAATGTCGGGTTCCGCAACTTGCCGCAAGGCTTGAGTCGTGAAATGAGCTTGCCGCGCCCGATTGATATCGCGTGCGTACTCTATCGCTTGAGAGATAACGGAAGGTAAGGAACATCTCTCGACAAAAATGTCCACACCTGAATCAATTTTTTGAGATATTTGCCCCATAATAATTTATTTTTCCGAAAAGGTATTTAAGTTTTTGGGGTGAAAATATGGAAAAACAAAAGTTTGCGCGCGTATTTTTGAATGCCGCGCTTGTTTCTGCTTTGAGTGGAGCCTCCTTTGGGGCTTTTGCAGCTACATCGAGTCCGAACGTGAGTCTGGGCAAGAATCTCTACGTGGCGGGCGCTGTCAATTCCAACTGGAAACCGGAAGTCTATACCGATGGAAAGCTCGACTTTAACCAGGTCTCGTCGGTGTCGGATTTTGCGTTGAACGTGGGCGAGGGTCCGACAAAGCTGTTCATCACGTGGGAGACGCGCGGTGACGAATCTTGGGCTGGCGAAAAATATGTCCACGCGGCGAGCTGCCAACATTCCGTGGATGCATCGGCGAGCCTCCAGAATTTCAAGGTGATGACGTCTGCGAATTCGACAAACGGCGTCGATGGCGACTGGGAAACGGTTGCCGAGGTGGGCGAGAGCGGTGCCATGTCCCGTGGGCTTGCAATTGATTTTGCTGGGAAGTCCTGGTTCCGCATCGTGGCGGAATCCCCGGTGAAAAATCTCGAGGAAGTCGGCGCTTACGACATTAGTGATGGCGCAAATGATACGTGGTTCTTCATGGGCACGAGCATCAGCCAGATGGGCATGAAGCAATTTGCAGTCGATTCGAATTTTGCGCAGTTGATTCACGCGCGTTTTGAAGATTATTACCCGGCGATGCTTCGCGGTGGCATTGGTTGCGTCACGAGCCAGGGCGTTGTCGATGCGCTCAAGTATTACGCGGAATATGTGGGGAACGTGAGGTATTGGGCCATTGAAATGGGAACAAACGATGCCTGGGGCGGCAGCAATGCGAATGTCGAAACATTCACGAAGAACTTGCAGACGATTATCGATACGGCAAAAGCGCATGGTATTACTCCGATTATTGCCCGCATGATTGCGACGAATCCCGAAATTGCAAAGTGGCAGGTGCATCAGGATTACCTCGACGCCATTGACAAACTCACTAAAGATAACGAATTACCTGCCGGTCCTGATTTCTACAGTTATTTCTTGGAACATCCCGAAGAACTTTCTACAAGTGATGGCGTGCACCCGGCTGAACCAAAGGGCGGACAGTCGATGCACCGCTTGTGGGCTGAAGCCGTGGCGCCTTTGTACAAGGACGATCCGTGCGCCGGGAGGCCGGATGTTATTGGCTGTGGAGCTACTTCGCTTTCGAAAATCCACAACGTGAATTTTGCATTGCCGAAAGTGAGTGTGAACGGTCGTGAAATTTCGATTTCCGGGTTGCGCGAGAATGACCGCGTGACGGTTATGGATGCGATGGGACACGTTGTATGGAACGGCTCGGCGAACGTTTCATTTGGAACGTCGCAAGTTTTGCCGAAAGTGCGCGCGGGAAATTACTTCGTGAATATTCGCAGCGCAAATAGCAATTATTCGACGAAACTTTTGATAAAATAGAAGGCTCTGTAAATTAAGAGAGTCCGGCGGAAATCTGCCGGATTTTTTTATTGCGCTTTATCCTTAATTTTTGCTAGATTATCATAAAATTTTATTGTGCTATTGGCAAAATAAAGCCGTCGCTTTATATTACGAGTATGAGTTTAATGAGAGCCGTCATATGTATGTTGCTTGCGCTTAGCCTTGTAGGCTGTGCCGTGAGCAAGAATCCAAACCCCATGATTCGTTATGGTGCGAATACGGGTGCATCTTTGGCGGTTCCTGGCTTAGTGGGTGCTGTGGGCGTTACAGCGCTTGCTGCCGCGTTGGATGACGATGATGACGACGATTGTCATAGCTATAGCTGTAAGACCGAAAGCCAAAAGAAGGCTGAGGATGATTACATAACGGTTCTTGGAATATCGCTAGGTATTGCGGGTGCCGGTTATGTAATTGGAGCCATATTAGGTGGAACAGTTGGCTTTTTCAAGTGGATGTTCAACGGCTTTGAAAATGATGATATCCCCAAAGCTGATCCTTTGCCAGAAGAAATTTTACCGCCCGCAAATTCTGATTCTGAATACGGAGCAAAATTAAGGTAAATTCAGAATCCTGGGATTAGAAATCTATATTGCGAGTATGAGTTTTTTGAAGCTAGTCGTTTGCGTGTTGCTTGTGTTGAGCCTTGTTGGTTGTGCAGCAAGCAAGAACCCGAACCCCATGATTCGTTATGGTGCGAATACGGGAACAACATTGGCAATACCCGGTTGGTTCATGGCTACGAATGGTAGTGGTCATCTCCGTGCAGTGGATGTAATGGATATTCGCCTGTTTCCTCTCAAACTTGTTGCACTGAGTGCTGCTGGGGTAGGCTTTGCAACTGGTGCCGTGCTTGGCGGAACTGTGGGGTTCGTCAAATGGATGATCAATGGATTTGAAGGTGATAAAGTCTCTAGCTACGGATCGTTGCCCGAAGAAATTTATCCACCCGTGAAAAGTGACGAAAACGGGGATAATTTGTAGTACGATGTCATTCCCGACTTGATTGGGAATCTCCTTTTTAAGCCTTACAAGAAGGAGATGCCCGCTCAGTGGCGGGCATGACAAGATTGGTAGCGGGCATGACACAAAGGTGCTTAACGTGCGAGGTGCAGCTTGCGGAGGACCTTTCCTAAGAGCTCGTTCAGGATGTCCTTCGCGTCTTTACTGCCGAGGTAACGCTGGATGATGAGCGTGAGTGTAAAGAGCGCAATCCCTGCGGCGCAGGCGTAAACGACGAGTGTTACAAAGCTTGCGTTGCGGACGAAATCTCCCGAAATGTGATCAAGGCCTACGGCGGCTGCAATCATGATGCCGAATGCGACGAGTGCGCGTGCCATGTTGAAAATGGCCTCTTTCATGCCGTCGGTGCCGTTCTTTTTAGCCCACATGAAAATCATCGAAATCACTTGCAGTATGGCGCCTGTAGCGCCGATAATCGGGACGCTCTTGATGCCAAGACCCACTTCGGGGGCGCCAAGCAAAATGTAGGCCGGGATGGTCGCTGCAAAAATGCCGGTGTTCAAAAGTGTCGGGACCCACATGCGTTCGCAAGCGTAGAAGCTGCGGACGAGAACTGCCTGCAGGCAAAGTCCAAGGCTTACGGGCAAGTACCAGCGGAGAATTTCAGAAATCGCTTCGGTCGTTTCGCGGTGGAATGCGCCACGTTCAAAGAGGATGCGCACGGCCGGGAAGCTCAAAGCCCACACGGCGACGACTGCCGGAATCAAGATGCAGAACATGCGCGAGAGGCTTTTCCATATTTTGCGGTTGAGCTGCGGGAAGTCGCCTTCCTTGACGAGACGCGCCATGTCGGGGTAGCTCGTGACGCTGACCGAGAAGCCAAAGACAGCGACGAGCGTGTACATGACGCGGTAGGCGTAGTTGAGGCTCGAAATGCCACTTGTACCAAAGTTTGCACCAAAGCTACGGATGATAAATTCAAGGCCGAACATGGAGCCCACGCCAAGAGACATCGGGAGCATCATCTTGAAGTAACGTGCGATATCCGGATGCTTCGGTTCAATGATAAATTCATAATGGACACCGCCGCGCTTGGCGCCAAAAATCTGGAGTGCGAAAAATCCGATGAATGCGCCGACCGGAACGCCCCAGGCAAATCCCGAGAGACCGTAATCGTTGCCTGTGTGGTTGCTGAGCCAAAGGCCTGCGGCACCGCCGCCCACAATGGCGATGTTGTAGATAAGGCCCGTGAGGGAGGGAATCAGGAACTGCTTGCGAGTGTGCTGGACGGCAACGAGGATGCTACCGACAAAGATGAAAATCTGCCCCGGCAGAATAATGCGTCCGTAGTATGTTGCGCGTTCCAAGAGCTCGGGCGTCACGCCATCGACTGTCAAGAGCGAGATGAGTTCTTTCATCCAGATGAACGCCGGAATCACGAGAATCAAAAGTGCAAGTCCGAACGTGTTGAGCACGTTGCTGAAGAACTTCCAGCCCGCCTTCTCGTCACCTGCGACTTTGTAGCCTGTGAAAATCGGAATGAAGATAATCGACAAAAATCCGGTGCTGACCACGTGATTCAGGATGTCCGGAATCATGAAAGCGAGGTCGAGAGCGTTTTTTTCGAGCGACACGCCGGCGGCGTGGGCGAGGAGCATTTCACGGAAAATCCCGAGTACGCGGCTCAGGAGCATCGAAACGGCAACAATAATAGCGGCTTTATTCATGTTGATTGAAAATTTATATATTTCTTACCATGAAAAAGATATTAGTACTCATTACTTTCCTCGCCCTTGCGGCATTTGCCCAGAACTATGATACTGTTGAACCGGAGAAGAAACTCCAACGTCCGGTCTATAGTTTCCAGACGGCTGCGTTTGGCCTTTCTTTCTGGAGTAACTATAAAGACGACGTGAAGAATCCTGAAAAGGACAAGGTCACGGCTTTCCCGCTTATCCGCTATGGTCACATTTGGGAAATGACGACTCATGGCGCTATTACGGCGATTTCGAACTGGCATGCCGAATTTGGCACGGATTGGGAACTTGAAGGCAATATGCTTCTCGGTGGACGTTATTCTCCACTTGATGAAGTCATGTCTCCGTTTATTGGTGCCGGTATTGGTCTTGGTTTCCAAGTAGACGCATTCTTTGATGACTGGATTGGTGCTTTCGGTATGTGCTTGGGCGGTGAAGTCGGTTTGAACTTCTTCCACAATTCTGCCGTTCAGCTTGAAGCCGGTTTTGGTTTCAACATCCTTGCTACGAAGGTAGACTTTAAGAAGAGCTTCAAGAGCTGGAACCTGTTCTTCGGTGTGAACTATTAATTTGTAAAAGAGCCCGCGAGCGTTTTACGAGACGCGCGCGACTTTTTGTTGTCAAGCCCGCCTCCGAGCGGGCTTCTCCTTTTTATACGAGATGCGCGCGTTTTTATACCGCGATTTTGAAATCGTTTAAAAGCGTGCGGCGGTTGAGCTTGCCCTGTTGCTGTAAACGCTCGACAAGGATGCCCGGGCGCACATGGAATACGCCGGAAAAATGCTGGATGCAGCGGCGTTCATTAAAGCGGCCGCAGCAGATGAGTTCGCATTCCTCGGCTTCGGTGAGGAGGATGTCTTGCGCGAAACGGTCGGCTTCAATTTCGATAATTTCTTCAGGGCGTGCCGCGAGTATTTCTGAAACTTTTGGTTGCGAGAGTGCACCGAGTTGCAGGCACGAGGTGTGCTTGGGGTGCAAAAGCAAGTGCCCGACCGCGTGGAACAACGCTTCCAGGAATTTGGAATCTTCCATCTTCGTTGTCGGGAATTGGATGACGGGGCGTGAGCCTCTCCAGAAGAATGCGCAAATGGGCGTGGGTGCCGTGAGGAACGGTTCTACTTCGATGAGCTCGATACCGCAAGCGCGGAGTGCTTCGCGAGCGATGCTGCGGATATTCTTGTTGTGGAAAAATGTATTTGTCCGCAAAAATTTCAGGTTAGAAATAATGGCGTTGCGGTCCGGCGTGAATTCTGTTGCCAAGCGCTTGACTTGAAGTTCGCCAAGGCGGATCCAGGCGGCATATGTCTGCGGATTTGCAGATTGCAATGTGGCGCCGTAATAGTTTTCGAATCCGGCGATGCTTCCGATTTGCATGAACTTGAACACGGCGCGAACGAGGTCTGCATCTTTGACGTCCTCGGGAATGTGGCCCTTCTTTTGCAATGCGCGGATCGGGAATTTGCGAACCCACGTTAAAATTTTTTCGAGTTCTTCTTCGTTCTTGAATGACGGGGCTTCGGAGATGCGTCCGGAATTGTTCCCGAAAGCGAGCTGGAATGCGGCTTGCGCTTCGGTTGTCGCGTGATCCATAAGGCTACTACGGGAACAGCCGAGACGACGCAAGAGTTCGTCTTGCGTCATGTGCTCCCTTTTTTGAAGTTGCTTAATGGAATCTTTCAAGCTCATGTTTTTAAAATAAATAATTAACGCGCTAGGTGTCAAATTTATTTCAATAATTCTTCGGGGACGCATTCGGCCATGGCTTCGTATGCCTTGGCGCTCGGGTGCAAGTGATCGCCCGAGTCGAATCCGGCGGCAAATGCTTTCGGATCATCGTGACCACGCACAGCCTTGTCAAAGTCTACGCAACCGTCGAAATCTGGTGCGGTACGGAGCCATTCGTTGAATGCCGTACGGATGATGTCGCGATTTTCGTTGTAGGTGCGCCAGCCGTAAATCGGGAGGAGCGTGCCGCTGTAAATCTTGAGACCGAGCTTGCGCGCGTGCGTGATGTAGAGCGAACGTACACCGTTGATGAGATCGTCTGCGGTGGGCATGTCGCTCCATGGACGGAACTTGTTGACTTCGACGCCGACAGGGTGGATGATATCGTTGATGCCGTGTTGTACAATGACCGTGCGGGCGCCTGCGACATTCATTTCAATCGGGAAGCGCGTGGCGCCTTTGAGACCGTAAGCCGCGTAGGTGATACAGCTGTATTCGCGGAGGATGCGTGTGCCGCTCACAGCGCGACGAATGATGGCGACATTGTTGAACCCTTCGCGTGCGCAACGGAGCGTAAGGTAATCGGGCCAATCCTGTGCCGTGATGGAATCGCCAAAGCAGACAAGCGCAAAGTTCTTTTCTTCGGTGAAAATGTCAATCGTGTTGAGGAAATAAATCCAGTTCGTTTTGCGCGTGAGATCATCGGGGAGTGTTGATGACTTTGCAAAATTGCCGTAGCTGTACTTGCCGCCAGAAAGCGGGCCCGTGATAGCTGTGCCTGCGTTCATTTGTGTGAAATCTGCAAAGTAAAGGCTCACATCGAATGATTCGCCTGCAGTCACGTCAAATGCGATTTCGTCGCTCAAGATTTCTTCGCCCGCGGGGATGCTTGCAGATGGCTTGCCGCCGAACGTAATCGGTGTTGGCGCGTACTCGAACTGCGCGGCACTTGTTTCGCTGGCAGTGGACTGCGCGGAGATTGCCTGGGAATGCGCGACATATGCCTCGGAAATCGTCACAGGTTCCGTACCCGTGAGATTTGAAAAATGAAAACGCAACTTGCTCCCTGAAAAGCAGGCGCGAATCGGATAGCGGAGTGTCAAGTCTTTAGCGTAAGTCGCTTCTTTGCGGTCGGTGATGGATGTGGCGTTGCCCCAGCATGCGACCCATTTTGAAAATTTTTCTGGCATATTCCAAATTATAGTAAATAGCGGTGCATCATAGTTTTATGAAAAAATTTTTTCGTTGCAGAACGTAAAAAACATTTATCCAGATTCGAAGCTGATTTGTTGGTTTCGCAAAAATGAATGTGCTAGTTTGAAAGAAAAAAGGAGGACATCATGAAAAACAAATTCTATTTAATCGCAGTAGTCGCATGTGCATTGTTCTGCATGAACTGTGGCGAAGCTAACAAAACAGAAGAAACGGAAAAGACAAAAGTCGAAAAGTCCAAAGAAGACAAAGTCTCTCTCGCAAGTGAATCAGAAGTTGCCTTAACGACTATGATGACTATTGACGGTTCCAGATTGTCTGAATCTAGTCGCAAAGAAAAGGCGATGGTAAAGGCCAAGCGAGCGGCTCCTGCGGGCGGTGCGCTGAAGTTGATGGCTTCATCATCAAAAACCTCGACGTATCCGACGGATGCTAAATTCGCAAAGGATATAGATAAAGTTCTTAAAAAAGTAGAAGGTATACGCTCGACGGAAAAAACAACTCTCGGTGGCCGGCGCGGAAAAGTCGCCGCTGGGTTTAACGAAGGTGTTGCAGGCTCTGGCGGAATCGGTGATGCATTGGCCGGGCTGATGGCCGGGAGTGCTTCGCGAATTTCAGAATCAAGAAGTGCCGCCAAAAAATCAACGGTAAAAGCAAAGTCTGCACCGAGAGCAAGCCGTAAATTTGCCGAAGCCTCGACAAGTGAAGTTTATCTGATGTCGGATAGCGACGGAAGTAGTGAATGGAGTAGTGACGAACCTGCTCCTAGAAGAACCGGAAGACACTACGGCGAATCCAATGAACGCAGGTCGGGACTCCTCACCGCTGGCGAGTGGAACGATTTGGAACATTGGTATTTCTGGGACGATGTCATCAATGACGAAAACTTCAGCGACAAAACCGATTATTGGCAGTTCTTCCCGAAGAAACTTGTAGCCGTTAAAGTGGTTGACCAAAATGGCAGAGGCGCTGCAAATGTTTCCGTGATTCTCCTCAATGGCAGAAAAGTTGAATTTGTCACAAAGACAGATAATGCCGGGCGTGCCTATTGTTGGATTGGCCTGATGGACGGCGAGTTCGATGAAGTCAGAGCAAGGGATCTCATGTTGGTTGTCGATGGGGCGCTAATCAAGGAGCAAATCCAAATTACTTCTAGAGGCGATGAAAGACTCAACATGAACGTTGTTATGCACAAGAACGTGAAACGCCCCAAAGCCAGTGCCGATGTTGCATTTATCGTAGATGCGACAGGTTCAATGAAAGACGAGATTAAGTTCCTCAAATCGGATCTTAGCTATATCATTGACCACGCGAGCTCGGAAAGCAATATCCCGCTGCGTACGGCTGCCGTGTTCTACCGCGACAAGGGCGATGATTACCTCACTCGACATCATGACTTCTCCAAGAATGTTTCCGTGACTCGAGATTTCGTTGCTGAGCAGGATGCTGATGATGGCGGCGATTATCCTGAAGCAGTGCACTCTGCGCTTGAAACCGCGCTGAAAAAGCTTTCTTGGGATGAGTCAGCCCGTGCGCGCGTTGCGTTCCTGATTCTCGATGCTCCCGCGCACCATGAGGATGACGTTATCGAAAGTCTCCAGAAGTCCATCACGCTTTTTGCTTTAAACGGCATCAAATTGATTCCTGTGGCGGCAAGCGGTGTTGACAAGGATACTGAATTTATGCTGAGATTCTTTGACCTTGCAACAGGCGGCACGTACGTGTTCCTCACGGATGACAGCGGCATTGGCGAATCGCATATCAAGGCAACGGTGGGTGACCACAAAGTGGAACGACTCGCTAAACTGATGGTGAAACTGATTAAGAAATATGTAGAGTAAAATGCTCGCAAGATGCGGCGAGTGCTGCAATGCTAAGGATAATGCATCGAGATGCGTCGCGGAAAATGCCGCGAGATGCAGCGAGTGCTGCAACGCAAAGGACAATGCGGCGGCGAGAATGCTCGCGAGATTCGTGACGGGATTGCGCGCGGGATGCGCCGGCACTGGGTACAACATTTCATTCTCTGGCTTTGGAGGGAGCCGGAGAATTTTTTTACTGCTTTTTCACCAATATCTGGATATCAAGCAACTTTTCCCAATCGGCTTTGGTTCGCTTTTCTCGGGGGATGTTCCAAAAGTTTTTCCAAATTTCGTTGTTGAGGGAATCGATTTCGGCGGCTTCAGCATCGGTGACGGTGCCATTGGCGGTATTGTACATTATTTTCTCCTTTCTGCGTACATGCTTTTTCAAACGCAGATGTTTTATCAAAGACTATTTAAAACTATACTTTTGTGCAGTATTTGTCAAGGGGTGCGTCTGTGTTTTTTAAAATTGCTTAAAAGTGGGCGTTTTTTCGTTGAATGTCGTTTTATTGACACTGTAAAAACTTATATTCTTGTTTGGTAAGTATATACATACAAGTTTTGTTGATGGGATGATATATGCCTAATCTTTTTACGGAAGCGACGCGCGTTCAACTGACTGCGATTCAGCATTTGGCTCGCATTGGCTATACGTATTTGGGAAAAATTTCAGAGTCTGGCGCAACGCCGGCGATTCCCTACGACCCAGAGACGAACATCCTTGTGGACATTTTTGCGGAACAGTTCAAGAAGCTGAATCCGGCTGCAACTGTTTCTGCGCAGAGCGTTCTTTCGGATATTCAAAAGGAACTGGATGACGATGATTTGGGTCAGCAGTTCTACAAGCGACTTACTAGCTATTCTCCGCTTCGCTTGATTGATTTTGAACATCCGGAAAATAACACTTATCATTGTACGGCGGAATTCACTTGCAAGAATGGCGATGAAAGTTTTCGCCCCGATATTACGTTGTTCATCAATGGGCTTCCGCTCGTGTTTATCGAGGTCAAGAAGCCGAACAACGTAGGCGGCATGGTGGCCGAAAGCAAGCGGATGAATGACGAACGCTTCCCGAAGAAAAAGTTCCGCCGTTTTATCAACATCACGCAGTTGATGATTTTCTCCAACAACATGGAGTACGATGCCAAGGGCGGTGTTGTCCCGATTGAAGGCGTATTCTATTGCACAGCTGCGAAAAACGAAGCGCGTTTCAACTGCTTCAGGGAAGAGAACCCTAAGCGTGCGGCCATTGCGCCGTTCCACGCCAATTATCCTTATTTGCCGATTCCTGCGGATCTCGAAAAGAGAGTGCTGATGGATTTCAATGTTCCGGTCTTGAAAGAGAATCCGGAATACAAGACGAATCTCGATATCAACACGCCCACGAACCGCGTGCTTACTTCTATGGTGAGCCCGGAGCGTTTGCTCTTTTTGCTCAAGTACGGCATCGCTTACTTGCATGTCGAAAAAGAGAAGGATGGCCAAATCGAGAGCCGCCACGAAAAGCACATCATGCGTTACCAGCAATTTTTTGCGGCCATGATTATCCGTGAAAAACTGGCAGCGGGTGCGACATCCGGCATTGTGTGGCATACGCAGGGTTCGGGCAAGACGGCGCTTTCTTTCCACTTGAGCAAAGTCCTCAAGGACTATTACGCCAAGCAGAACAAGGTTGCCAAATTCTACTTTATTGTGGACCGCCTGGATTTGCTGGAGCAGGCAACCGAAGAATTGAGCAACCGCGGCCTCAAGGTGACAACGGCAAATTCCCGCACGGAACTCATGGAACAGTTCCGCACGCAGCAGGCCTTGCAGGGCAACGCCGGTGTCGATGAAATTACCGTGGTGAACATCCAGAAGTTTGAAAATGACACCGAGAAAGTGGAAATCCCGAATTACGCCACGAATTTGCAACGCGTGTTCATTATGGACGAAGCGCATCGCGGCTACAAACCGGGCGGATGTTTCCTTTCGAACCTCTTCAATGCCGACAAGAACGCCATCAAGATTGCACTTACCGGCACGCCGCTCATCGGGAGCGAAAAGGCGAGCTGCAAGGTCTTTGGCGATTACTTCCACACGTATTATTATGACCGTTCCATTCAAGACGGCTATACGCTAAAGATTATCCGCGAAGATATCGAAACCAGTTACCGCAAAAAACTGAACGATGCTTACGAAAGCGTGCAGAAACTGGTGGAGAAGGGTTCTGTCTCGAAGGACATGATTATTCGGCACCCCACATACGTTAAGGCGTTGCTCCGCTACATCATCAACGATTTGGCGAAGTTCCGTGCCATGCAGGGCGACAACGACCTTGGCGGCATGATTATTGCTGAATCTTCGGAGCAGGCACGAAACTTGTACAAGTTCTTCAATGAGATTCAGGACGAACTCAATGAAAACCGCATCCAGAAAATCAACTTGAAAGCGGGCCTGATTCTCTTCGATAGCGACGACAAGGAAACCCGCAAGCAGATTATCAACGATTTCAAGAAGAACTACACGATTGATATTCTGATTGTTTACAACATGTTGCTGACGGGCTTTGATGCACCGCGCCTCAAGCGATTGTATTTCGGTCGCAAAATCGAAGATCATAATTTGTTGCAGGCAATTACGCGCGTGAATCGCCCGTACAAGAACATGAAACGCGGATTCTTGATCGACTTTGCCGACATCAAGAAGAATTTCGACGAGACCAATGCCGCGTATTTGCAGGAACTGAACCGCTACAACGATGCAGATGCTGACCCAGACGATAACTTGCCCGACATGTACAACCAAGTCATGGAAGATAAGGACGCCCTTATCAACCACATGAAGGTGGCTCGCCAGGCTTTGTTCAGTTACACCACCGACAATGCGGAAGTTTTCTCTACCGAAATTTCTAGCCTTGAAGACAAGAAGGTTTTGATTGAACTGCGCAAGGCTTTGGAACTCGCGAAAGATGCGATGAACCTTGTGCGCACCTTCGGTGACGATGCCCTTAAAAAGGACTTTGAAAAGCTGAACATCGAAAAGTTGCCGCTCATGCTTTCGGAAGTGAATCACCGCATTGCGATGATTAACCAGAAAGAGGCATGGACCAATAGCGAAGCGACTCAGTTTGCCGTGAACGAAGCCATGATGAACATCGAGTTCAACTTTAGCTGCATCGGCACTGAAGAACTGAAAATCATCGACAATGGCACGGAACTGCGTGAAAAATACAAGCGCGCACTCCGCGGGTTCCTGGATAACTTCGATCACGAAGACCCCGTATTTGTTGAATTGGAACAGGAATTCAAGCGCATCTTTGATAAGCATGGCTTTACTCCGGAAAATCTTGCCGTTTATAACGAGCAGAACCAGGCGATGAACGATATTCTGAAACGCCTTGAAGAACTCCGCAAATCAAACGAAGCCCTTTTGCGCAAGTACAACGGCGACACGAAATTTGTCTACGTCCACAAGCGCATCCGCGAAGAGAACAAGGCCCGCGAACCCAAGCACCAGGCTCCGATCATCTCGAAGTTCGACGAAGAAATCGTGCAGGCTCTCTTGACTATCAAGGGAACGATTGACGCGAAGGTTTTCGACCGCAACGACATCCTCAAGCAGGATGCCTACTTCGGCAAGACTGTGATGAAAGAAATCGCAGACGGACTCGCGCACTTCCCGCAAATCAAGCCCGAAATGCCTGATTACCTGTTTATCCAGCAGCGCATCGCCAAGCAGTACATTAACCAGTATAACGCCTACTACGGAAATTAAATGAACATCAAAGACAAGACCATTGCCCTTATCGACTCTCTCAAGGCCACTTGCCAAACGTACGGCATGGGCAATGACGGCAACGAATACAAGATTATTACCCAGGTGTTTCTGTACAAGTTTATGGCCGACAAGTTCGGCTACGAACTCAAGAAAATCAATGACCCTTGTTTGAAGGCTCTCAAGAAGTCCGAAAAGTGGGAAGAGGAATATGCGAAACTCTCCAAGGCCGACCGCGAAAAGGTGAGCCTCTTCTTGCCGCCCGAAGTCCCGGTGTTCAAGCCCGACTACCTGATTGCAAACCTCTGGAACAAGCAGGCCAAGGGCGATTTCGACGTGATTTTTGACGAGACCATGGTCGCCATCGCAAAGGACAACCTGGACGTATTCTACACCAAGACCGCGCAAGAAACGAAAATCCCCATCTTCGAAAAGCTCACCATCTTCGTGACCGACGACGCCCAGCGTGCAAACTTCGCCCGCGCCCTTGTCGATAAGCTCGTGAACTTCAGCTTTGAAGACGCCTTCGCCGAACACTACGACTTTTTCTCGGACATCTTTGAATATCTGCTCAAGGACTACAACACCGCAGGCGGCGGCAAGTACGCCGAATATTACACCCCCAAGGCCATCGCAAAAATCATGGCCCGCCTCTTGGTGGGCGACAACGCCGACCTGCACAACGTAGAATGCTACGACCCCAGCGCAGGCACCGGCACCTTGCTCATGGCGCTCAGCCACCAGATTGGCGAAGACCGCTGCACCATCTTTGCACAAGACATCTCGCAGCGCAGTAACAAGATGCTCAAATTGAACTTGCTGTTGAACGGACTCGTTTCGAGCCTTGATCACGCCGTGCAGGGCGACACCCTCCTGGAACCCTACCACAAGAGCGACGATGGCAAGAGCCTCAAGCAGTTCGATTATGTTGTGAGCAATCCGCCGTTCAAGATGGATTTCTGCGACACCCGCGACGACATCGAAAAGAAATGGAATGCCCGTTTTTGGGCAGGCGTGCCGAAAGTCCCGAACAAGAAAAAGGAGAGCATGGCCATCTACACCTGCTTTATCCAGCACGTGGTGAACAGCATCAAGGCAGGCGGCAAGGGCGCCATCGTTATCCCCACCGGGTTCATCACCGCGAAATCCGGCATCGAGCACAAAATCCTCGAACGCATCGTTGACGAACACATCGTCTATGGCGTGGTCAGCATGCCGAGCAACGTATTCGCGAACACTGGCACCAACGTGAGCGTGCTCTTCTTCGACAAGACCCGCAAAAAGACTGACAACGACAAAGTCACACTCGTTGACGCAAG
Source organism: Fibrobacter sp. UWB3 (assembly GCF_002210405.1). Lineage (NCBI taxonomy): Bacteria > Pseudomonadati > Fibrobacterota > Fibrobacteria > Fibrobacterales > Fibrobacteraceae > Fibrobacter > Fibrobacter sp. UWB3. Next base: position 124,224 of record NZ_MWQJ01000004.1, read on the forward strand.
CAAACTCGGCAAGGAATACAAGGACGCGAATGGCCTCAAGAAAGTCCGCCTCGAAGACGACGAAATCGAGAAAATCGTGACCACCTTCCGCAAGGCCAAAGCCGTCGAAGACTTCAGCGTGGTCGTGACCTACAGCGAAGTCAAGGAAAAAGGCTACAGCCTGAGCGCCGGCCAGTATTTCGACATCAAGATAGACTACGTAGATATCACCGCCGACGAATTCAACGCCCAGATGAAAGCCGACACCGAAGAACTCGCCGCCATGTTCGCCGAAAGCCACAAACTGGAAAAGGAAATACAGAAACAGTTGAGCAATCTGAAATTCAATTAAGGCTGCGTCATCCTGGAGCGTAGCGATAGGATCCACAGATCATGTGTCATCCTGAGCGAAACGAAGTTGAGTCGAAGAATCTAGGTGAGAATTGATTATGGAATTAACAAAAGTAAAATTGAGTGATGTCGCCCGAGTAGAAATTAGCGGCGTTGATAAAAAAAGCAAACTTGGACAGAAAAGTGTTCGGCTTTGCAATTTTGTTGATGTTTACCACAATTGGGCAATTACACAAGATCTGCATGATTCGTTTATGGAAGCTACTGCGAGTGATAAGGAAATAGAAGCTCTTTCCATAAAAAAAGGTCAGGTGGCGTTCACGAAGGATAGCGAAACTCGTGATGATATTGGCATTCCGACTTATATAGCGGATGATTTTGATGATGTTGTTCTTGGATATCATAATGCTTTAATTACACCTGATGAACGGAAATTAAATGGCAAGTATTTGAATGCTTTTATGCATTCGTCTTATATTCAAAAGTATTTTGAAAACAATGCAAGCGGAAGCGGTCAACGATACACTCTTTCCAATGACACTGTAAATTCAATTCCAATTTTATTGCCGTCAATCAAAGAACAGGAAAAAATCGGAAACTTTTTTTCTTTTATTGATAGAAAAATCGCCCTGAACAAAAAGATGAACCAGAAACTCGAAGCAATGGCAAAACGCCTATACGACTACTGGTTTGTTCAATTTGACTTCCCCGACAAAAACGGCCACCCCTACAAAAGCACCGGCGGCCCCATGACCTACAACCCCACCCTCAAAAGGGAAATACCAGAGGGATGGGAAGTAAAGCAAATTTGCGATATTGCCAAAATATTCAATGGTTCAACGCCTTCAACGACTGAAGAAGGAAATTACGGCGGTGAAATTGTTTGGATAACGCCCAAAGATTTGTCTGATCAAAATTGTAAATTCGTTTATCAAGGTGCAAGGAACATAACCCAAGCCGGCTATGATTCTTGCAGCACGACAATGGTTCCAAAGGGAACGGTTGTAATGTCAAGCAGAGCTCCGATAGGGCTTCTGTCTATCGCTCAATGTGATTTGTGTACAAATCAGGGATTCAAAAATATGGTTCCTAACGATATGACATATTCTAAATACCTTTATTACACAATTCAACAACATATTCCGCAAATCCAAAATCTGGGAACCGGAACCACATTTAAAGAAGTTTCAAAAGATGAATTGGGACGATTTGCAATTCTTTATCCGCCGAAAAAGTTGATTACCACCTTTGAAGAAAAGATGGCGCCCATCTTTGATGTTCAATTTAACAAGGTGAAAGAAATCTCTCGCCTCACTGCTCTCCGCGACAAACTCCTCCCGCTCCTAATGAACGGCCAAGTAGTGGTAGGGTGAAAATAGATTTTTTTTTAATAAAAGGAAAATATGAGTTTTAGTATAAATTGCCTTGAAATAGCAGTTCCTAGAAAAGTTTGGGAAAAACATGGGGCGCTATATAAGAATCTAATAACAAAGTTTGATTATGAAGAGTTTGATAAACATCACTCATTAGAGAATTTTGGAAAGAAATTTTTCTTTAATGATTTTTTTCGTCACAATCAATATGACTCATTAGAAGAAACCTCTATTAGTCAACGACTTGATGCAGATAATTTTTTTGGCGAGAGAATTAGTATTCAGGCAATTGTAGGAAAAAACGGAAGTGGTAAAAGTTCTTTGTTAGACCTGATGTATGCTGCTATAAATAATTTTTCTTTTATGTTTGAAAGAGGGAAGAATAGACCGGGAGCCGATGAATTATTTTTTATTCCATATTTATATGTGAATCTTTATTTTTCAATTAACGACAATAAATTTGTATTAGAGATAAAAGGAGACTTTGTTTTTTTTAAATCATTATCTGGTGGGAAAAACTACTATTTTAACTTATATGAATATGGTGATAATGTAGAAAGCTTTGATGATGAACGCCTAAAAGATTTGGTTAAAAATTTTTTCTATACAATTGTTTCTAATTATTCTATGCAATCTTTTATTGCTTCGAATTATATAAACGATGTATATTATTATGATGCTTCTATACGGGGTGTTACCAAAAGAACGGTTGAAAAATCTTGGATTAATAGCTTATTCCATAAAAATGATAGTTATATTCGGCCAATCGTTTTAAATCCTTTTAGAGGCAATGGGATATTGAATTTGCATAATGAGATTGAACTTTCTAAAGATCGTTTGACGGCTTTGATGATTTGGTTTAAACAGCAACGTCGTTTGGGAAAAATAGATGAAAAAAATCCTTTTTCTCCGTATGAGTACAATTCTTTTAAATTTTCATATAAGAAAAATTTTGTAAGAGAAAAAATATTACATTCATTAAAAAAAGAGGATAAAGATTTTTATAGTAGAAAAATTAAAACAGATGAAGATGCTATAGAAAAAGTAATCTATTTGTGCGATGGGAAAAAATCTTTTTGTGAAAAAATACAAGATGCATTCTATGTCAAAATAAATGATAGTTATATGTCTAAATTGGGACTTTTGTATGTTGTAATTAAAATTATAAATGTAATTAATAAATATCCAGCGTATTTGAAATATATTAATTCTCTTTCAGTTCGTATTGATTCTTTAAAAGAGAAATGTTTAGTTTTTAATGTGACGAATGAAAAGGATTTTGATGAGCTTTTATATACTTTGAAACTAGATACATCTCATATCACAAAAAAGATTCGTAGAGCGATGCATTTTTTAAGAATTGCAGACACCTCTTATGATAATGCTCATGATTTTTCGGGTGAAAATTATTTCCAACAGCTATTCGATTGGTTCACGGGTCCATATTATGATATTTTGACAGGAAACGTTGATGTTGAGGTAGATGATCAGGGAACTTATTTTCCTCATATAGAAGATAAATATTTAGAATATCTCTCTCCGTTTGATGTGAGTAAGGAGAAAAAAGATGACTTTGTAAAGTTTTTGTATCCATCAAAAATAGACGAATGCTTGCCACCATCTTTTTTTTCGTATGAGCTATATTTGAACAAAAATAATGACAATGAAATTGCTTCTGATAGCTTTATTCCTTACAAAGGATTGAGCTCGGGAGAAATTCAGATGCTTCAAACTTTGTCTATTCATGCGTATCATCTTGAAAATATTTTTTCAATCGTCGAATCAGAAACAGAAAATGACAAAAATCATCCTAGGTATAATCAGGTAAACTTAGTTTTTGATGAAGTTGAAATTTGTTTCCATCCAGAATATCAAAGGCAATTCATAAATAGACTCTTGGAACTTCTTCATGTTTTGAGATATGACAAATATTTTATAAATGTTTTAATTATAACACATTCTCCGTTTTTGTTGTCAGATATACCACTAAATAAAATTATGTTTTTAGAAGATGGATGTCAAAAAGAAAAAAAACTTAAAACTTTTGCTGGTAATATTGGTGAGATGGTTTTTGATTCTTTTTTTATGAAATCACCTATAGGCGAATTTGCAGAAGAAAAATTGAAAATGGTGATTAAATGTTTGCATGATGGAACGAAGACTCTTGGTGATGATGATGTAAAAGTTATTGTTGAAAATATGGGTGATGTTGTCTTGAAAAGTTTGATTAAGGAATCTAATATTTCTTATGATTAAAATTGATTATTCTTTGTTGGACGGAAAAGATACGCATCAGTTAACAGCAAAAGATAAGCATCTTAGCTGGTTTCTTGAACAAGTACAAAAGAAATGTAAATGGAATCGTAAAATAACAAGAAAAGACTATTTGATTCAAATGTTAAAGTTGGACAAAACTAAAGATTTTGTTGAGCAAATAAAGCCGTATTTATTTTTTGATGAAAAAGAAATAAAAAAGGTGGGAAACTGTAGAACTTTATTAGAAAATCTAATTGCGAAACATGATGCGGAATTAAGGGGCATTAAACGAGCAAACAAGCATGTTCCTAAAGAAGGTATGATAAAAAAGAGGACCACTCATCTATTAGAAGCCTTTGGATATGAAGATTTTGATGGGAAACATGTAAAAGATAATAAATGGGATGCATATAAATTATGCGAAATACTGAAAATAGATGTATGCCCATACTGCAATAGACTGTATATCTTTACTGTCCGAAATGAAAAAAATCATTGTTTAACAAGGCCCGAAATAGACCATTTTTATCCAAAAGATATTTATCCCTATTTATCTTGTAATCTATATAATTTTATTCCGTCTTGCCATACATGTAACAACAGTAAATCTGATAAAGACGAGGCGAAGTCTATGGTGTATCCCTATGATGAAGACTTTGGGGATAATGGAGTTTTCCGTGCAAAAATAAATGGAACAAATATTGATGTGAATGAATTCTTTGAGGGTAAATTGGATGAAAATAAAATAAAGTTAGCAATTGTTTCGAATAATGATAAGGTGGATAAATCAAAAAAAGTATTGCATCTAGAAGAAATCTACAATATGCATAGACTTGATTTGTTGGATTTTTTAAATCGTTACAAAAATTACAGCGATCCTGAACGAAAATTTTTTGCCAAATTATTTGAGTCTGCGATAAATGCGAAAAAAATAGATGAATCGCAAATGAATTATTTCTTTGATGTCATTTCAAAACAATTAGAAAAGCAAATTTTGGGGATGCATGATGTTCCTGATGGAAAACAGTACCCGCTGAAAAAAATGAAAGAAGACCTAAAGAAACAACTTGATGGAAATTTAAAATGACGTAAATTTTATGATTAATTTGCCCCGCAACATTTCTTATATTTTTTCCCAGAACCACAGGGGCATGGATCATTTCGTCCTAATTTTTTAGGAACAAAAGGAAATTCATATGAAGAAAAACGTTGTAGCTTACGTTTTTTATAATCTTCATTTTTTTTATACTCATTGACATATTCTTTAGCGAGATTCCACATTTCTGGGTCAACATTTTGTAAATTGACAGGAATGTAAATTAAATCTTCGCAGCCTTGCTTATCGCAGGGAGGGTTTGTTGCCAAACCGATAACTGGTTTATTGTCTTGATGTGTATATCGTTCTATTAAACAAATTCGCATTAATGCATCTATTCGTCTTTCTTGATAATCTTCGAAGGACTCATCTTTTTTTAATGATGGAGATGTAAAGACGAAATGAATTTTTTGAAAACTCTCGGAAGGGATTCTTCTTGTGTAATCGTATCTTTTTTGGAGCCAATAATCAACAATGGCTTGTGACATGCATCTTCTGCTAAGTCGGCATTCTCCAGCTAGGGCTCGCAATGCTAATTCAGAGTTGTTCAGTCCTTCGGGAGAACTATCTACTAATGATTTGTTGCGTATGCAGTGGGAAAATTTGTTTATTATTGTATCAATTATATTGTATTGATTATCTAATTTTTTTCCTTGCACGTAGCCGTAGTCATCATATAGAGATAGCCACTCGTTAGAGGGAACATTAACTTGATTTTTTTGGATTGTATATAGATGCTCTTGTTTTTTTTCGTTGAAATTTTTAAAGAAGTTCGCAAGAAGGTCTAGTTCGGAGTCTGCCCTAATTTGAATCCCTTTGTTTATAATTTTTTCCTTGTATTCTAGATATTTTGTAAAATCATCTATTGTATCCAATTTATCTAGTATCGCTTCAAAAGAAAATTCATCAAATATGTGAACGTATTTTCCCTCTTCTCCCATTTTACCCAGCCAAAATGGCTTGGATGTTGGCGGATTTATACTTGTATCAAAACCAATGAAAGGAATTCCTGAACGATATCTTGAACAAATATCGGCATTTGAGTGACAAACGGCAATTCGGATAATTTTTGTTTTTTCTGTGATTTTAAACGATACTGGCTCGCTGCATGCCTTATCTTTGAAAACTCTTTCTGGGTATTTTTTTAACCAGCGTTCTGCTCCCATAAGTTGTTTTATTGAGCCTATAATGCTTCTGTTGACCCATCGTTGCCATATAATTGAAATATCTTTTGCTTCTGGAAACTTGCAGTCTTTATCCGAAAAAAGAATTATGTAGTCTCCAAAGATTACAAGTAGATCGACAATTTCTTTTCCGTCGGAAACGATGCTTCCTCTTTTATCTTGATCACGAAAAACATTTGGATGTGTCCATAAAGGCAAAAAGGATTTTTTTGCCAGTGCTATAAGTTTTCGTTCGGAGTCATTGAAGCCTTCTTTTTCTTCCATGAGCATTTACTCCCACACGATGTCTTCTTCGGCCTTATTGCGGACTTCAACAAGATTTTCAACATTTACGGGATTTACAAGCCAACCGCGCATTAAGCAGCGTTGCCTGAATTCGTCAAGTCGGTTTTGCCCATAAATCTCTTTTAGAGTAACTACTATGCCGAAATGCAAGCCGATGCCATCTTGTGGATTTAGCCTGTTTTTGGTTTTTAGGCTGATACCCCATAGGCCGTCATCGCTGTAGGCATCGTGAGGTCGGAGTGTGCCAAAGCCTTTTTCAGCAACGTACTTAACATTGTCCCATTTGCGGTAGTCTGCACGAACGCTTTCTTCGGAAAGATCCTTGAATATGGCCGGCTTTTCTGTATCCTGAGCATTACCATTGATGGATTTGATGCTTTTTTCCTTCATTCTTCCGAATTGCATGCTAATCTCGGTGTTAGTGTAATCAACACCTTGGTTTCTATCACATTTGGGGAAATAGCACAATGTCGCTCTCGCAGCAAAAGGGTGCATTGCATCGGGAGTAACTGGAACAGGAATGTTGTAATTGTACGTGTCAAATTTTTCGGAAACTCCCATTAAGATGAAGCGAATCTCGTCATCTTTGCTTTGAACAATGTCATTAATTTTAATCGGTATAATTCCGAAGCCAATTTCTTCGGAGGGGATCTCCTTTTTCATCCAACCTGCAGCAGAGTCTATCAATAAAGCCTTAGCGACTTCTCTTTTTAATCCAAGTATATGGATGAGATAAGCTAATTTACGAGAAATCCACGGAGCGGCAAATGATGTCCCGTAAACGCCATTTTCGCCTTCTGGTCCATAGGCAATAAGTCTCTGCTTGTAATCTCCACCGTAGTAGCTGAAATCCGGCTTATTAAAGAAAGATAGTACAGGGCCACACCTTGTATAAGACGAAGGCTTTTTGTCAAGGTTGACGGAATTAACAACTATGGAATTGATGGAGTCTGCAGGAGCTCCAATTCGTTTCGGCCCATTTTTATCTGAAGGCCGTTTATTCGTTCCCGCAATGACAAATGTCACGTCATAATCCGATTGAATTTTATCAAGCACGGCGGCTTCTGGAGAAATGTAATCCTCCAATACTTCTTGAACTGTACCTAGTGACAGATTCCATACTTTTATTTGTCTATTCTCGCTAACAATATCGCGAATGGTTTTCAAAATGGTAAATGTACTTCCCTTATTTTCGCCCATTACGCCAAAATGTTTGACCCGAAAATGACCGCACCCGTCATCTAAGTTGGGGTTGAGAGAAGGCCCATCAACAATGATGGAAGAAACTTGTGTCCCATGCTCAAAATCCTTTTGCGATACGGGAATGTCTAGCGAAAATCTATTTTCAAATTCAACCCAATCGGAAAAATACACTTTTGTGTCAAATAGAGTGTCTATAACTCCAATAACAGGCTCGTTTTGGGGTGGCTCTATAGTTCTCTTTTTTTTGCCTTCGGAGATGAAATCATTCTTGGTAAATTTTGCCAAGTCTGATACAGCCATCGCTATAAGGTATGGTGCATTGTTGTTAATCTTTTGAATATCGCTAGGACTTAGAAGCAGCGTTGTTCCATCAAGAATGCGGTCTTCCGTTATATTGATTTTTATTTTTTTGAGAAGCTCGATGGTATCCTCTTTGGTTTGATAAAGAGAGATAATGGTTCTATCTTTTACATCAACGGGAGTTCTTCTGATCGCGAATTTCTCAACATAGTAACAATCTACAATGCTAGAAACGAAAGTAGATCTTGCAATACCTTCAAAATTAATCTTTTGTTCGTTTATTTCATCAATATGTTGTTTGAGAATTTCGCCATCGTATTGTTCGGAGACTATCTCTTCGCATTTTTTTAGTGTTTCGATAGCTTTGTCAATAGCGTTTCTAGCAAAACAATAGGTAATGATATGTTTTTTAGGACTAGTTGGGGTAAATCGAGCGCCAACAATGCGTTCGCTACATTTTTGTTCAAAGAGTGTTTGAACTCGATTGCTTTTAGCTATAATTCTGTCGTAATGAACATTGATTAAGATGTTTTGAATAAGTGTGTGGTCTTCCCAAAATGTCTTGACATCTTTCAATTGGAAAACCAAATCGTGAATATGTGTTGCAGATACTCCGTGCTCGGCGGCTTTGCTAGGAAGTTGCCTAATAGGAGAACCTTGCGGGCGGGATTTTTGTTCAAATCGCCCTTTTAAAAGGAGAACATCATTCATTTTTTATCTCCTTGTAAAGCTCTGGCTACTTGGCTCTTTGAAACGCCAGAAAGTATTTCGATTTCGCGGACGGTGAAACCTTGCTCTTGCAGTTGTTGCAGGTCGCTCGGAATGTGGCCGATGAATTTTTCGTACAAGCGTCTAAGGTAATCGCACTCAACGCTTGCATCGCTGAATGCGACGGCTGTCTTGATGATGTTCTTGAGTTCACCTGGATTGGGGAGGCTTCCGTTCTTGCTGATAATCTTGAAGAAAAGCCTCGTGTTTCGTCCGGCAATCTTGAATTTGGTCAAGAAACTATTTAGAATAGACTCCGCGATTTCCTGCAGGTCTTCTTGCGTGTATCTGTTGAAATCGACAATGGAATCGAAACGGCGGGAGAGAGCCTTGTCAAAATGCTTGAAAAGGTTTGTCGTGGCGATGATGGTGATTTGTTCGTTGAGGTTGTCAAAGCCCTTGAGAATGGCCGACGTGGCGCGGCCCATTTCGCGAAGGTCGTGAGAGTTGGTTCTGTCGAGGGCGATGGCGTCTATCTCGTCGAATAGGACGAGAATTTTTTCGGGGTGCGCAAAATGGTTCAGTTCGTCGAACAGTGCGGCAATGTTCTTTTGCGTCTGGCCGAGTTTGCTGTCGATGATGGTGTCGAAATCGACGCAGAACAGGTCGCGCTCCAGAATGCGGGCGATTTGCCGTACGGATTCGGTCTTGCCTGTTCCGGGTGCGCCCTGGAACAGGAACTTATTGATTCCCATGTTCCGCTGGATGGCGTTGATGATTCCGATAATGTCCTTCTCAATGGGCGTAGGGAGCGGCAGCGAATCGTGCGAAGGGGCGACCTTGCGGAAAAAAGTCATCTGGTCTTCGTGCATTTGCGGCACAAAGGCGTTCGCGCTGGACATAAGGGCCATGATGTATTCCGAAAGCTGAAAATCGCCACTAGCGTCAAAATCCCGAGCAATTTCGTATGCCTCCTCGCGGAAAGCGGGATCGTTTTTCTCGGCGTAATAGCGAATCAGATTGATGACATTCTTCTTTTTCATGGACTTGACCTACCTTGTTCCGTAATATAAATAATTACGGGACAAAATACAAGCGTTTTGGGACAGGATGTTTAAATTTGATTTGAGCTGTTCGGAAATTCCGAACAGCTGCGGAAGATTTGAAAAAAAATTTGCAGTTAACAACTGCACAATTTAGCTTATAGTAGATTTTTCAACTATTTCCATTTTGGAAACAGTTCTGCTACCGAGGAAAACTCGGCAACTGCAAAGTTGGTTCCAAAAATGAGCTTTGATTTCAATTTGTCATCTTTTGACATTTGATTGAAATTATATTTGTCAGTGAACGATTTACTCCGCTTTTTTTTTGCTTGTAGGCGGAAAGGATGTATATGCTTGTTGAATTATTTGCCTTGAGGTGGGCGCTTCGTCAATTTCTCTGGACAATGCGGTTTTGGAGGCTTTTATCCCCTTTGGGGTTGTCTTTTTGTTGTCAAAAATTTATATTTTTACACATAATGTGTAAATAGGGGGCGTATGGAAGCGCAAAACGATGAAATCGTTGCCTTTTCTTCGCCTCCGAAGGACCCTGTTGAAATATGGCTACAGTTACTGAGTTACTGCAAAAAGAAGCGTGCCTTAATACAATTGTATGCCAAGGCCCCTACGGAAGAAGTAAGTTACCGGTTAAATATCATCAATCCCCGCGAGGATATTTGCCGATGGCTGTTGCAAATAAAGGATGTTCCTGAATGTCTAGGAGTAAAACCTTTGCGCAGGCCTGAGGTCGGCGTAATCGGCACTCCGGTGTATGCTTATAGTATTCCTTACGATGATCAACATTACTATTTGGCTTTATGCGAAAAGGTGAATCAAAAGGCGGAAAAGATTATCACGATAATGTTTATCAAGTCCTTGAAATTAGATAACCGTTTCCCTATGTTATAGAGGTTTTTATGATTACAAAATGTCCTGTGTGCGATTCAGAAAATATTGAAATCAAGAAGGATTTTCGGACCCTGATTGTTCCGCTAGCGGAACCTGTGCAACAAGAAATTTCCATATGTCATTGCAAGGATTGCATGTCGGATATATTGCTGGATTCCGAATCGAAAAAGGTTGTGCAGAGTAGAATCCTAGAACGGGCAAAGGAGAGCGTCCCAACCTTGTTGAAAAAAGTGAACGAGTGTGGCTATTCCGACAGTCGTTTGGAGCGTGCTTTGGGATTGGCTCCGCATACGATTAATCGCTGGAAACAGGGGACTCAAGTATCTGCTGCGGCAATTGCTTTATCTAGGTTTGTTTCGATATTGCCCGAGTTAACTCTTGTGGCTGAGGCAGGTTTTGACGAATCATACGCGCGAGCTGCAATTCTTAAAAAGACCGTGGACAAAATAAAGGCGGTGGATTCATCGGTAAGGTCATTTTATTTGAATACTGACGTTTTTAAAGCGGCCGGGATCATGGCGATTAATAATGCTGCAAGCAACGAAAAAGCTGAGTTGTCTTCCTTTGCTCAACCTGCTTTGATGGAGGTTTAGAATGCAAGTAAAGTCTTTTGTATTGTGCGAACAGATTCGCCAGGAAAACACGGGCAAGTTCATGCTTGTTGGCGTGTTTGGTACGGATGTTATTGAAAATAACATTCCGCAGGAAAATCGATGGAATAACCCGCTGTTTTTCGGAGTCTATTTTGCGCTAAAGGTGGATCGCGCTATTGATGCGGGTTTTTATACTGTCAAGGTTGAAGTCGATAATGGCGTGGTTCACACTCCTGAATTGACTCTTGAAATAAAGAAGGACGGAGCGTCAAATTTGCAGATTCCGATGAGTATTGCTTTGATGTTGAATGGTCCGTCCGAAATTCGGCTGAACATTTATAGGAAAGATTCCTTGGAGCTCGTAGCAGAACTTGGAAAATTTTCTATTGTTAATGCGGAAAAGTAATATGCCCGATTCTCTAACCAATAAACAATCCCCGGCCGATAAAGCCGCTTCCTCGGAGCAAGCCTCTGCCGCTTCGTCCCAGACTCCTTCTTCTGCGCGCATCAAGCGTATGCGCGGTTGGTTGGGCGTGAAAAGCACTTCGTCGTTGGGTGGCTATGATGATGGCGGTGGTGGTGTCGTCTATGGTGATGGGCATTCCGGCTGGAATCGTTAATAAAAATAGGGCTCCTTATGGAGCCCCGTTTTGTATAAAGTGCCGCACATCTTGAGTCACGTTTGACGCGCATCTCGTTAACGCGCGGCGCTTCTCGCTTTTGCGTCTCGCGGCACTTGCCGTCCGCGATTAGTAGCGGTAGTGATCAGCCTTGTACGGGCCTTCGACCGGCACGCCGATGTAGTCGGCCTGAGCCTGCGTGAGACGGGTGAGGTGAACACCGAGTTTTTCGAGGTGGAGACGTGCGACCTTTTCGTCGAGGATCTTCGGGAGCGTGTACACAACGCCGCTTTCGTACTTGATGCCGGCGACAGTCTGCTTGCCCTGAGCGTTGAGCCAGAGGTCAATCTGTGCGATGGTCTGGTTCGTGAAGCTTGCGCTCATCACGAAGCTCGGGTGACCGGTAGCGCAGCCGAGGTTGAGGAGGCGGCCTTCGGCGAGTACGAGGATGCTGTGACCGTCGGGGAAAATCCATTCGTCGTACTGCGGCTTGATTTCGTTACGCTTGATGCCCGGAATCTTCTTGAGGCCAGCCATGTCGATTTCGTTGTCGAAGTGGCCGATGTTACCGACGATGGCGCGGTTCTTCATCTTTTCCATCTGGGCGGCGGAGATAATGCCGGTGTTGCCGGTGGTGGTCACGAAGATGTCTGCGTAGCTGACGACTTCGTCGAGGGTCTTGACTTCGTAGCCTTCCATGGCGGCCTGGAGTGCGCAAATCGGGTCGATTTCGGTGATGATCACGCGAGCGCCCTGGCCGCGGAGGGACTGGGCGCAGCCCTTACCCACGTCGCCGTAGCCGCAGACGACTGCGACTTTGCCAGCCATCATCACGTCGGTGGCGCGGTTGATGCCGTCGATGAGGGAGTGGCGGCAGCCGTAGAGGTTGTCGAACTTGGACTTGGTCACGGAATCGTTCACGTTGATGGCCGGGAACTTGAGGCGCTTAGCCTGTGCCATCTGGTACAAACGATGCACGCCGGTAGTGGTTTCTTCGGAAACGCCCTTCAATGCTTCGCGGGCGCGGGTCCACTGTTTCGGATCCTTTTCGAAAATCTTGCGGCAGGTGGCGAGGAACACGCCCCATTCTTCGCTGTCGGTTTCCGGGTTGAATTCAGGCACCTTGCCGGCATCTTCGAATTCGGCGCCGCAGGTCACGAGCATGGTGGCGTCGCCACCGTCATCGACGATGAGGTCTGCGGTCTTGCCGTCCGGCCATACGAGGGCGCGGGCGGTGTTTTCCCAGTATTCTTCCAAGGATTCACCCTTCCAGGCGAACACAGGCACGCCCTGCGGATTGCTGACGCTGCCGTTCTTGCCAACAACGACTGCTGCTGCGGCGTTGTCCTGCGTGCTGAAGATGTTGCAGGAAACCCAGCGCACGTCTGCACCGAGGTCCACGAGCGTTTCAATCAAAATAGCGGTCTGCACCGTCATGTGGAGGCTACCCATGATGCGCGCACCCGCGAGCGGCTTCTTGCCTGCATATTCCTTGCGGAGAGCCATAAGGCCCGGCATTTCGGTTTCGGCGAGGTCGAGTTCCTTGCGGCCTTCGATCGCAAGGTTGATATCCTTAATTTTGTATTCCATAATGTTTCCTTTTGGCGTGGTTTTGCGTCCGCGCAATTTTATCAATCTTATTTATGCGTAAATATAGTTATATGCATAGATTTAGTCAAGCTAAATCGGTCGCGCAATGACCCTAACGGCCAATTTACTCTGTAAACAACAGTCCCTTGATGCGGAGCGAGCGCCCTGTTTTGGACCATTGGCCCGTATGCAGTTCTTTGATCCCGATGGCGGCGTGGTCCGAGGCGATGGATTCGAGCGAATCGTTCAGCTCTTGCTTTGTCGTGTAGAAACTGTAAACCCTGCTTTTTATTTTTGCGGAATCCGCGGCGTTGGGGGTCGCGGCACTTGAATCCGTGGCACTTTCGGTTTTTGTAGAGTCGGCATTTCCGTCATCTTCCGAGAGCGTAATCCGGAAGGTAATCGTGTCGCCCTTGTATTCAAATTCGCTTTTGTCAAAATAATGGTCCAAGATGGCGACTTCCTTGGCGCCTTTAGGAATGATGAACGAAATGATGTCGGAATTTGATATGTCCGCTTCGAAGGAGTCGAATTTTGCGGTTGTGTCTTCTTCGATCGGCGTTGTCTTGGTGTTGCTTTGTTGGGTGGGGGCGTTTTCGATTTCGGTTGTCCCTACGAGATCGGCAATGTTGTGTGCGTTTAACGGGCTGATGGTAGTGATGAAGAACAGTGCGCAGAAAACGATGGCGATGTACCTTGATTTGCGCTGGATTTTTTCTTTCAGCAGGATGGCAATGATGATATAGAAGTAGATGTTGATCGTGATGACCCAGATGATTTCTGGCGAGAGGCTTTCTTGGATGAATATGTGCATGACGTCGATGGACATCAGGACGACGAGCGGGATGCATGCGGCGGGGAAGATTTTCAGGAGCTTCTTTTCTGTGGTTTGCTCGGTCGAGAGCCGCATCGGATGCATGGCAATAATGAGCGCTATCAAGTAAATGATAAATCCCGAGACGAATGCAGATACGGTTCCTTCGTCGGGCATGTCCCACAAGACAATGAACTTGATAATATAGGCGTAAAAGAGGAGGATGCCGATGGCGAGCACCGGAATGAACAGGAACCGAATGGTGCTTGATGCGAACTTATTGAGGGCGGGCGGTTCTTCAACGCATTCGTCAATGGACGGAATGCCCGAAAAATAAAGAATGGGGGCGACAACGCTGGCACAGAAATAGAAAATGTAAAGGTAGATGGTTTCGCCGGGGTCGGAATCGAACAGTTCAGCAAAGCCAAAGACGAACCCTTCAATGGCGCCGAGCAAAATTGCCGAGACGAGAATGGCAATAATGGCTGATTTGATGTTCTTTTGCAAAAAGTTCCAGAAGCCGTTTTCGTTAGGCTGCTTCCAGAACGGTCCGAGAAAAACTGCAAAGGTGGCGATTAGGTAAACGAGGGTGACGGTACATCCAAAGTAAAAGGGATCGTCGTCAAGTGGCAAGCCTGCAACAAGTGCAATGGATAGCAAGAACCATGCGCCACTCGCGATAGCTTGTGGGCGCGCGTTTGCGCTTTTTCGGGATTCCTGGATGAGCGATGTCGCAAGGGCCGTGAGCATGGCCGCGATGGGGTAGATGGCGAGCCATACAAATAGTCGCGTGAAATGGTCGTTGCCGAATTGTGCAAATTCAGTATCGGTGACCAGCGCGATAAACGTGAATAACGCCATCGCCGATGCAAGCGGAAATCGCTTGAATGCTGTCGAGATTTGACTCGGGTATTTCTTGATTGTCGCTAAGTCCATTTTCCCTCCTCTTGTCATGCCCGCCACTGAGCGGGCATCTCCCTTACTTTCCTTCTCGCTCGTTGCGTTCCTTTTTAAGTTGCTTCAACTGCGCGAGTTTTTCACCGAGCGCCTTTTCGCGTCCATACGGCTTGGGTTCGTAAATCGTCGTGCCGACAAGTTGCGTGGGCAAGTGCTCCTGTGCAGAATATCCGCCCGGGCTGTCGTGGTCGTACTCGTAGCCGTTCCCGTAGCCGAGCTGTTTCCCGACGCGGGTCACGGAATTGCGGTAGGCGCGTGGCACGGGGAGCGTACCGGTCTGCTTCACGATGGAATCGGCCTTCATTCCCGCAAGTTCAACGCTG
Organism: Fibrobacter sp. UWB3; assembly: GCF_002210405.1. Lineage (NCBI taxonomy): Bacteria > Pseudomonadati > Fibrobacterota > Fibrobacteria > Fibrobacterales > Fibrobacteraceae > Fibrobacter > Fibrobacter sp. UWB3. The sequence goes on from NZ_MWQJ01000004.1 coordinate 139,805, forward strand.
TTGCTCTTGGGTGCAAGCGCCAAGTAAATGGCGAGCTCGTCGAGTGCGATCAAGCCTTCCGGGATGCCCATAAAATCGTATGCTTCGCGAGCGCTTGTCGCAAGCAAAAGTGCGTTCGGGTCTGCAAGGCCTACATCTTCCATGCTCATGCGCATCAGACGGCGCAAAATGAATCGCGGGTCTTCGCCGCCCTGTAACATTCTGTGGAGCCAGTAAAGAGCAGCATCCGGGTCGGAACCGCGCACGGACTTGTGCAATGCCGAAATCAGGTTGTAATGCTCTTCTCCGCTTTTGTCGTAGCGCAGGGGCTTCTTGTACTGGAATTCTTCGAGAAGCTTCTCGTCAATTTTCTTATTGTCGCCGAGGTTCTTGCCAATCCATTCAAGCTGGTTTAGCAAGAATCTTGCATCGCCTTCGGACTGTGCAATGAGCTTATCTACAACGGCGTCTTCGACTTCAACATCCTTGAGCTGTAAACCGCGTGGGTGGTCGCGCAATGCGCTGAAAATCAAAGTGCGTAAATCTTCTTTGCTTAATGGCGCAAAAAGGATCAGCTGGCAACGGCTGAGCAAAGCCCCGTTCACCTCGAAACCCGGGTTTTCCGTTGTGGCGCCAATGAGCGTCACTGTGCCGTCTTCCACGGCGCCAAGCAATGCATCTTGCTGGCCTTTGTTAAAGCGGTGGATTTCGTCGATGAAGAGTATCGTGTCCATGAACGCGTGCTTCATCTGGCGAGCGTCTGCGAGAACTTCCTTGACTTCCTTCACGCCGCTTGCAACTGCCGAGAGCGCGACAAAACGCTTCTTGGTATGCTGCTTGATGACGTGGGCAAGGCTCGTCTTTCCGCAACCCGGAGGTCCCCAGAAAATCATGCTGGGGATAGAGTCGTTTTCAAGACTCTTGCGCAACAGGCTCTGCTGTCCAAGAATCTTGTTCTGTCCGAGAAACTCGTCCAGGTTTTGCGGGCGTAGGCGTTCTGCTAAAGGGGCGTCCATGGTTATACTATATAAAAATTAATCGCTAAAGATCTTGTCTTCGACTTTCTTGATGCATTCGGGCTTTTCGCGTGTCGGGACTCCGCCCTTCGTGAATACGTGTACGGAATAACCGGTTGTGCAGAGTTCGCCGTTCAAGGTCACCTGGTAGAGGAATTTGTACTTGCAGCGTCCATCGTGTACGAGCTTTGTTTCAACATCGACAAAGTCGCCAAAACGGCACGGGCGCTTGTATTGCACGTTGAGTTCGAGAACCGGGCTTGCGAACCCTTCGCGTTCCACTTCGTCGTAGGGGGCGCCTACAGCGCGGAAAAAGTCCACGCGGGCCTGTTCAAACCAAATGGGGTAGGTGGCGTGGTGTACGACGCCCATGGCGTCTGTTTCTGCATAGCGGACTTGAATGCGGGTCTTGAAAGAAAAATTGTTTTCCATGTGTAATTATATAGGGGGTGGATTAAGTTCGAACAACAAATTAGAAAAGCTAAAAGGGTTTGCTTATTGTACTCTGTCATGCCTGCCGCCGAGCAGGCATCTCCTTGTGTTAGTGTAATTTACGAGACAAATATAGAAAAATTTCCAAAAATTAGTGCTCATTTTTTCACTTAAAAATCTATCAACACTCAACTAACACTCTTTACGCTAGTTTGTTTACGTGTATTTTGAAAAATTTCATTTTTTTTCAAGAAAAAACGCAATTCTTGTTGACAAGACCAGGTAAATCTTATTAAATTTGCCACGCTTTAGTTCCTCAAGTGAACTGAGGCGAGAAGCGCCAAAGTAGCTCAGCTGGTAGAGCAGCTGATTTGTAATCAGCCGGTCGTAGGTTCGATTCCTATCTTTGGCTTTACATAATGGGTCGTTGCCCGAGTGGTTAAAGGGGACGGACTGTAAATCCGTTGGCTTACGCCTACCGTGGTTCGAAACCACGACGGCCCACGACAATCAGCCCTACGGTGTCTAAGGCATCGTAGGGCTTATGCCCAGGTAGCTCAGTGGTAGAGCACTTCCTTGGTAAGGAAGAGGTCTCGGGTCCGACTCCCGATCTGGGCTCTCACTAAAATGGAGATAGAATAATGGCAAAAGAACATTTTGACAGAAGTAAGCCGCATTGCAACATCGGCACCATCGGTCACGTTGACCACGGTAAAACCACTCTTACTGCAGCAATCTGCACGACTCTCGCTGCTAAGGGTCTCGCCGCTGCAAAGCGTTTCGATGAAATCGACAACGCTCCGGAAGAAAAGGCTCGTGGTATCACGATCAATACTTCTCACGTCGAATACACCACCGCTAACCGTCACTACGCACACGTCGACTGCCCGGGGCATGCTGACTATGTGAAGAACATGGTGACTGGTGCTGCTCAGATGGACGGCGCTATCCTCGTCGTTGCTGCTACTGACGGCCCGATGCCGCAGACTCGCGAACACATCCTTCTTGCACACCAGGTTGGCGTGCCGAAGATCGTCGTGTTCATGAACAAGTGCGACATGGTTGACGATGCCGAAATTCTCGACCTCGTCGAAATGGAAGTCCGCGAACTTCTGTCCAAGTATGACTTTGACGGTGACAACACCCCGATCATCCGCGGTTCCGCTCTCAAGGCTCTTGAAGGCGATCCGGAATACCAGGACAAGATCATGGAACTCATGGACGCTTGCGACACCTACATCCCGCTCCCGCAGCGCGATACCGACAAGCCGTTCCTCATGCCGATCGAAGACGTGTTCACGATTACTGGCCGCGGCACTGTCGCTACTGGCCGTATCGAACGCGGTGTCGTTCGCTTGAACGACAAGGTCGAACGTATCGGTCTCGGTGAAACCACCGAATACGTCATTACCGGTGTTGAAATGTTCCGTAAGCTCCTCGATGACGCTCAGGCCGGTGATAACGTTGGCCTCCTCCTCCGTGGCGCTGAAAAGAAGGACATCGTCCGTGGCATGGTGCTCGCAGCTCCGAAGTCTGTCACTCCGCACACCGAATTTAAGGCTGAAATCTACGTTCTCACGAAGGACGAAGGTGGCCGTCACACGCCGTTCATGAATGGCTACCGTCCGCAGTTCTACTTCCGCACCACCGACGTTACTGGTACGATCCAGCTCCCGGAAGGTGTCGAAATGGTTACTCCGGGTGACACGGTCACGATTCACGTGAACCTCATCGCTCCGATCGCTATGGAAAAGCAGCTCCGCTTCGCTATCCGTGAAGGTGGCCGCACGGTTGGTGCAGGTTCTGTAACCGAAATCATCAAGTAATCAGGATTAAAAATGCCTAGAGAACTCATCGTGCTTGAATGCACAGAATGCAATCAGCGCAACTATGATTGCGACAAGAACAAGCGTCTTCATCCTTCCCGCGTGGAATACAAGAAGTACTGCCGCTTCTGCCGCAAGCATACTGTTCACAAGGAATCCAAGTAAGGAAGTCCGAATAGGTCGATAGCTCAATTGGTAGAGTCACGGTCTCCAAAACCGTTGGTTGGGGGTTCGAGTCCCTCTCGACCTGCTCACTTCCCGGAGAAAAAATGCGTAAGGTTCAGCAATATGTATCAGAATCTGTCCAAGAACTGAAACAGGTTACTTGGCCCACTTGGGAAGAGCTTAAAGGTTCTACTCTTGTTGTAATGCTTTTCAGCGTTATCATGGGATTCTATATTGCAGGGCTCGACTTTGTGCTCTCTTGGATTGTCAATTTCATCATGGGTAGAGGTTAGTGTATGTCCATGCAGTGGTATGCCGTTCACACCTTTACCGGTCAAGAAAACAATATCAAGAAACGCCTTGAGCAAATGATTGAGCGCGAAGGCGTTCAAGATAAATTTGGACGTATTATCGTGCCTACTCGCGAAGTTGTTTCCAACGTTCGCGGTAAGCGTCGGGTAAGCGTCCAAAATTTGTTTCCTGCATATATCATTATTGAAATGGAGCTGGACGAGCTCACCCAGCACCTGGTGTCCACCATCAATGGTGTCACCCATTTCGGCGGAATGACTCGCGCTTCTCGAGTACCTATTCCGCTTCGTCAGAGCGAGGTCGATCGTCTTCTGGGTGTTGATCCTGAAAACTCCATCGAAGGCGAGATCCAAATTCCGTATACAATTGGCGAAAATGTCTGCATCAAGGAAGGTCCGTTCAAGGGCTTTGTGGGCGTCGTAGATGAAATTATGGAAGCCAAGATCAAGGTCATGGTTTCCGTTTTTGGTCGTTCTACGCCAGTCGAACTCGCCTTTAACCAGGTTGAATCCGCCGACGCATAATTGATTACGGTCTTTGAAACGGAGATAATACAGTGGCAAAGAAAATCACAGGTTATATTAAGCTCCAGATTCCCGGTGGCGCAGCTAACCCAGCTCCTCCGGTAGGTCCTGCCCTTGGTCAGAAGGGCGTGAACATCATGGAGTTCTGCAAACAGTTTAACGCTAAGACCCAGAATGACAAGGGCATGATTGTGCCGGTCGTCATCACGGTCTACGCTGACAAGAGCTTCACCTTCATCACGAAGGTCTCGCCGGTTCCGGCCCTCATCAAGAAGGCTACTGGCGTGCAGAGCGGCTCTGGTGAACCCAACCGTAAGAAAGTTGGCAAGATCACTCAAGCCCAGATCACGGAAATCGCCCAAAAGAAGATGCCGGATCTAAACACAATCGACCTCGAAGCCGCCAAGCGCATGGTTGCGGGCACTGCTCGTTCCATGGGTATTGAAGTGGTTGACTGAGGCAGGTAATTCACCGTTACGTATCTGACAGGAAAATTTCATGTTCAGAGGAAAAAAATACAAAAAGATTGCTGAATCTTTCGATCGCACCAAGGCGTACGATTTGAAGGAAGCAATCGAAATACTCAAAAAGTCCGAATTGAAGTTCGACCAGACGGTCGAAGTACACTTCAATCTCGGTGTGGACCCAAAACATTCCGACCAAGTGGTTCGTGGCACTGTCGTGCTTCCGCATGGTACCGGTCGTCAGGTCCGCGTCTTGGTGTTCTGCAAGGACAACAACCTTGAAGTTGCCAAAGCCGCAGGTGCTGACTACGCTGGTGGTGCCGACTTGGTTCAGAAGATTCAGGAAGGCTGGCTGGATTTCGACGCCGTCGTTGCTACTCCCGACATGATGCCGGTGATTAGTAAGGTCGCACGTGTCCTCGGTCCTCGTGGTATGATGCCGAGCCCCAAGGCTGGTACGGTGACTGTTAACGTCGCTCAGACCGTCAAGGAACTCAAGGCCGGTAAGATTTCCTACCGCGTTGACAAGGGCGCTAACGTCCACGCTCCGGTTGGCAAGCTTTCCTTCACTGCCGATCAGCTCGTTGAAAACACGAAGTCTGTCATCGACTCTGTTGTGAAGAACAAGCCTCAATCTTCTAAGGGCACTTACATCAAGAGCCTCACATTGACGGCTACGATGGCCCCGGGCATCAAACTTGATATGGCACTGACGCGCTAGGAGAAACCATGAAAGCTGTAGTTAAAAAACAACAGACCGTGGACGCGCTCGTCGAGTCCTTCAAGGGCGCTACCGCCGTCTATCTGCTCAATTTCCAGGGCATCACTGTCGACAAGGACAATGCCCTCCGCAAGGCCCTCGCTGCTAAGGGTGTCAAGTACCACGCTGTGAAGAACACTCTTCTCAAGCGCGTTCTCGAAGCACTCAAGGTTGAAGGTCTCAACGATTCCCTCACTGGCGCAACGTCTGTGATGGTCGGTTTCGAAGAAGACCCGCTCCTGCCGGCTCGCGAAATTGAAGCATTCCACAAAGCAAACCCTGATTTCTTGGTTGCCAAGAGCATTTACCTTGATGGCAAGGCAATGCCGGGCTCCGAAGTCGTGAACCTCTCCAAGATTCCGGATCGTAAGGGCATGATCGCAATGATCGTCTCTATCGCTCTCGGACCTGGCTCCACGATCGCCGGTCAGCTCAAGACCCTCCAGGAAAAACTGGAAAAAGAATCGGGTTCCGAAGCAGCCCCTGCTGCAGCGGAAGCTTAACAACAAACCACAAACCAAAAATTTTAAACGGAATAATCGGAGAAACACATCATGGCAACTGATATCAAGGCATTGGGCGATCAAATCGTTGGTCTTACCCTTCTCGAAGCCAAGGCTTTGGCTGACTACCTTAAAGAAACCCACGGCATCGAAGCCGCTGCCGGTGGCGCTGTAGTTATGGCTGCAGCTGCTGCAGCTCCTGCTGAAGAAAAGACCGAATTCGACGTCATCCTCGCCGAAATCGATCCGGCCAAGAAGATGGCTATCCTCAAGGAAGTTCGCGCTATCACGGGTCTCGGCCTCGCTGAAGCTAAGAAGGTCGTCGAAACTGCCAACAGCGTCATCAAGGAAGCTGCACCGAAGGCTGACGCCGAAGCTCTCAAGAAGAAACTCGAAGAACTCGGAGCAAAGGTTACCCTTAAGTAATGCTTTTGCTGCATTAATTCTTCCTTACCAATTGCCTGCACAACAGTGCGGGCTTTTGGTGTTTTTTGACTATTATTAGGCTCTTCACCGGATGAGGTATTTCTAATGACGACGGAGCGAAAGTCTTATTCCTCCAACAAGTTCCACCTGGAACTCCCGTACCTGATCGAAGTCCAGAAGGCTTCGTACGAGCAATTCCTTCAAAAGGACATTCCGCAAGAAAAAAGGATGAACGTCGGGCTTGAACGCGTGTTCCGCGATATCTTCCCGATCACCGATGACAAGGATCTGTATTCCTTGAAGTATGAAGGATATTATTTCGGCATCCCGAAATACAGCATCCCCGAATGCCGTGAGCGCGGTCTCACGTATTCCATGGAACTTTTTGCAACTCTCTCCCTCCAGGTGTTCGAAAAGGACGGAGAAGAAAGCAAGCTCAAGGAAGAAATCAAGAACGATGTCTTGGTTTGCGAACTTCCTATCATGACCGAGAACGGAACGTTTATCATTAACGGCGCCGAACGCGTCGTCGTTTCGCAGTTGCACCGTTCTCCTGGTGTGAGCTTTGACGAAGAAATGCAACCCAACGGCCGCTCCGACTACAAGAGCCGTATTATTCCGCACCGCGGCGCATGGGTTGAATTCAACACCGAAGGCGACATACTTTACCTCATCATCGACCGCAAAAAGAAGATCGCCGCTACCGCTATGCTTCGCTGCATCGGCTTCGAAACGACTCAGGACATCCTGAACCTCTTCTACAAGAAGACTGACGAAATCGTTCTCGACGATGCCGCATTCAATGACTTTGACAAGGAAGGTGTCTGCACCCTCATCAACCGCATCATCTTCAATGATGTCGTTGACGAAGAAACGGGTGAAATCATCCTCGAAGCTAACACTGTCATCGACGACAAGAAGCTCGAACGCCTCCGCGAAAGCAGTGTCGAAAAGATCACCGTGCTTTCCAAGGAAGAAGACAACCTCCTCATCCACTACACGCTCGCTGCCGATAAGACGAAGTCCCGCGAAGACGCCCTCAAGGCTGTTTACTCCGTGACCCACCAGCAGCAGGAAGAAGCTCCGAACCTCCAGACCGCCGAACGCTACTTCGACGAACTCTTCCTCAACGACCCGCACAAGTACGATCTTGGCGAAGTTGGTCGTTACCGCTTGAACGCAAAGGTTTACACCGCTGCTATTCTTGCCAAGGTTAAGGAAGTTGCTGAACGCTTCGACCGCGTCAACGAATTCAAGATGCCGTCTGTGACCCAGATGACGATGAGCAAGACTGACTTCCTCGCTATCATCGAATACATGGTCGGCCTCTTCAACGGCGACGAAGGCTATACTCTTGACGATATCGACCACTTGGGCAACCGTCGTACACGTTCCGTGGGCGAACTCCTTGCCGGTCAGATTTCCGTCGGCCTCTCCCGTATGTCTCGCGTCATCCGCGAAAACCTTTCTCTCCATTCCGAAGAAGAACAGACGACTCCGCGCGAACTCGTGAATACTCGCATGGTCTCTACTGTCGTCCAGGCATTCTTTGGCCAGAGCCAGTTGTCCCAGTTCATGGACCAGATGAACCCGCTTTCTGAACTTACTCACAAGCGTCGTCTCTCCGCTCTCGGTCCTGGTGGTCTTACCCGTGAACGTGCAGGCTTCGAAGTCCGTGACGTTCACTACACGCACTATGGCCGTCTCTGCCCGATTGAAACTCCGGAAGGTCCGAACATCGGTCTTATCAACTCCCTCGCATCTTACGCCGTGGTGAACCACTTCGGCTTCATCGAAACTCCGTACCGTATTGTGGGTCTCGTTGAATTCAAGGACGCTCAGGGCAACAAGTGCTACTTCCCGGAAGAAAAGTGGCATTTCGGCATCTTCAAGGGCTTCGTTCATGATCCGCACCTCTTCGTGGAACTTGAACTCACCCAGAAGGAAATCGACACTGTCCGCTTGAACCTCGACAACCGCCAGCGCGAATTGTTCGAAGGCTTCGTGAACAAGGTGTTCCAGCTCAAGGATGCCGACGGTAACGTTTCTTACAGCAAGAACGGCTTTGCCCTCGACGATTTCGACGGCACTCCGGACTACGTGCAGGTGGGCGACGTCGTGGAACAGATCGTTTCCGACTACATCAGCTACCTCACTGCAGACGAAGAAGACTCCTTCAAGGTCGCTCCGGCTTCTACCGAACTTGACGAAAACAACCGCTTCAAGGGCGACATGGACGGCTATGTCATCGTCCGCGACAAGAGTGAATACCCGCACTTGATGAAGCAGGACTCCATCGCTATTGGCGACAATGAAACCGAACGTATCGACCTCATGGACGTGGCCCCGATGCAGATCGTGTCTGTCGCAGCAGGCCTTATCCCGTTCCTTGAACACGATGACGCTAACCGTGCATTGATGGGTTCTAACATGCAGCGCCAGGCTGTGCCTCTGCTCCGCGCCGAAGCTCCGGTCGTGGGTACTGGCCTCGAACGCCGTGCCGCTCTTGACTCGGGTACGGTTGTCCGTGCAAAGCACGACGGTAAGGTCACGTTTGTTGACGCTCGCAACATCACTGTGCAGCGCGGCAAGATGGTGAACGGCGTATTTGAACCGCTCACTGGCCTTGGCGAAAACTATGAATTCCTCGGCAAGGATCCGATTGACGAATACACGCTCCGCAAGTTTGAACGTTCCAACCAGGATTCCTGCATCAACCAGAAGCCGATCGTGAACGTTGGCGACTTCGTGAAGGTCGGCGACGTCTTGGCTGACGGTGTTTCTACCGACCACGGCGAACTCGCTCTCGGTAAGAACATCCTCATCGGCTTCCTCCCGTGGAACGGTTATAACTACGAAGACGCTGTCATTATCTCCGAAGAACTTGCCATCAAGGACACGTTCACTTCTATCCATATCGAAGAATACGAAATGGAAGTCCGCGACACCAAGCGCGGTCCGGAAGAATTGACTCGTGAAATTCCGAACGTCGGTGAAGACGCTCTCCGCAACCTCGACGAAAACGGCGTGATCCGCGTCGGTGCTGAAGTCGGTCCGGACGATATCCTCGTCGGTAAGGTTACCCCGAAGGGCGAAACCGAACTCACTCCGGAAGAACGTTTGCTCCGTGCCATCTTCGGCGAAAAGGCCGGCGATGTGCGTGACTCTTCCCTCAAGGCTCCTCCGGGAATGAAGGGCGTCGTGCTCGAAACCCGTATCTTCAGCAAGAAGGACAAGGCCGACAAGAAGAGCAAGGAAAAGGATCAGGAAACGATCGAAGAAATTCGTCAGAATTTCCAGAGCCAGATCGACCGCATCAAGGATGCATGCCGTGAACACTTGTTCGACCTCCTCGCAGGCAAGTCTGCTGGCAAGGTCATGGACAACGAAACTCACGAACTCCTCATCCGCGAAGGTCAGACTTATAACGAACAGAACCTCAGACTCATCGATGTGACGAAGGTCTCTCCGCTCTCCACATTCGTTGTGGATGACGATGACCTCCAGGACAAGGTGCTCTCTCTCGTTCTCGTTGCCCGCGACAACCTCGATACCCTTACCCGCACGATGGAAAAGGAAATCGACAAGGTCACGAAGGGTGATGAACTCAAGCCGGGTGTTCTCAAGAGCGTCAAGGTCTACATCGCGAAGAAGCGCTGCCTCTCCATCGGTGACAAGATGGCAGGTCGCCACGGTAACAAGGGTGTCGTCTCGAGAATCGTTCCGGTCGAAGACATGCCGTTCACTGAAGACGGTCGTCCGCTCCAGATTCTTCTGAACCCGCTGGGCGTGCCTTCTCGTATGAACATCGGTCAGGTGCTTGAAGTTCACTTGGGCTGGGCTGCAAAGACTCTCGGCTTCAAGGTGACGACTCCTGTGTTCGACGGTGCCAAGTTCGAAGATATCTGCAAGGAACTCGAAAAGGCTTACCAGAAGAACCCGATCGTGAACTACGAAATGGATCCGGATAACAACAAGATTATCGGTAAGGCCAAGCTTTACGACGGCAAGACCGGTGAAGCCCTCTTGAACCCGGTGACCATCGGTTACATGTACTACCTCAAGCTCGGTCACTTGGTCGACGACAAGATCCACGCACGTTCTATCGGTAGCTACGCTCTCGTGACGCAGCAGCCGCTTGGCGGTAAGAGCCAGTTCGGTGGCCAGCGCTTCGGTGAAATGGAAGTGTGGGCTATGGAAGCTTACGGCGCCGCTTATACGTTGCAGGAACTCCTCACCGTCAAGTCTGACGATGTGCAGGGCCGTTCCAAGGTCTATGACGCCATTGTCAAGGGTCAGAATACTCCGAAGCCGGGTATCCCTGAATCCTTCAATGTTATGATTCGCGAAGTTCATTCTTTGGGTCTTGATATCGAGACCACTGGAGACAAGTAATTATGGCTGAAGAAATGACTGAACAGTTTGGCGACATTTCTATTCATCTCGCCTCTCCGGACCTGATCCGTTACTGGTCCTATGGCGAAGTGACAAAGCCGGAAACGATTAACTACCGTTCCTTCAAGCCTGAAAAGGATGGTCTTTTCTGCGAAAAGATCTTTGGACCGGTTAAGAACTGGGAATGCAACTGCGGTAAGTTCAAGCGCATCCGCTACAAGGGCGTCATCTGCGACCGTTGCGGCGTTGAAGTGACTCACTCCAAGGTCCGTCGCGAACGCATGGGCCACATCGAACTTGCTATCCCTCTGACCCACACCTGGTTCGTCCGTAACCAGCCGTGCGTCATCGGTGCACTCCTCAACCTCAATACTAAGGACCTCGACCATATCATCTACTACGAAAAGTACGTGGTGATTGATCCGGGTACGACCGACCTCGAACCGAACTCCCTGATCGACGAAGCTCAGTATCAGGACCTCGTTGCCGAAGGCCGTGAATTTGAAGCCAAGATGGGCGCATCTGCTATCAAGCAGTTGCTCGACCGCGTCGACTTGACCAAGCTCTCCGAAGAACTCCGCTTGCAGGCTACTTCCAAGTCCAAGACTAAGCAGGACGACGCCGTGAAGCGCCTCAAGGTCGTCGAAGCCTTCAAGAAGTCCCAGATGGAAAGCTTCCGCAGCTACTACAAGAATCCGGATCCGGCCCGCGACGCAAGCAAGGCCTGGCTCAAGGGTCTTGCCGAAGCTGTTGCCGAATTCAAGGTAGACTACGAAGCCAAGCACTCCGACTTTGTGCTTGCCGACGCCTACGAAGAATTCCGCCACAAGTATCCGAACGAAGCACGCTTGCTCGCTAACCAGCCGTCCTGGATGATCCTCGACGTTCTTCCGGTTATCCCGCCTGATCTTCGTCCGCTCGTACCGCTCGAAGGTGGCCGCTTTGCTACCTCCGACTTGAACGAACTCTATCGCCGTGTCATCAACCGCAACAACCGCTTGAAAAAGTTGATTGACATCCGTGCCCCTAACGTGATTCTCTGCAACGAAAAGCGTATGCTCCAGGAAGCTGTCGACCAGTTGTTCGATAGCGGCCGCCGCACCGCTCGTGCAGGTTCTGCACGTCCGCTCAAGAGCCTCGCTGAACTCCTCAAGGGTAAGCAGGGCCGCTTCCGTATGAACTTGCTCGGTAAGCGTGTGGACTATTCCGGCCGTTCCGTGATTGTCGTGGGACCGGAACTTCGCATGCACCAGTGCGGTCTCCCGAAGCGCATGGCTCTTGAACTTTACAAGCCGTTCATCATCCAGCGCTTGGAAGAAGAAGGCATTGTCTACACGCTCAAGTCTGCTAAGAAGTACGTTGACGCAGAACGTCCTGAAGTTTGGGACATTCTCGAACAGATTATTGAAGACCACCCGGTCATGTTGAACCGCGCTCCGACGCTTCACCGCCTGGGTATCCAGGCATTCTATCCGAAGCTCATCGAAGGTAACGCGATTCGCCTCCACCCGCTCGTCTGTACAGCATTCAACGCTGACTTCGACGGTGACCAGATGGCTTGCCATCTTCCGCTGAGCTTCGAAACTCAGCTCGAATGCCGCGTGTTGATGCTTTCTTCGAACAACATTCTTCACCCGGCTTCCGGTCAGCCGATCGCTGTGCCGGGCCAGGACATCGTGCTTGGTCTGTACTATCTCACCAAGCCGCGTCCGAACCGCAAGGGTGAAGGCATGCACTTCTACGACCCGGCCGAAGCCGTTCGTGCTTACGAAAACGACGTCGTGGATTTGAACGCCAATGTTTACCTCAAGCTCCCGGCAGGTCGCAAGATCTATATGGGCGCTCTCGAAAAGGATTGCACCTGCATCCGCGAAATGGCTGATGACAATGGCAATCTCGAAGTCCAGGTCAAGGCTGGCGAAAAGATTAAGTTCCTTACCCTTAAGGAAGACAACGTCATCAAGACGACTGTCGGCCGTATCATCTTCAACGAATTTGTCCCGAACGCTCTTGGCTACGCCAACGAAACCTTCGGCAAGAAGGTGATTGCAAAGTCCATCGACGACCTCTATCGTCGTACCGGCAACCGCGTGACCGTCGACTACCTCGACGACCTCAAGGCTAACGGTTACAAGTGGGCTACTCGCGCTGGTTCCTCTGTGGCTATCGCCGAAATGGTGATCCCGAAGGAAAAGCAGGAAATGCTCGACAAGGCTGCCGAACAGGTTTCCAAGATTCGCGCCCTTTACGAAGACGGTGTCATTACTGACGGCGAACGTTATAACCAGACGATTGACGTGTGGTCCAAGACGACGTCCGATGTCGCAGCCAAGCAGTGGGATTTGCTCTCTCACGACCGTGACGGTTTCAACCCGGTCTACATGATGGCTGACTCCGGCGCTCGTGGTAGCCGTGAACAGATTAAGCAGCTGTCCGGTATGCGTGGTTTGATGCAGAAGCCGATCAAGCAGCTCGGTGGTCAGGAAGTTATTGAAAACCCGATTAAGTCCTGCTTCCGTGAAGGCTTGAACGTGATGGAATACTTCATTTCGTCTCACGGTGCTCGTAAGGGTCTTGCTGATACCGCTCTTAAGACGGCTGACGCTGGTTACCTTACCCGTCGTCTCGTGGACGTGGGCCAGGACCTCGTGATTACCGAACCGGACTGCGGAACTACCGATGGTATCGAAGTTTCTGCATTCAAGGACGGTGACGATACTGTCATTCCTCTTGAAGAACGTCTCCTCGGTCGCGCCCCGGTCGATGACATCAAGCACCCGGTGACGGGCGAAGTGATCGTCAAGGCTGGCGAACTCGTAACCGAACGCGACCTCCCGAAGATCTCTGCTACGGGTCTTGAACACATCAAGATGCGCTCTGTGCTCACCTGTAATTCCAAGAACGGTGTCTGCGCTAAGTGCTACGGCCGTATGCTTGCTTCCGGTCGTCCGGTTGACCTCGGCGAAGCTGTTGGTGTGCTTGCTGCACAGTCCATCGGTGAACCGGGTACGCAGCTTACCCTCCGTACGTTCCATATCGGTGGTGCTTCCTCCCGTTTGACGGTTGAAAGCGACAAGAAGGCTGCAGTCGATGGCCACATCGAACTCGAACAGGTCGAAACAGTCGACCACGAAGGCCAGAAGGTTGTCGTCTCCCGTATGGGCGAACTCGTTATTTTCGATACGACCGGCATTAACAAGGGTCGTTACCAGATTCCGTACGGTGCAATCTTGCACGTCGAAAACAATGCTACCGTCAAGAAGGGCGAAAGCATGTTCGAATGGGATCCGTATAACAGCCCGATTATCACGAACGTGTCCGGTACGATCGCATTTAGCAATCTTATTGAAAACAGAACTTACCGTATTGAACGCGATGAAATGACCGACGTCGAAACGTGGATCGTCATCAGCGACAAGCAGCACGGTAAGAACCAATTGCGTCCGGTCATCGTCATCAACGACGACCGTGGCGAAAAGGTTGGCCACTTCATGTTGCCTGACGGCGCTATCCTCGCCGTGCATCAGGGTGACCGCGTTACTTCCGGTCAGGTTATCGCAAAGCTTCCGCGTGCAGCTGGTAAGACCCGCGATATTACCGGTGGTCTTCCGCGCGTCGCTGAACTCTTCGAAGCTCGCGTTCCGAAGAACAAGGCATTCATCGCACCGGTTGACGGTCTCGTCAAGTACGGTAACGAAGTGCGCAACAACCAAGAAGTTATTATTCAGCAGATGGATGGCAACGAAGTGAAAGTGCTGGTTCCGCGTGGTATCCATCTGGCGGTCAATGACGGTGACCGTGTCCGTGCTGGTCAGAAGATCAGCGAAGGCAGTGTGGACCCGCACGATATCCTCGACGTTCTCGGACCCGAGGATGTGCAGCGCCACTTGGTGAACGAAATCCAGGCAGTTTACCGCCTGCAAGGTGTGGCTATTGCAGATAAGCACATCGAATGTATCGTTCGTCAGATGATGCGTAAGGTCCGCATTCTGGATCCGGGTGAATCGGATCTCTTGCCGGGCGAAGAAATTTCCAAGACCCGTCTCCGTACCGAAAACGAACGTCTGCGCGCTCTCGGTAAGGCTGAAGCTAAGTATCAACCGATGCTCCTTGGTATCACTAAGGCTTCCTTGGCAACGGACAGCTTCATTTCTGCAGCTTCCTTCCAGGAAACCCAAAAAATCCTTACCCGCGCCTCCATCGAAGGCTGCGTGGATCCGCTCATGGGTCTTAAGGAAAACGTGATTATGGGTCGACTTATTCCGTGCGGTACTGGTGCCCGTCACTTGAGGAACGTCCAAGTGATCGATGCCGATGCCGACGAAATGGAAGAACGCTCTCGTTTGCAGAATGTACAGGCTGAAAATTACGACTCTGGTTCCGGAATCCAGCTCCTGGATAACGAAATCGGCTCTTCTGACGAGGAAGATTCGGATAATTAACAGCTAAGTACTTGAAATATTTGGAAATAAAACTATATTTGCACTCCAAAATCTAGGAGATTAAACAGTGCCAACTATTCAACAGCTCGTCCGTAACGGACGTGAACAGATCAGCAACAGGACCGCTTCCGTAGCTTTGAAGTCCTGCCCCCAGAAGCGCGGCGTTTGCACCCGTGTTTACACCAGCACCCCGAAGAAGCCGAACTCCGCTCTTCGTAAGATTGCCCGTGTGCGCCTCTCCAACAAGATGGAAGTTACCGCTTACATCCCGGGTGAAGGCCACAACCTCCAGGAACACTCCATCGTGCTCATCCGCGGTGGTCGTGTGAAGGACGTTCCGGGTGTTCGCTACCACATCATCCGTGGTACGCTCGATACTCAGGCAGTCAACGGCCGTCAGAACGGCCGCTCCAAGTACGGTGTTAAGAAGAAAGGTGCCGCTCCGGCCAAGAAGTAAGGAAGTAATCTATGTCTAGAAGAAGAAAGGCTCTCCATCGCTCCATCCTCCCGGATCCGCGTTTCAAGTCCACCCTCGTTACCGAACTCGTCGGTGTCGTTCTCAAGCAGGGTAAGAAGACCATCGCTGAACAGATCGTCTATACCGCTCTTGACCTCCTCGACAAGAAGGTTGAAGGTAAGGAAACTCCGCTCGAAAAGTTCGAACTCTGCCTTGAAAACATCAAGCCGCGTGTCGAAGTCAAGTCCCGTCGCGTTGGTGGTGCAAACTACCAGGTCCCGATGGAAGTTGCTCCGGATCGCGCCAAGGCTCTCGCTCTCCGCTGGCTCCTCGATGCAGCTCGTAACCGCAACGAAGCCAACATGGCAGAACGTCTTGCAGCAGAACTCGTTGCCGCTAAGAACAGCGAAGGCAACGCAGTCCGCAAGAAGAACGATACGCACAAGATGGCCGAAGCCAACAAGGCTTTCGCTCACTTCCGTTTCTAATTCCTGCGCGCAAGCACAGAATTATCCTAGAGAAGGGCTCCGCTTATGCGGAGCCTTTTCTGCATTTATGCGGAATGCCGAGTGTTGTCATCCCCGCCTCCGAGCGGGAATCTTCATTATCCGATTAGGATTATCCAAAAAAGATAATCCTTTTTGGATAAAAATTGTATATTTACGGTATAGACGAGGTTTCGCTATGGATAATGCCGTAATCAATCCTTTTTTGACATCTGGTTATTTGAGTGCAGAGTATTTCTGTGACCGTGAAGAAGAAACTAAGAAACTCACACGTTTGCTTACGAATGGCAATAATGTGGCGTTGATATCTTCACGCCGCATGGGAAAGACTGGGCTCATTAGGCACTGCTTTGCGCAACCGAAAATCGTCCGTAGTTATAACACCTTTATAATTGATATTTACGCGACCAAGAATCTTGGCGATTTCGTCTATGAGATGGGACGCCAGATTGTGAATGCGTTAAAGCCACGCGGCAAGAAGGCTATTGAATCTTTTGTTGATGCCGTAAAATCCTTGCGGGCTGGGATTTCTTTTGACGTGCAAGGATTGCCATCGTGGAATGTCGAACTTGGCGATGTCCAAACTCCTGCAATTACATTGGAAGAAATTTTTGCGTATATTGAAAATGCTGATAAGCCGTGCTTGATTGCTATAGACGAGTTCCAGTCTATTTCGAGCTATCCGGAAAAGAATATTGAAGCGACTTTACGCACTTATATACAGAATTGCCATAATGCGAATTTTGTCTTTGCGGGTTCTGAACGGACAATGATGGGCGAAATTTTTGTATCGGCGGCGCGTCCTTTTTACCAAAGTGTGTCCATTATGAACTTGGATGTAATTCCCGAAGGTAAGTATTCTGAATTTATAAAGTACCACTTTGAAAAGAATGGACGAAAGATTGATGACGATTCAATTCATGAGGCTTATGCGCGATTTGGCGGTGTGACGTGGTACATCCAGAAAATCATGAATTATGCCTATTCCATTACAGAAAAAGGCTGTTCTTTTAATGTTGCTCGATTGGAAGAAACAGTAGAGGATATCGTTGAGGAAAATTCAGAGATATACAAGAATATGCTGTTCCTTTTGACGCCCCCGCAAAAAATGCTCCTCATTGCAATCGGAAAAGAAGGGCGTGTTTCGCAAATTACAGGCCGTCAGTTCTTAAAGAAATACAGCCTTTCTGCAAGTAGTGTCCAAAAGGCGTTAACTGCCTTGCTCGAAAAGCAGATTGTTACGAATAGCCAAGGTGTTTATGAAGTCTACGATAAGTTTATGACGATATGGCTCAGCTGGGGATAAAAAATCCCCACTCTAGCGTTTTGAAGGAGCTAGAATGGGGGTTGTCCAAGGAGTTTTATGAATAAGTTTTGTTTAGCGCTTCACGGATAACTTGTAAATGCTTTGTGCGTTTGCCTTGGGAGCGTCGATAGCGTGTACGCCCGCGGAAAAGTGCTGCACCGGGCTCTGCCACAGGACGCGGCCCTGGTAGTCAAACTGCACGACGCTTGCCTTTAATGCTTTGCCGGTCTGCATGTAGAGCTTGCCGTCTTGCAGGCGAAAGGAACTGTTGGATGCCCTTCCGGTCGGCTTGAGTGCTGTGTTGTCGATGGCTTTCATCTTTGCAATGCCCGCCTTCCATGCATCAACTGCGGCCTGCGAGGTGTTGAGCGCCCAGTCGCCTTCGTTATCTTCCTTGCTCTGGCTGAACCACATCACCGCAAATACGCGGGAGAAGTCTGTTGCAAAGTGCTCGAACATGTCGGTAATCCATTCGGCCTTGTTACCGCCGAGCTCGGAGCTGGAAATTTCAGCGATAAAGAGCGGCTTGTTGATCTTGGCGAGTGCGTCGTAGGATTTTTTGAACACCTGCGAGAACGTCTGCCAGCTAGACCAGCTCTGGCATTTGCCCCAGTTGTAGCCGTCGATGGAGATGTAGTCCACGTATTCGTCGCCAGGGTAGTTGCCAGTAAGCGTGGAACCCTTTCCTGCGTTTGAGGCGTTGGTGGTCCATACCCATTTGACGTTCGTTACGCCTTCTTCTTTGAAAATTTTCACGATATGGCGGAATGCTTCGGCGACGTTTGCATCGGTGTTGCCGGCGCCAGCCTTGCCTACGCCCCAGTCGTACCAGTCGCCGTTTGCTTCGTGGAGCGGCCTGAGCCAGATTTCTTCGCCGTAGCCTTTAACGCCCTTGGCATAGTCACGGATGTATTCGTCGGCTTTTCCGTCCACCAGGTCTTGGGCGTTGTAGCCGTTTGCCATCCAGGTCACCACAAGCGTGGAGCCGTTGTCTTTCGCAACATTTGCGAATTCCTCGGTTGCGTTCCAGTCGTTCATGTCGAAAAGCGCAAAGTAGCTGATGAGGTCAACATGCGTGCCCTGCAAATCCTGGAATGCTTGCACGTTTTCTTGGGTGGGCTGCGGGTATTGGCCGGGGCCACCGACCCAGGCGCCGACTTGGAATGCTAAAGCAGTCATAGGCAAGATCCCTAATGTGAAGAGTAGTGATTTGAACATAGTAGCCTCGATATTCAAAGATTGTATTTTGTTTCCTTACTTAAATTAGGTTACTAGGCGTTCCCTGTAGCTGAAATTTTTGTATGTTCGTGTTATAGTGTATCTAGTGTTATAAAAGAGGCGGGTGAGTTTTTATGACAATCGAAGATTTTTGCAAGTGGATTGAATCTGTTGGCTATAAGGATGGGGACCGGCTCCCGTCCGTGCGCGAGGTGGCTGCATCTTCGGGGGCGTCGACGTTTACCGTTTTCCGTGCATACAAGAAGCTAGCGTCTCAGGGGAAGATTTATGCAGAACATGGCAACGGCTACTTTTGGGGGGCGAAACCTAAAATCGAGGTGCCTGCGCATGAACTCGAAACGGAACGCGTAGAGCGATTGCTGCTGGAGGACTGGAAGTCGGGAAAGATTTCGGTTAATCGCCCGCTTCCATCAATCAAGGATATGTGTCAGTCTTATGCGACGACGTTGGGGACCATGCGGCGTACACTGGAATCATTGCATGCAAAGGGAATTTTGGAACGCAGGGGGCAAGGGCGTTATTATTTTGTCGATGCCCGGTTGGCGGTTTCTAAGACAAAAGAAATTCTCCTGATTATGCGCTGCAACCCTAACGGGGATTTTAATTGTCTTGGCGAACGCGAACTTTCGTTTATGCAAAAAGTGTATGTGGAAGCGCATCGCAATAACTTGAACGTAAAGGCGCTTGGCTATTACGAAGAAGAGGGCGCATTTTTGGATGCGAACGGCAACCGCATCAAGCTGGAAGAATGCCGAGGCTGCTTTGGAGCCGTTGTCTCGACGATGCTCGTATTCGATATCAATAAACTATTTGCAAAACTTGCGACAACGCGTTTCCCTGTGGCTGTGTGGTGGGAGCACCCGCTGTACGACATTCCGCGTGCGTTGAAAAAAGAAAAGCGGTTTGCTTTTTTTAACCTCGCTTTTGGTGAGTTCCCGGGACGCATTGTCGGGCGTTTTCTGAAGAAAAAAGGCTTGACGCGGATAGCCTTTGTTTCTCCGTATCACATGAGCATGTGGTCGAGGGACCGCTTGAAAGGTCTCAAGAATGTGGGGCTTGAGGTGTTCGAAGCGACTGATGCCTCGCATGCGAGCCCTTATGACTTTATGCAGGAACCGCGTGCGCATGCCCGTTATAGACAAATTTTAATGTCGCTCGTGAAAAAAATCCCGCCTGTGGATGCGTGGGTTGTTTCTAATGACAGGGTCGGTGTCGAGCTGATTTTGCTTGCGAACCAGGGCAAGATTCCGCACCCGCCTTACATGGTTTCGTTCGACAATTCTACGGACAGCTACCGCAATCGTCTGGATTCCTTTGAGTTCAATGTGGAAACGCTTGCAGAACAGTCCGTGTTTCACTTGGTTTCGCCTGGAATTACCTTGTATAAAACAGGCGATTTCCGTGAACTCTCGGGGCATGTTGTAGAAAAGTAATTTTTGTGGCACAAACTTTTGCTCAAGAATCTGCACTGGATTTGCAGGACTCGTTGGATGCAGAGGTTGAAAAATTCCTATTGCAGAAAGGGAGTTTTTCCCGAGAGGCTTTGTTGTGGATTGATTTGGGAGCGCTCGTGAGAATTACCAACCAGCGTCCTACTAACCTCTAATAACTAAATCTTCACATTTTTTTCTAACCACTAACCACGAATCACTAACCACTTTTTTATATTTAAAGCACAAAAAATTTTCACTTTAACAGAAGGTTAATAAAATGGCTAAAATCGCTAAAGTTTGGGCTCGTCAGATTTTGGATTCCCGTGGCAATCCGTCTCTCGAAGTCGATGTCACTCTTGACAACGGTATCGTTGGTCACGCAGCTGTTCCGAGTGGTGCTTCCACTGGTGAACGCGAAGCTTGCGAACTCCGCGATGGCGACAAGAAGACCTATCTCGGCAAGGGCACTCTCACTGCCGTGAAGAACGTCAACACCAAGATCGCTAAGAAGATCGTTGGCATGGATCCGTCCAAGCAGACTGAAGTTGATGACGCTATGATCGAACTCGACGGCAACCGCATGCTCAAGAACACGCTCGGTGCAAACGCTATCCTCGGCGTTTCCATGGCTGTCTGCGTTGCTGCTGCTAAGGATGCTGGCCTTCCGCTTTACCAGTACATCGCTAAGCTCCATGGCACTGAAAAGCTCACCCTCCCGTGCCCGATGTGCAACGTGATCAACGGTGGTGCTCACTCTTCCGCTCCGATCGACTTCCAGGAATTCATGATCGCTCCGGTTGGCGCTAAGACTTTCTCCAAGGGTCTCCAGATGGTGACCGAAATCTTCCACGCTCTTAAGGCTGTCCTCAAGAAGGGTGGTTTCGACACGACGGTTGGTGACGAAGGTGGCTTTGCTCCTGGCGTTGCTATCAAGCCGGCTAAGAACAAGTTCGGTTACGAAATCAAGGACGTGATGACCCTCGAAAAGGCTCTCGCTGCTTTGAAGACCGCTACTGAAAACGCTGGTTACGTTTTCGGCAAGGACATCAAGATCGCTCTTGACGTTGCTTCTTCCGAATTCTGCGACAAGGAAACTGAAAAGGAAGGCTCCAAGGCTGTTACCTACACCTTCAAGAAGAGCACCAAGAAGACCCTCAAGTCTGCTGAAATGGTCAAGCTCTATGAAAAGCTCATCGACAAGTACTCCATCTTCTCCATTGAAGACGGTCTCGATGAAGCTGACTGGGCAGGTTGGAAGGTTCTTACCGACAAGCTCGGTGGCAAGATCAACCTCGTTGGTGACGACCTGTTCGTTACCAACCCGACCATCTTCGACGAAGGCATCAAGGCTGGCATCGCTAACGCTATCCTTATCAAGGTGAACCAGGTCGGTTCTGTTTCTGAAACCCTCGCTGCTATCAAGCGCGCTCAGGTTGAAGGCTATGCTCCGATCGTTTCTCACCGTTCTGGCGAAACCGAAGACACCTTCATTGCTGACCTCGCCGTCGGTACTGCCGCTGGCCAGATCAAGACTGGTTCCCTCTCTCGTACGGACCGCGTCTGCAAGTACAACCGCCTCCTCCGCATCGAAGAAGAACTCGGCAAGGCTGCTGTCTACGCTGGCGATCCGCGCAAGGGTGCCAAGGCTCCGGCTAAGAAGGCTGCTTGCAAGAAGGGCTGCAAGAAGGCCTAATCAGGCGAGAGTCGCGACGGCAAGCTTGCTTGCCGGCATGACCGAGCCGCTTAGGACTGCGCTACGAAGTAGCGCAACGCTAAGTAAGGCGAACGTCGCGACTGCGACCGTCTTTTTAGAACAAAGTATCTAAAAAGAGCCTCGGCGTTAAGCCGGGGCTTTTTTGCATTTGGCAAATTTCTCGCCCTTAAACTTGAAACGTGGATAGATTCTAACTATATTTGGCAATAACACAAAAAACAACCCTTAAATCAAGGCTAGGAAAATGTCAGATCGTTTTATCGTGACCGGCAACTTTACCGATGATCCGTTTGCCATCGACATGGCTCAGTACATCGGCCTCCGTGAAGATATCTCCGACGTGGTCTCCCTGAAGACTTTCGCCAACTCCGAATTCTGCCCCCGCTACATGCTGGATATGGACGACTTGGAACATATCGGCAAGCGCCTGGAAGGCAAGATTGTCTTGATTTGCTCTGTTTCTAACCATGAACGTAGCCGTAACGACTACGCCATGCGTAACTGCATCCTCGCTCGCGCCGCCAAGGACAACGGTGCAGAACAGGTCGTCTTGGTTGAACCGGACCTCTTCTACAGCGCCCAGGATCGCGGCCCGCACCGCATCGGTGAACTCGAAAAGGATCGCCCGGACATCGACCTCAAGAAGTTCGACGGCCAGGCATTCACGAGCCTCCTTTACGCTCAGCTTTTGAAGACTGCTGGTGTCGATGCCGTTGTCACTTGCCACAACCACAGCATCAAGGTGCAGAACCTCTTCAACGAAATTTTCGAAGGCAACTTCCACAACTTGATCCCGACGGACGTTTACGCCCACTACATCAAGAACAGCAACTTTGTTCAGACCGGTAAGGACGGCAACAACCTCGTGATCGTCTCCCCGGACAAGGGCGCACGCCCGTTCATGAACGCCGTGTTCGACGCTCTCCAGCTCCCGGAATGCAAGCGCGTCGTTATGGACAAGGTCCGTACTGGCGAACGTGAAATCAGCATGACCTTCAACCCGGAACTCTCTGATATCAGCATCGAAGAAATCGAAGGCAAGGACGTGATCGTGTTCGACGACATGGTCCGTACCGGTACGACGATCGTGCAGTGCTGCGAACACATCAAGAAGGGTAACCCGAACCGCGTCTGCTTCGGTGTCACGCACTTCCACACCAGTGCCGAAGCCCGCGAAAAGCTCAACAGCCCGGCTATCGACGAAATCCTCACGACCTCTACGCTCCCGGATATCATGAACCGTGACTGCCAGGGCCGTCTCCGTAAGAAGCTCACCGTGCTCAAGCTCGGCAAGTGGATTGCTCGCCACGTGATGCAGATGTACGGCATGGACGATGGCCGCTTCGAGAAGGACTTCTACAAGATCGATATGTCCTCGAAGAACCCGCGTTGGCCGCCTGCATTCTTCTAATAGAGTCTGTATATGGAAAAAAAGTCCGGATGCCGCAAGACATCCGGATTTTTGTTTTTGAACTTTTTTCTGGAAAAGTGGTTTAAATGTCCGGAGAAAGTGTTGTTTAGCTTGACATAAATATTTTCACTGATTTGAAATTTTAATAATAAAACGTATTATTTTTATAAGATAGGATATGGGAAGCAATTTATGGCTGATGAACACTCGATACCGTTGACGACAAATATTTTGGACGGGGTAGGCATAGGGCTTTGGGCTGTCGAAATTGATGACGGCTGCGCTCCACGTATGACTGCGAATCCGACCATGCTCAAGTTGCTTGGGCTTGAAGAGGGTGTCTCTGCCGAGGATATTTTCCATGCCTGGTTTGATAATATCGACCCGGAGCATTTTGCCGAAGTCAAGGCGTATGTCGACAAGATGAGTGCAGGCGAGGCGCCTGAAATTCAGTACCCTTGGCATGCTCCCGATGGCCGTGTCCGTTTTGTCCGTTGTGGTGGAACCCGTAATTTTCACTATAAGAAAGGTGTGAGGCTTGAAGGCTGGCACAAGGATATCACTGAGCTTGCGCTAATCCAGAAGACCACCGAAGAAGAGTTGCGTGACGAAATCAAGACGATGGATCTTGATACAAAGCGCGAACGCTTGCAGAGTGCCCTCAACGAAAAACTTTATGGAAAGGCGATTCTCGACAAGGCGTATAGCTATTTCAAGGTTAACCTTTCCGAGGGCAAAGTCTCTCGCCCCTTTATCCAGATTATTGAAGGCAAGTCCGTCGATGTGAGCGATTCGTTTGGCGAAGACTTCCCGCATTACGATGCGATTATCGAGAAGATTGCAGACCAGCTCGTAGATAAGGATTACCGTAAGGCTTTTGTGCAGCACCTCTCGGCAAAGTCGCTCATTGACCAGGTCAAGAAAGGTGATTCCATCCCTGAATACACTTGCCGTTTTTATTCGCCGCATATCGGCTGGCATTACAGCCGTTTTGTCTGCTACGTTTCTAAGAACGAAATCCTGAATGAATACCAGGCGATGTTGGTCGCTTATAACGTCTCGGAACAGCAGAAACAGGATGCCGCAATTCGCGACTGCATCGATGTTCTCTATAAGGAAAATCGTTCCAAGGACGCTATCGAAGAACTGCTTGCAACGCTTGCCTCTTATTACGATGCCGACAGGGCGTATATCCTGGAATGCGACAAGGAAAGGGAATTCCTCAGTAGCACGTATGAATGGTGCCGCAAGGGCGTGAGGCCCAACAAGGCGGGGCTCCAGCATATTCCATTGGAGATGATCAATCCGTGGATTGAATCCGTGGGCGATATGGACGCCGTCTATCTCGAATCGCAGGATGATGAATACGGTGTCTGGGAAAGGCTGTACAGCTCGTTGCCGGTTCTAGATATCAAGAGCATAAGCGTTTCGACGATTGCTTCGAATGAACAGCGTTACAGTTTCCTTGTTTTAGACAACCCCAAGGAATCGCAGAAGAATTTTGCTGTACTCAAGCTCGTCGCGAGTTTTGCTGAAAACGAAATCAACCGCAGAAAGCGCATGGACGAAGATGCCGCTGTGACTTCGCTCTTGGCGTCGGACTACTCGTGTATTTTCTATTGCGACCTGGAATACGACCTGGTGACAGCGCACAAGCTGAACGCGAACATCCAGAAGATGCTTGGCGATTCTCTGGGTGAATTTACTTATAGTGGTGCGATTAATCATATCGTCAATAAAGTTGTCGCTCCTGAATATCAGGATGCCGTGCTGAAAAAACTTTCGGCCAAAAGTCTCAATTCGCTCTTGCAAAAGAAGGGCGTCACGAGTTTTGAGTTTGTGAGCTATTTGGACAAGTTCTGCGAATGCAAGGTCGTTGCCGTCAACAAGGGGCAAAAAGCTTTTGTGATTGGCTTTGCCGACAAGGATGAACAGATCCGCACGGTGCGTATGCATCAGAAGAAGATTGAACAGGACCTGGAAATCATTGATGTCTTGGCGTCGGAATATTCTTCTGTTTATTACATTGATCTTGAAAAGGATGCGATTACGCCGTATTCGATGAACAAGGAATCGGAGTCGCTGTTTGGTCGTCGTTTCCGTTCGGGTGTTTCGTATTCCAAGGCCTTTGAAGAATATGTCGATGGTGTTGTTTGGGAACGTGATCGGCAGATGATGCACGAGGCCGGAACGCTTGACAATATTAAAAAGCAACTTGTTCGGCAGAAGACTTTTATCACGACGTATCGCGGGAATGTCGATGGCAGGCCGCACTATTGCGAAATGAAGTTCGTGAAGGTGGGCGATGAATTCGATAAGCCGAAGGCTGTTGCGCTTGGCTTTGCCGAAAAGGACGACCTCATCCTCAAGGACTTTGTGAACGACATCCTGTACGATGATTACGTGTCCATCTACTTTGTGAATGTCGAAGACAATTCGTTCCGCACCATTAAATCTTCGAATGTCTCGTGGGTCGAGAAACGCCCGCTGTACAGTTCGTACTCTTCCGAAATCAAGCAAATCAGCAGTATTGTCTCAGACGAATTCCAGCAGGATTGGCTGAAGCTGTCGAACCTGTTCTATGTGCAAAAGTTCTTGAAGGGGACCGACCAGCGCGAACTGGAATTCAAGATCGCAAGCGGTGAATGGCTGCGTGCAAAGTTCACGACTATCGAACGCAATGACGATGGCGAGGTTGTCTCGTTTGTGCTTTCGTTCTTGCTGTTGAGCGATGACCAGGTTGAAAAACTGGAACTGGATGCAAAGATTGCCGAGCAGAACGACTTGCTTGAAAAGCAGCAGATCATGTTGCAAAAGGCGCTTTCGATGGCGCAGTCTTCGGATCGTGCAAAGACGACGTTCCTCTCGAACATGAGCCATGATATCCGTACGCCGATGAATGCAATCGTGGGCTTTACGGGCCTTGCCATGGCACACATTGATGAAAAGGAAGTGGTTCTCGATTACTTGCGCAAGCTTGGCCAGAGTTCCAATCATTTGCTCTCGCTCATTAACGATGTGCTCGACATGAGCCGTATCGAATCGGGCAAGGTTGTGCTTTCGGAAAAAGACGAAGACCTGATTGAAATTATCAACGCCCTCAAGGACATTGTGCAGGCCGACGTCGATACGAAGAAACTCTCGTTTGATGTGAATATGAATATCTATGATTCAGGAATCGTGTGCGACAAGCTGCGACTGAATCAGGTGATTTTGAATGTCCTTTCGAATGCTATCAAGTACACGCAAGAGGGCGGCTCGGTTACAATGGTGGTGGACGAACGGGAATCGGAAAAGCCGAATTCGGCTCGATTTGAAATCCGTATTCGCGATAACGGCATGGGCATGAGCGAAAAATTCCTGAAGACGATTTACGAGCCGTTTACGCGCGCCAATTCTTCGACGGTGAGCGGTATTCAAGGAACTGGCCTTGGAATGTCCATCACGAAGAACATTGTCGAGATGATGGGCGGCAGCATTCAGATCTTTAGCGAAGAGAATAAAGGTACTGAAGTTGTCTTGAGTATCGACTTCAAGTTGCATGGCAAAAAGAGTGTCGGTTCCCAAATGCAGATCGGTGATTTCAGCTTCAAGGGCAAAAAGATTTTGCTTGTCGAAGATAACGAAATGAACCGCCAGATTGCATGCGATATTCTTGACGACAACGGATTTATTGTGTTTACGGCGGAAAATGGAAAACAGGCTGTGGAACTTATGCAAAATGCAAAGCCCGGGCAGTACGATCTTGTGCTCATGGATGTGCAGATGCCTATAATGGATGGCTTTGCGGCAACGCGTGCAATCCGCATGCTTCCGGCAGGTTATCAGTCCCGCATACCGATTGTCGCCATGACGGCAAATGCCTTTGAAGAAGACCGCAAGGCGGCCCTTGATGCAGGCATGGATGAACACATTTCGAAACCTATTGACATTGACAAAATGAAGTATATTTTGTCAAGATTCCTCAAGAAGTGATGACTGAATGCTGAAAAATATTGATGGTACCCATAATGACAAGGTGATGCATAAGGATCACCTTGTTTTTGCTGTAATTCTTTTTGTGGTGACGGCTTTTGTTTTTTTGTTTATCTGCCAAAAGGTTTTGAAAATCGTTGAAGACGGTTGCTTCAATAGACTTCGTGAATATGCCGAGGTGGCGTCGAACGAATTTATAATGAATAACCTGCATTACGGTGGAGCGCTCCAGTTTGTGGCGGATGCCTTGGGGGACCGTGGCGATTATTCTGTGGATAGCCTGCAGCCGAAATTGGGTGAAATGCAGCCGTTTTTGCGCGACCAGAAAATCAGCATTCTCTTGCCGGGCGATACGGTGATTTTGCCAGATGGCGTGGTAACGAGTTCCTCGAAAATGAAGTTGTCCTTTGAACAGGAGGCAACGCCGAATCCGCATGTGACGGTGCGCCTTGAAAGCGATAAGCAAGAAGAAAAGCTCTTGTACCATTTTGTGCCGATTAAAAGTCATGGTCATACGGTTGCTGTGGCCTACTGGAATTTCAGTTTGGGCTTGATCCATCAATACTTGCGCAAGGACAAGCGCTATGACCGTAAAATGTACGTGTACGTCATCAATCGCGACGATGGCCGCCTGATTGCAGATACCAAGCACGATTCGCTGAAGAGCGTCCATGATTACAAGAACGAGATGGATAATGAAAAGGGCTTGTTCTCTGCCCTTGTGGATAGCGTCCTTGCTGGCGCTTCTGGTGAAGCCTGCTTCGAAAACTACTGGGAAGAATCGAACTGTTTCTATTACAAGCCTTTGGCAGTGAATCACTGGAGTATTGTGATTTCGTCTCCTGAAAAGGTGGCGATGTCGGCAATCCATAAAGTCCGCTTTATCCTTCTTTGCTTTGGCATTGTAGTGCTCGTGTTTTTTGCGGCTTATTTTGTGTTGCTCCGCCGTGTGGCCATCCGAAGCATTGTGAACGAGACTGAACGTATGAAACAAGACGAAGTGGGCAAGGTGCGCTACATGCAGATGAAACTTCTCGGTCTTTTGTCCAAGAACTTTATTCACATTTACTACGTGAATCCGGAATCGGGATCGTATGTTGTTTACCCGAGTGCCATGAACGATCTGTACAAGGAAATCCTCAGCCGGTTTGACTGTAACGTTTCGCTGTACGACATCATGAACAATGATGAGCTCACGAAAATCCACAAGGATGATTTGGAACTTTGCCATAGCGTGTTCAACAAGGACGCTTTCCTGGAGATGATGGGCCCGAATGAGTCTAGAAAAGTGGTGGACATGCGCTGGTTCATCAATGGCAACTGGGTGTGGCTGCGTCATACGCTGATTGGCCTTGCTGATGGTAAGGGCGATGGCTATGTGCTTATTGGTGTTGAAGACGTGAACGACGAAAAGGTCGCTATCGAAGCCGAACGTGAAAGACTTTCGGTAATCAAGGGCCTTTCGGAAGACTTTACGCTCGTGAGCTTTATCAATCCCTCTACACGTGAAGATCATCTTTATTACGTCAAGAAGAATAACTGGGCGGATAATCCGAACTGGAAAAAAGTTGGAAATTTTGAGGACCGCTTAAAGCTGATTGCAAATACGCTTGTGCATCCCGATGACCGCAAGATGTTTATGGAAATGACGTCTAGCGAAGTTGTGAGTGAAAAGCTTGCGGCGAAGGGCGCCTATTATGTCAACTACCGCATGATTATCAATGGTGTGGTTGAATATTGGCAGCTCAAGTTTGTGATGGCGGGTAAGGCTCCTGATGCGCAGAACCAGATCGTGGCGGGCTTTATCAGTGTCGATGAATCCACTCGTTTGCAGCTGGAGCAGAAGGAACAGCTCGAAACGCAGGCTGAGGCTTTGAAACAGGCGCTCTCGGCAGCACAGGCCGCAAACAGTGCCAAGAAGGAATTCCTCAATAGCATAAGTCATGAAATCCGTACGCCGCTCAATGCCGTTATCGGCCTTACCTCGATTGCGTCTGCGCATTTGGGGGATAGCGAACGCGTCAAGGATTGCCTTGTGAAAATTGACCAGAGCTCCGATCGCCTGCTTTCGATTATCAACGACATTCTCGACATGAGCCGTATTGAATCGGGCAAGTTCGACCTCAAGGAAGCTCCGATGCACTTGTTTGAAGTCGTTCATGAGGTGGAACGCGATATCCGCAATGACTTGCAGGCGAAGGACCTCAAGTTTGAGCTGGATTGCGTCGGCATCAATGATGACGAAGTCGTTTGCGACAAGGAACGCTTGCGCCAGGTGCTCCTCAAGGTGCTTTCGAACGCGATCAAGTTTACGAAGGAAGGTGGCTCTGTCTCGATGAGCGTCAAGGAAACTCCGCTCACGAAGTCTAGCTATGCGGCCTACGAGTTCCGCATCAAGGATAACGGTATCGGCATGAGCGAAGAGTTCCTCAAGACGGTCTATGAACCGTTTACGAGAGAATCTGCAGTGTCGAGAGATGTCCGCGGCATGGGCCTTGGACTTGCCATCACGAAGAACTCCGTCGAGATGATGGGTGGCCAGATTGAAATTGCGAGCCGCTTGAATGTCGGTACCGAAGTCACGATGACGTTCGAGTTCAAGCTCGTGCAGTCGAAGAAAAACGACGAAAGCAATGATACTGCCAACTCCGGATTTGCAGGAAAGAGAATTCTCCTTGTCGAAGACAATATCCTCAACCGCGAAATCACGATGGAAATCCTCCAGGACAATGGTTTTATCGTGACGGCGGTGGAAGATGGCGATATTGCCGTGAAAATGCTTGCAAAGGCAAAATCGAGGCCGTTTGACGTCGTTTTGATGGACGTTCGCATGCCGGTGATGGACGGTTACGAGGCGACAAAGCGCATCCGCGCGTTCGAAAACAAGGATGTTGCCGAAATCCCGATTATCGCCATGACCGCTAACGCATTTGACGAAGACCGCAAGGCTTCTTTCGAGGCGGGCATGAACGAGCATATTGCAAAGCCGGTCAGTATTGAAAAACTGAAGGACGTGCTTGCGATGTTCTTGTAACGGACTTGTAGTTTTATTCCTATTTATCTGTTACAACGGCGGTACGGCTCCAAAAAAATGTAAAAAGTTATCTATATTGAAAACATATGTCAGCACGAGTAACAAGCAGCGATAAAATTGAAGATATGTTTCCGGAAACCCCGGTACGTAAGATTATCACCCCAATCGAGCGCCTGATGAAGGTGGAGACGACGGGCGGCATAGTGCTTATCATTATGACGCTTGCGGCTCTCATCTGGGCGAACCTGAGTCCGTCATCGTACGAGCACTTTTGGCATTTGCCGTTCGTGGTGACGATAGGCAGCTGGGTGGGCACTGGCGACTTGCACTGGTTCATCAACGATGCGTTGATGACGATATTCTTCTTCAATATCGGACTTGAAGTCAAAGGCGAAATGACCTACGGCGAACTGCGCGACCCGAAGGCGGCAAGCCTCCCGATTATCGCGGCTGCTGGCGGTATGCTTTTCCCGGCGCTTATCTACCTCACGCTCTGCCCTCAGGGTACGTCACATGGCTGGGGAATCCCGACGGCGACGGATATCGCGTTTGTGGTGGGCTGCATGGCGATTCTCGGCAAGAAGGTGCCGCATGCGCTCCGCGTGATGATTTTGACCCTTGCTATTGCGGACGATATCGGCGCGATTCTAGTGATTGCGATTGGCTACCCGAGCGGCGACGGCATCAACTTTAGTGCTCTTGGAATGGCTTTTGTGCTCCTTGCCTTGTTCAACGTGTTCTTCCGCATTGGCGTGCGCAACATGCTGCTGCTCCATTTCACGGGTATTGCCGTGTGGGCGTTCTTTGTCAAGTCCGGTGTGCACCCGACGATTGCTGGCGTGCTCCTTGGCCTCTCCGTGCCCGCAAAGGCCGTGGTGGCGAAAGGCGTGGTGGCCCAGTTTGCAAGTGGCGTAGGCAACGTGCTTTCGGGCGAGACGAAGGACCGCAACGAACAATATGAAGTATTTACGATGCTCAAGCGCGGGGCAAGCGAAAGTGTCTCCTTGCAGGAACGTTTGTACAAGATGCTTGTGCCTTGGGTAAACTTTGGCATCATGCCGATTTTTGCGCTTGCAAATGCCGGTGTCGAAATCAAGCTCGGTGGCCTTGACGTGCCTGTGCTTGGTGCTGTGGCTCTCGCTCTCATCTTCGGTAAGCCGATTGGTATTTTCCTCTTCAGCCTCCTCTCTGTGAAGATTGGCGTTTCCAAGAAGCCGAGCTACTCCTGGAAGGTCCTTTGGGGTGGTGGCATGCTTGCCGGTATCGGATTTACGATGGCTCTCTTTGTCACTGGCCTTGCTTTTGAGGACGGTGCAAACAAGGATTCTGCAAAGCTTGGTATCCTCCTTGGAAGCTTTAGTGCCGCCATCCTCGGTACCATTTACATGAGTATCGTATCTAAGAAAGAATAGTTGGTGGAGTTTAGAACTTAGGAATGTCATGCCGGCCGCAGCCTGTGCTGAGCGTAGTCGAAGCATGCCGGCATCTCCATATACGGTAATGACCAAAGCTCACTACGTCTATATGCTCCGTTGCAAGGGTGACCGCATTTACACGGGCTATGCCGTGGATGTCAACGCCCGCTATGAAGAGCATTGCAGTGGGCGTGGCGCGAGGTTTACCAAAGCGTTCCCGCCGGAATGCATTTTACAAACATTCGAACTTGAAACTCGCGAAGAAGCGCTCCGCCTAGAGGCTCGCATTAAAAAGCTCAAACGCCCGCAAAAGGAACTCCTTGCTGCGGGTGATTCTGCATTAGAAGGTGAACTGCGAGCAGGCCTTGGCGAACGCCTAAAGCCGAAAAAGAAACGTCGGAAACAGAAATCGAAAATTCGCAAAGCAAAAACCAACGCTTAAGTGCTAATGCGTTTGGTGTTGCCGATGAATGCTATTGTTTTAAACGGCTAATGAATGTACATTATTTATGTATGTTATCTATCGAAGACGCCAAAAATCAGGAAGACCTCTTCCAAATAAAGTCCGCCATCATGAGCAAGAAACTCGAAGATGTTGGCGGTCGAAAAGGCGTGATGGAAATTTTGAGTTTGTCCCTAGATGCGTATAAGAATGAGGATTACGAAAAGTCTCTCAAAATTCTTGAACCGCTAATGCAGGTGCTTAAAGAACATCCATTTGTGTCTAGCGATGATGTTTGCTATGTCGCTATTTCGGACGAAATGGAATGGGTGCTTTATCAGCATTTTTACCAGAACCCGTCGCAACAGGTAAAGAACGTCAGCGTCGTCTGCCCGATGGACTGGATTTACCGCCAATATGCGCTTGCTGCATTGGATTTGGGCGACTACTCTACGGCGTTGAAGGGCGTCACCGAAGCGGTCCAGTGGAATCCGACTTCTGCAAAATGCAGGATCTTGTATGCGATGCTTTGCAGTGCCGAAGGCCGTTGGGAGAACTTGCTCAAGGAAATCGTTTCTGCCATGAAGTACACGTATCGCTCTAGCGATATGATCCATTGCTTCCGCTTTTTGAAAGATTATTTTATGTACAAAAAGATGTACGATGTGGCTGTATATTGCAGTTTTTTACGGTCGCGTTTTTCATCTTCTGAAAATGTGCTCATCGAAATCGTTGGCGATATGGTCATGCTCCTTAAGCGCACGAATTTTGACTACAGCAGCATAAACGATGACGATATGATTGCTGCTTGTAAAAAGTATGGGTTTATGCCCAACTTTAATCCAGAAGTAATTGCAGTAGCTCAAGACAGTTACGAAGACGCCTTCCTTGCAAAAGATACAGGGCGCGCCGCTTATTTCGCACAAATCATGGAAGACCTCAAAACGGAACAAGAAAAAAGAGATGCCGTGAATCTACGGCAACTCTTCGAAAGTCACAGAAATCCGGTGAGCTAGAGTTATTTCATCACTAGGTCAACAACAAGCGCGATTGCCATGCCGATGCTGCAAATGCTGATGAAGCGTTGGTTTTTGGGCTTGGCGAATCGCTTAAAGTCTGCGATGCAAGGCTCCGTTGTGAAAAGCAAGGGTGGGAAAGTTCAAAAAAAGAATCTTAAATTTATGGATCTTTTTTTGCTGTTGAAAAAAAATTTATATTTCAATAAATCATTGTTGAATGTTACAAATTGCAAGGGGTATGTTGTGATTCATAGAAATGGCTTCATGAAAAATTTTATACTTATTTTTTTTGCTTTTGAAATACTTTTATGTACGGCTGTGCTAGTTTATTGTAATTACTTGAAAAATGAAAATCTAAAAGAGCAAATGACTTTTTTTTATTCAGATGAAAAAGAATTTCATCTAGCTGCAAATGTGTCTAATGAAGCGGCTGTTGCGGCATGTGTGGAAAAACGTTTAAATGAAAAGTATTTTCAAAAAGATTCTGCACCGTTAATTTATGGAAATGTTTGCTATAAGTTTGTGAATTTTAAAAATATTATATTACAAGATAGTGCCAAGGCTGGGATTGTTGATGATATTCCCTTTTCTACTCCAATTAAAAGAATTAAGGAAATTTTCCCTAAAAATATTCAAAAAAAAATTTTGTCAAATTGGTTTGAAAAGGATTCTATTATCTTAATTGGAGAAGAAGCGAATGAGATTGCAAAATCAACATATAGTTTAAAAGTTCCCTACTATGATACTGTGATCGTATCATTTCATAGAGAGGATGTTGGTTATAATGAACGTGAGGCGAAAAAAGTGATAGAGTCAAAATTCTATCGTGGAAATAGTTCGTCTGAACATCGGGTTTATGAAGGTGAGTTTTCTTTTTGTCGAGAAAAGGGTATATCCTTTGAATTATTGTATTTGGGCAATGGATTATCTTATTTTTATATAAAAACAATGAATCCTATTTATAGTATGAAACAAATAAAGATTGTGGATGTGTGGAAAAATAATTTCATTCCTATTATTGAATTATGCGATGATTGCGAGTTTAGAAAGGTTGATTCTGCTTATTATGAATTGTCAGGGATGGTGGAAACGACCAAGGCTAGGGGAGATTTGATTTTAAAAAAGTTCGTTACCCCCAAATTACAGTTTTATGCACTCTTCCGAGATAGTTTACTTGGTGTAAGGAAAAATTTATATACTGAAAATAATCTTTATTCAAATAGATCCGATTCTATTTTTTATACAATTGATGTTGATATAAATCGAAATGTTCGGAAATTCCTTGATTGATGAGAAAAATACTTATTTCATCACCAAGTCCACCACGAGCGCGATTGCCATGCCGATGCTGCAAATGCTGATGAATCGCTGGATGAACTTGTTGCCTTTTTTGCGTTGCGTGAAACTGCCGAGGTAGCCGCCGAGCCATGCGCCTGCGGCCATGATAATCGCTATTGGCCAGTCAATTTTCCCTGCGATGCCGAGTGCCACTGTGCTTACGATCAGGAACACGTTCGTAAGTGCATTCTTGACGGCGTTCACGTGAATTGGGTCTAGTCCGGTGTACCGCGTGAGTCCAAATATTTGCACGAACCCAACGCCCACCTGCACAATGCATCCATAGACAGCGATGGCGAAAAATCCGATGGCGCCTTTGACGGTGAGTTTTTCGGGCGGGTTCTCGGGAGGCTTTCCGAGAATGTCCTTGCGCAAGTTGCTCATGATGACCACAAGGCAAATCACGACGGCGAGAATTGCCTGGAAGAGCTTGTCTCCAATGCGGACCAAGAAGCATGCGCCAAGGAGTGCGCCGAAGAATGTCGGCAGCAGTAGCTGGAAGAATATCTTCTTGTTCAGGTAGCCGTGACGCGCAAGATTGTAGGCGCTGCTGAAATTCCCGATGATGAGTCCGATGCGGTTCGTGCCGTTGGCGACGGTCGCGGGGAGCCCAAGGAAAATCATGATGGGGAGGCTAAGTGTAGATCCTCCGCCTGCGATGCTGTTGATAAGGCTTACGACTGCACCCAAAATAAAGAACGCCGGGTACTGGGCGTAATTCCACCAGTCTGTCACTTGGCGAGTTCCTTTTCAATAAACTTTCTGTTGCTTTCGACTTTTTCGCGCTGCGTTGTTTCCGGGAATTCCGCAAGGCATTTGTCGAGTGGAGCGATGGCGTCGTTCAGCAATTTCTTTTTCTTTTCTTCGTCCGTTTGCTTCAAGGACTTGGCAAAAATCTGCGATGTTGTTTTGCGCTGTTTGTTGCAGTAGGCATCGGCAAGGACGATGTACTTTTCGTTTGCTTCTTTGCGGAGTTTGCTCGTCTTGAGCTTGTTGAGCAAATCTTTTGCCTTGTCGAACTTCTCGTTTGCGATGAGCGTGTCGGCCTGGGCGAGCGCCTTTTCAGGGTCTTGCTTTTCCCACATTTTGGCGGTCTCGGAATCGGTAGCCTTTTCAAGTTCGTCAACATGATTCAGGAATGCCTGCACATGGAGTGTGTCTTCGAAATCGCGGTAGCGGATGCGGAATGTTTCGGTCTGCTTACGGGCTTCGGCGAATTGTGCCTTTTCGTCGGCGAGAACCTTGATTTCGTTAAATTCTTTCGATGCTTTCTTGAGTGTGTTCGTATAAGCGATTTTCTTTTGGTCTTTAGCCCAGTTTGCAAGTGAGTCTCCCGGAGCGAGCTGCGCAATCAAACTGTCTGCGGTTTCGGCGACCATGCTGTATGAGGCTTGCACGCGGTTCATGTTCTGAATCTGGAGTGCCATTGACTCAAATTCTTTTGCCTTTTCTTCGCGGCGCTTGCCGAAAGCTTTGCGGAGCGTGTCTGAATGCGCTTGCCATTTTTCCCACATCGGAGCCATAGTCGAGAAGCTGTTCAAGATGACGGAGGCGGAGTCCGTTTGGCCTGCGCGGCTGAGAGTGTCGGCGTAACTAAAGACGTAATTGGCGAGTGCTGGGAATGCCTTGTACGGGTCCATCGTCGTTTCGAGTGTGCAATGCGAAAAATGCGTCTTGTCGCATGGCGGCAACATCATCAAGACCGTATCGACTCGAGTTTGTACGAGAATGGTCGGCGTCTGTTCCGGAGTCAAAATTTGGTCGGGCGTTGAGAGCTTGAATTGGTCGAGAATCTGCGAAGCGCTATCGCCGGTGACGACCTGCATCTCGGAATACTTGCCGGTCTGCGTTTCTGCAGACTGGACTGTATCTTGCCCGATGACTTTAGTGAACGGAGTTTCTGTGGGCTTTACGTCTGGAGATGGGCATTGACTTGTCCCGATGCATGCGGTGAGCGAGAACGCTGCGGCGAATGTGGCTGCCTGAACGAAAACCGTTGATTTAGACATGAAACACTCCGAAAAAGTTCAATATTCCTGCGTTATCAAAGATAATAATTAGAATGTGTAAAACCTAGTGCAGTCAATAGTCATTGGTCATTAGTTGTTAGAAGCCGTGATGGCTTCAGCTGCTTAGCTATTGACTAATGACCAACAGCTGATAACTAATTGTTACTCAGCATCGGCTTCGATGGGTACGAATGCATTTTTGCTGCTGAAGTTTTCGGGCAAATCCCAGTCATCATCCTTGGGCATGGCTGCCTGCGGTTTTGGCGGCTGAACTGGTGTGAACGTCTGCTGCGGATCAAGCGGAATCTGCTTTGCGGCTTCCGTTGCCTTCTTGATGGAATCTGCCTTCATGACTTCTGAAACTGGCCTTGCATCAGCAGGGATGACTTGCTGCGGCTTCGGCGCACTTGTGATTGGCGCTGTCCCAGCTTGCGCTGTTGCATTTTGTGCGGTCTCGGCCGGCGTCGTAGCGCTTGCTTGCGTTTGCGGTGCGGCCGTTGGCGTTGCGTTCTCGGCGCCTGCTGCACCCGGCTGTGCGTTACTCGGTGTTGTCTGCGGCATCGGCAAGCTCACGACAATTCCAGATTTTGCAATTGTTTCGGCGGCTATCTTTTGCACTTGCGGTGGTGTGAATCCTGGCACATCGAGCCACGGGAGCGGGCGGCCTTTTTCGCCGTTCACCAAAGCTTCACCGGTCATCGGGTCCACCGTGAGTTCTCCACGTTCGTTTGTCAGCATCAGCGGCACTTCGCCCGTGGCGATCATCGAAATGTCTAGGAAGTCGATTTGCTTCGGAATGCCGAGAATGTCGATTTCTTCCTTCGCAAACGAAGCCCATTGTGGCAAACCACCCGAGGCGCCTGCAATACGCGTGCGTCCCGATTTCAAAGGCTTGTTGTCGTCAAAGCCCACATAGCTACCAATGGCAATCACGGAATCCAGTGCAATGCCGTTCTTTTCCTTGACGTACGTCGGGAGCGCACCAAGGAATGCCACGTTGCGGTAATCGTTTGTCGTACCCGTCTTGCCCATTACCGGGTAACGGAGCTTTGAGGCCCCATCTGGATTCTTGACGCTCAGTGCGGTGAGCTGGCTGTGTGCCGTACCGTTTGTGAACACGGAGCGCAACATCACGCCCATCTGCGTTGTCACGGTATCGTCAAGCACCGTCATCGATTCCATTTTGTTCCTGAAAATCGTACGGCCGTCGCGGTTCTTGATTTCCTTGATAAAGCAGGCTTCGGTCCAGTTAGCGTCCTTGCATTTGAAAATCTTGCCTGTGAGGAGCGTCTGGTAGGCGGTCGTGATTTCGGCAAGAGTAATGTCGTTCACGCCGAGTGGCATACTGAACACTTTCTGCAATTTTTGGTGGATGCCGATTTCGTTTGCGAAGCGGGCGTAGTCGGCCATCGCAAGCGCACGGCGGTAATCCGGCCAGTAACGCAGATGAGCCATGTCAAAGTAATCTGCATCGCTATCGACCGGTTCAATCATGGCGTTCAAACGTTTAAAGTCGGCAAGCGTAAAGTTTTCAATCAGCTGTACGGAATCGAGCGGCAAGAGCTTTGTCGATTCATCCGGGTCGAGTTCCTGTATTTCGCGGGCGCGCCAGATTTCAGAGTAACGCTTGAAGTTGTGGTTCACGTACTTCGTGATTTTCGGATCGCGCTTCGCTTGTTTCAAACCAATGTCCGTAAACGTGCCGTAGCGCAAGTTCTGCACGGCGCGGGCCTGCAATACCTTGCCGTCGTTCATATAACGTTCCACGAGCGCATCGCGTGCCTTCGTGAATTCGATTTCGCGCTTGACGTCTTCCTTCATCATGAGGCCGAACTTGTCGCGCAAACGTTCCACGAACTTGATGCGTTCTTCATCCGGATTGCGGGCAAAGCCGTTTTCACGGGCCACGTCTTCGAATTCCTTGTCCGAGAGCTTGTCCAACAGGTGTTCCAAAAGCCAAATACTTGCGATGTTTTCGGAACGCGTAGCGGCCCATGCAATGCTGACAACGTCACCCTTGTTCTTGTGGTCCGGGCGCGGGAAGTAGAACTGGTTCCCGTACTGGAAAGCGTTGAATTCGTTTTCAAGATTGTCGAGGTAGTTCCAGTGGTACTTGAGGGCGAGAGCATAAAGAATCGGCTTCCAGCTAGAACCGAGTTGGCGGAGTGCCTTGAAGCTACGGTCAAATCCCGTGTTGTGGAATCCGCCTTGGCTCGCGAGTACCTTGCCGTTCTGGATGGCGACGAGTGCGCCTTGCAGCACCGGTTCCGTTTCAATCTTGCACTGGGCATAACCGTCAATCGGGGTTTCGTCAATAATGCTCACGAGGAGAATGGCGCCCGGCTTGAGCTGGGTCGCGAGAATCTTGTTCACATCGCCACCGGCGAGCTTGGCAAAGTCATTCACGGATTGCTCCGTGACAATGCCCTTGAGCTGTCCGAAGTTCAACTTGAGCGATTGCAGCCTGCCGGTTGTATCGTAGAAAACGCTATCCACGGCGCCGTAGAGGTAATCGCCCTTGCGAGCGGTGCGGGCGCGGTTTGCAAATTGCGCCTTCGGGAGTACAAAGCCACCGAGCTGTAATTGCAAGTTGCTGATGTTTGTCTGCAATGCGCGTTTGGCGGCGTCCTGCGACTTGGCGTTCAAAGTTGTCGTGATTTCGAGCTGAGCTTTGCGCCAGTCTTCGATGCCTTCCTTTTGGAAAAGTTCGTGGAAAAAGTCGCTGTCGAGGCGTTCTTCCAAGCGTTCGAGCGTCGTGCTCATTGTGAAGCGGAAGTTGCCGTGGTTGAATTCCAAGGGCTTTGCGGTGGCTGCATCCATGTCGGCCTGCTCGATGTAGCCTTCTTCGACCATGCGTCCGAGCACGTAGCGGAGTCGTGTCTCGCCGCGTTCGATTGCCTTTTGCCTGCGTTCTTCGGTGCGCTGGATGAACGGATCGTAGTTGAACGGTCCCTTCACCGAGCCTGCGATGAATGCGCATTCGGCAAGCGTCAAGTCCTTGAGTTCCTTGTTAAAGAAGTACTGGGCTGCGATAGCCACACCCTTGCCCGTACCCGAAACGTGGAACTGATTCAGGTAAAATTCCAGGATGTCTTCCTTGGTAAAATGCTTCTCCATGCGGAGCGCGTTCAAAAATTCCTTGAGTTTTTCCTTGACGCTACGCTCTTCGCGACCAAAAATGTTCTTGACCGCTTGCTGCGTGAGTGAGGATCCGCCCTGGCTGACACGCCCTGATTTGATGTTATTGACCATGGCGCGCATGAAACCCTTGAGGTCGTAACCGTTGTGGGTCCAGTAACGGGAGTCTTCGGCGGCGATAAGGGCGTTGATCAAGTTGACCGGAATATCGCCGTAGGGTACGTACACGCGGTGGTTCGCGTCAAAGAATGCTCCGAGCAGGTTTTCGCCGTCTTCATAGAAGACGCGGGTTTCGCCGGAGAGCACCTGCAAAATATTGGCGCGGTTGAATTGGTTGTCCGGGTCGCGTTCGGGGAGGATCTTGAACACGACTATATAAAAGGGGATGTAGCAAATCAAGGCTACAAGGAAGATGGCGACGATGATTTTGACAAACTTGTTCATGTTTCCGTAAATTATTGACTATTAACGACTTACAAGATATAAAAGTTTTGAAGGGGTGGCCTGCCTGGGAGCCCGTAATATGTAAAAAATAGGCCTTTTTTTGTGGAAAATCAATGAATTTGGCTGTTACCCCTTGAAATTTTGCTGAAATTTTGTTAAAATTAGTGTCCCCAAGATGGGAAGATGGCCGAGTTGGCCGAAGGCGCGTCCCTGCTAAGGACGTATAGGACTAAATCCTATCGCGAGTTCGAATCTCGCTCTTCCCGCTGAAAAGCCCCGAGTCGAAAGACCCGGGGTTTTTTCGTGTCTTCTCTCCGCGGAGGCGGAGAGCTCCCTGCACAAATCCGTTAATTCTTAAACTTCCCTTTATTTATATACATGAACGTGTCGGCCCTCTTGAGCACGTCCTTAACGCATTCGTCAATTTTGCTGCTGTAATCTGCCATGCCTGCCGCAAACGAAATGCTCTCCTTCGGGGCGTCTGGCTTGCGGTTCACGGATGATTTCAGCTTTTCAAAAAGTTCTGCGCGTTTTTCGTACTGTTCGCCGAAAAGGATGATGACAAATTCATCACCGCCGATGCGGAAAACCGGGCTGTGCTTGAAAATATCGCAGAAAACCTTGCTGCAGTTCTTGAGATATTCATCGCCCATGTCGTGCCCGAACGTATCGTTGATAACCTTCAGGTCGTTGACGTCGCATTCTACAAGCGCGAATTTTATTTTGTCCTTGGCCTTGATTTCGTTGTCGATTAGTTCGCATTTCGCCTTGAACGCGGCGGCGCTCCCGACTCCTGTGAGCGGGTCTTTGTTCGCAATGAGCTTTGTATGCTGGAGATCCTTTCTCAAGCGTTGTGCGGTTTCTTCTAGACGATGTTCCTCTTCGACGTTGATAATGCCGATAATGAACCCCTGGGCGTTGCTTTTGTCGCTTGCGATTTTCAGGCGGTAATGCTCAATCTGTCCGTTGATGCTTGCGAGGAATGGGATGGTATAATAGGGGGCACTCTGTAAAAGTTCGATGCACTTGTCAATTGTCGATTTTTCGATAAATTCGCTAAATTCGTTGGGGACGTAAATGCGCTTCATAAAGTTGTCGAAATCCTTGGGGTTGGTGGAATTGCGACCTTCCCACAGGAGCGGGGTAAACTTTTCGCTGATCTGGTAGAACTTGGCTTGGTTCTTGGGAATATTGACGTACACGACCACGTCGTAGTCCGAAGAAAGCCCTGCGATGATGACCGCCTTTTGCGACAAGTCCCTGTTGCGGCTAATTTTCGAGATGAAAAATGCATAGATGGTGCAGCAGCCGAGCATGGATCCGATGGAATCACACGGAGAAAATGGAAATTCCCTTTGCAGAAAACCGCACAGGACCGGTGCCGAAATAAACAGGAACCCTGCGGCATAGTGTTTGCGGGCGCTTGTCTTTTTTGCGCTCGCTGTTTTGTAAACCAGAAAAATTGCAATGACGAAGAATGTGAAATATTGGCTGTAATATAGCAGGTTTCTCCCGTTCATGACGATGTAGGTGCCCTCGTCGCTGATGCCGAAAAGAAAACTTGACCTGAAATTCATCAAAAGAAGGATTAGCTGGAATATGACTAGCGCTAGGGACAATATCTTGGCGGGAATAGCCTTTTCGCGCTCGATGTTGATGAAATTCAATATGTAGTTGAGCCAGATAAAGGCCATGACAGCGGCTGCCGCATGGAAAAACGAGGATGACAGGAAAAGCAGGAAGTTGTTCTTGATAGCTCCGCAGCCGAAAATCCCCCAGATACCGTCCTGGAGGCAAAATACAATCACCCAGTTGGCAAGGTACAAGAAATCCTTGTCTGTTTTTTCGCTTTTGTCCAATACGATTCTAAACTGATTCTTGAAAATCAGCAAGACGAACGCACAGGTAAAAGCTAGCACGGAATAAAGAGGATCAACCATATACACCTTGAAGTATTTTAAATTAATATAAGATTTTTGTACTGATTTTGCAAGTTTTCTTCTCGTCACACCGGCTTTCTCGCTAGTCATTCCCGTTTTCTTCTCGTCTGTCATTCCCGCCTACCTGTCCTCGCTTGACGGGGACGAGCGGGAATCTCCTTTTTTCTAAAAAAATCTTGACTTTCCCGTTTTTTTAATGGATATTATTAGGTGGATTTGATTACAAGGAGTTAGACTATGAAGACGAATAGCTTTTTAGTCGGTGCCATTCTCGGTGCCGCAGCGACTGTTGCCATTACAAAGAAGTTTTTTAAATGCTGTTCTTGCAACGAAAACGAAGCCTGTGATAATCCGGTCATCAAGGATGCTGACGATGCCGTCGAAAAGCTCCGCAATTCTGTGGACAGTCTCCGCAAGGAATTGAATAGCCGCATTGAATCCGAGCAGACCTTTGCTGCAAAGTGCGAAGACCTCAAAGAACAGGTGGCTAAGCAGAACGCCGAAATCAACAACCTTAAAAATGTCTGCGAAATGCAGGACAGCCGCAACAAGAAACTCGAAGAGGAACTCGCCAGCAAGAAGTAACTGGTGAACGCTCCTCGCGCTTGTCACCCCGGATCCCATTCCGGGGTCACCTTTTTTAGTGTCATTCCGGCCAGAGCCTGTGCTGAGCGGAGTCGAAGTAAGCCGGAACCTCCATACTTGTCATCCTGAAACCCGTTTTCACCTCGTCATCCTGAAACCCGTAAGGGTTGAAGGATCCAGTGACATTTTCTAAACGAAAAAGTCAGCGTCCGCCGACTTTTTTTGCATGGATTCTGTCATGCCCTGCTTCGACAGGGCATCTCCTTTATCGTCTACTACGCTTTCCCTAAATCCTTCGCGAATTCTACAGCGAGTTC
The DNA here is from genome assembly GCF_002210405.1 of Fibrobacter sp. UWB3. Taxonomy (NCBI): domain Bacteria; kingdom Pseudomonadati; phylum Fibrobacterota; class Fibrobacteria; order Fibrobacterales; family Fibrobacteraceae; genus Fibrobacter; species Fibrobacter sp. UWB3. The sequence continues at coordinate 182,771 of NZ_MWQJ01000004.1, forward strand.
TTCGAGTTTTGCGGCAGAAGTCTCGTCGAGTGCGGACTTCAGCGTGACCGTCGTTTCGCAGAATGTCACGTTCTTGAGCGTGTCAAGAATCTCGTGCATTTTCTTGGCTGCCATCGGTGCCCATGTGCCGTTTTCGACAATGCCGACTTTGCGGTTGCAGTAGTTTTTCGCCTTGATGTGCGTGAGGAACTTTTCGGCAGCGGGGAAGAGCCCTGCGTCAAGCGTTGTTGCGCATACGGCGAGATGACTGTAGCGGAATGCCTGTGCGACCGTCTCCGAAGAGTACGTGCGTGCCAAATCCATAATCGTTACATCAACGCCTTTTTCGCGGAGCGATTCCGCGAGCTTCTTTGCGGCTTCTGCCGTGTGGCCGTAAACGCCTGCGTAAGCGACAAATACTCCTTGTGTTTCAGGCGCATAGCTGCTCCAGGTGTTGTACTTGTCAATGTAGAAACTTAAATTGTCTGTAAGAACGGGGCCGTGCAACGGGCAAATCGTCTTGACTTCGATACCGGCGAGCTTCTTCAAAACGCCCTGCACCTGCATACCGTATTTCCCGACGATGTTGATGTAGTAACGTCTTGCTTCGCTCACCCAGTCTTCGCCGAGTTTGCCAGAAAGTCCGAATGTGCCGAATGCGTCTGCCGAGAACAGAATCTTTTCGGATTCGTCGTAGCTGAGCAAGACTTCGGGCCAGTGGACCATCGGAGCTGCGATAAACTTTAGCGTGTGCTTGCCGAGCGAAAGCGTGTCGCCATCCTTGAGCGTGAGCGTCTTTGTGCCTTCCGGAAGCTTGACGAACTGCGGAATGAATGCAAGCGCCTTTGCGGATGCGGCGATGGTTGCGTCCGGGTACTTCTTGATAAATTCAAGAAAGCCGCCGGCGTGGTCGGGTTCCAAATGGTGGACAATTAGGTAGTCAGGCGTTTTGCCCTGCAACGCATTTTCAACATTTGTCAACCATTCGTTTACTTTGTATGCGTCCACGGAATCCGTGATGGCAATCTTCTCGTCAAAAATCACGTAGGAATTGTACGAAACTCCGTCAGGAACCTTGTACTGACCTTCAAACAAATCAATCTCACGGTCATCCACTCCAACGAACTTAATGCTTTCGCTAAAATCTGAAACAATCATGAAACCTCCAATTTTTTTTGGAATAATAGTATTTATTGAACTCTATTCTGCAGAATTTGAGCGGAGAGGGGATGTTTCCCACTGGGTTTCGGACTTTTTTAGCCATGCCCTCTCCCTAGCGGCATTCATGCGTTTCTTGGTTTCTTGATCGATTTTTACGACCGCATGAGCTCCGTTGAAGAGGTTTTCTGGGCACTTGTATTTATCAGAATCGTCTTTCTGAAACATCCGGCTAATGAAGTTTGGCTCTTCCCAGTAGCCATATTTCTCTACGCCCAAGACAACATTGTCGCGCATTGCTTCGATGGTCAACCGACATAGCGAACCTGTGGTGCGGTAGAAATCGCACACATTTGTATTTTCGCATTTAAGATTCCCGTTTACATAGAAATCGTATGCGTCATCGTCATCGGCTACGACTGTGATTTGCTGTAGATGGAAAGTCGAATGTAGGATAGAGGCACATCCGGTGAGGAATAGTGCTGCAAAAACAGCAAAGGTGTAGAATGTTTTTCTTTCATTATTCATTTGGTTGTAATATAGCAAAAAAGGAAGTGGTCGAGACCAATTTTGCTGAGTGTGTCGATTCGTAGATTTTTTGTTTAATGGCTGCTAGATAGTACATCGATGTGTTGGATTACGACTGATAAATACGAAAATGTAGTCCAAACGTGTTGTTGCAAGGATCGGCGAGGATCCCGCGCAATCCTTTTTTCTATATTGCAGTTCGTTTAAAAAACGATTAAAACAAAAAAGGAATATCATGCCAGCTTTTGATCCAAATGCGAAAAAGATGCTGATTTCGGGCAACGAAGCCATTTCCCTTTCCATGCGTCATTGCAATGTGCAGCTTGCCGCAGGTTATCCGGGAACTCCGTCCACCGAAATCTTGGAAGATTACTCTGAACTGGGTGGCTATGCCCAGTGGGCTCCGAACGAAAAGGTCGCTGCCGAAGTCGCTCTCGGTGCCGCTTTTGGACACGCCCGCAGTGTTGTCACCATGAAGATGGTTGGCTTGAATGTGGCAAGTGATGTTCTCTATACCGCAACTTACACGGGTGTCGATGGCGGCATGGTTTGGATTGTTGCCGATGACCCGGGTCAGGGCAGCTCCCAGAACGAACAGGATACGCGTAACCACGCGAAGGCATCCGTTTGCCCGATGTTCGAACCGTCCAACTCCCAGGAAGCCTACGATTTCTTCCGCATTGCCATGCAGACGAGCGAAAAGTTCAAGATTCCTGTCATCCTCCGCATGACCACCCGCGTGGACCATTCCAAGTCCATCGTCGTGCCGAAGGAAGAACTCCCGGCAATGGTGCCGAACTTTGAACGCAACATCGCCCAGCACGTGATGGTGCCTGGCTTCTCGAAGCCGGCTGGCCGTCGCCTCCGCGCCAAGATGGACGAAATGGAAGCCTGGAACGTTGCCGAAGGCCCGAACAAGGTCGAAATGCGCAGTGCTGACTTCGGTATCATCGTGAGCGGCATCAGCTACCACCACGTCCGCGAAGCCGCCCCGGAAGCAAGCATCCTCAAGCTCGGTATGACTTATCCGCTGCCGATGCAGCTCATCAAGGATTTTGCGAAGAAGTTCGAAGGCAAGCGCCTCATGGTCATCGAAGAAAACGACCCGTGGCTTGCTGAAAACATCAAGGCCGCTGGCATCCAGTGCGAAAGCAAGTTTGACCCGATTTTCCGCTTTGGTGAACTCGACGTGAACCGCGTCCGCCGCATTATCGCAGGCGACAAGAACCCGGATCCGGTTCCGGTCAAGGGTAAGCCGCCTATGCTCTGCCCGGGCTGCCCGCACCGCAGCTCCTTTGCAGTTCTCAAGGAACTCGACTGCATCGTTTCCGGTGACATCGGCTGCTACACGCTCGCCGCTCTCCCGCCGATCAGCGCCATGGACTACATGATTGACATGGGTGCCGCAATCGGTATGGGTATTGGTCTCCGCAACGTGCTCCCGCGCGAACAGGCAAAGCGCGTTGTCTCCGTGATTGGCGACTCTACGTTTGTTCACAGCGGCATCACCGGCCTTGTGGAAGCGGGTTACAACCGCCCGGAAACGGGCCACGTCGTCATCATTCTCGACAACAGCATTACCGCTATGACCGGTCAGCAGGAACACCCGGGTACGGGCCGTCACCTCGACCACAGCCCGGCCTATAAGATTGACTACAAGGAAGTCGCAAAGGTCGCCGGTTTCGACAACGTCTACGAAGTGAACCAGGTCAAGGAACCGGAAGAATTCAAGCGTCTCGTGAAGGAATCCCTCGAAAAGGACGAACTCACGCTTATCGTTGCAAAGAGCCCCTGCATTCTCGCCCTCAAGAGCATCCTTGCCTGGGACAAGGCAAACAAGGAAAAGGCCGAAAAGGCTTTGGCCGAAGCAGAAGCCGCTGCCAAGAAGAACAATAACTTTTAATAGAGAGGTTGAATAATTATGAGCGTAATGAACGTTAAATTTGCAGGCCTCGGTGGCACAGGCGTTATCAAGGCTAGTGACGTGATGGCCGAACTCGTTTTCGAACAAGGTTACGACGTGAAGAAGGCCGAAGTCCATGGCATGAGCCAGCGCGGCGGTTCCATCGCTTCTGACGTGCGCTTTGCAAAAGATGAAGAAGTGCAGTCCCCGATGATTCCGTGCGGCGAAGCCGATTACCTCGTCGTCTTTGACGAAACGCAGGTTGTGGTGAACGAAGCCTACATGAAGCAGGGTGGCGTGCTCCTCACGCCGGCTGACATCGATGTCTCCAAGCTCGAAAACGTGAAAGCTTTGAACGTCGCCATGCTCGGCAAGCTCTCCAAGTACTTCGACTTCACTGTCGATCAGTGGATGGTCGCTTTGAACAAACTCTTCGCCGAAAAGTTCCACGAAGGCAACAAGAAGGCCTTCATGCTTGGCCGCGAAGGCTAATTAGCATTGTCATTCCCGCCACCGAGCGGGAATCCCCTTTACAATGTCGCCCCGGCCACTGTGCCGGGGTCTTCTTTTTATAGCGTCATCTTGACCTTTGCACCTTCGTCATCCTGACGCCGCTTTCACTCGTCATCCTGAACGAAGTGAAGGATCCAGTAACATTTCAAAAGGACTGCGTGAGCAGTCCTTTTTTCTGTATTCTATCTTGAATGTACAAAAGTTATAAGACGATTTTTTGGGGGGGGCGGAAAAGCTGATTAATCAGTGATTTAATCGATTAATCACTTTTTTATTTGAGAAAAATTGACGATTTTTAATCAAAATTGACGATTTTTGTTTTGGCATAAATTTTGCAAATGCATAATGTCCCATTAATTTTAAACTATTGACATTATGTCAAATCTGATATATATTTTATGAGTACGAAACATAAACCTTTAGTTTGGTTGCATGCACTGCCGAAAACTCCACCATTGTCACAGAAAGCGAGGATAGAAATTGGATATTTGTTGCGATTGTTGCAATCGGGGGTGAATCTGTCTTTGCCACAAAGTCGTCCGATGCAGTCAATTGGAGTTCATTGTCACGAGTTGCGAATTCAAGACGAAAATAAAATTTGGAGGTTGTTTTATCGTGTAGATGCGGATGCAATTGTTGTGATTTTGTGGACTGAAAAGAAAACGAATAAAACTCCTGATGAGGTGATAAGCCTTTGTCAAAAGCGTTTGAAATTTTATGATATGGAGAATTAAATATGGATCAAGCGAAAAAAGAAAGATTGCAGAAGAAGGGCTGGGTCGTTGGCGATGTGGATGAATTCCTCGACTTGAATCCAGCCGAAATGGCTATTGTTGAGATGAAAGTTGCTTTGGCAAAAGCTCTCATTGCTAAAAGGAAAAAACTTGGTGAAACGCAAGTGTCCGCTGCGGTTATTGCAAAAACAAGTCAATCTCGTTATGCAAAAGTGGAACATGCGGATGCGAGTGTATCGCTTGAGTTGATGATTAAGTTGTTTTTTGCTTTGGGGGCAACTAAGAAAGAGCTGCTCAAAACTCTTTCAGCGTGATAATCTCCTTCTCTCCAAGAAATACGCCCAAATTCCCTCAAATTTCCGTGAAAACCTTAAATAACGTGCTTTTATATTTGTAATTTGTGTTTGTGGCACAATTTTTGCAGAATATTCAGAATGTCCAAAATGCGTTTGCTCCGGCATCTTGCCCGGCGGCATCTCGTAAAGCATCCCGCGCATCCCGCAAAGCTTCTCGCTTGTGGGGCGTTTTCGCGTGTGCCGTTCTAGCTGCATTTTTGCTCGGTTGCGAAGAAATCGAGGAACCCAAGCCTTGGATTCGCGTCGAGCGCCCGCAGATGCTCTTTACGGATACGACGCTTCTCGACAGCTACGACAAGGGCGTGCTGAACTGGCGTCTGAAAACCGCTTATCTGGAACGCTGGGCCGACAAGGAAATTGTAACGGTGCGTCCGGTGTTCGTGGACATTTACGATTCCATCGGCGAACGCGTGGCGTTCTTGCGTGCGGACTCCGGCAGTCTCGACATGACGTTCACGTACGTTTACGCTTACGGTCACGTTTATGCGCTGACTCCCAAGGGCGCCTCGGTCCGTGCTGATTCGCTCCTCTGGAACAAGAAGGATAATTTGGTCAGAACCGCAAGCTATGTGCGCGTTGTGTCCGAAGATGGCGACGTGTTGCAAGGCGTTGGTTTTGAAAGCGATGCGCAGTTCGATAACTGGAAAATCCTTTCTAACGTGACGGGTATTTTCCAAGATGCGGCAAAGCGCATGAAGGATGAAGACAAACGACAGGCTGAGGCAGAACGTCTGAGCAATCCGTCGTCATCGTCATCGCAGGCGTCAAAGCCCGCATCGTCACCGTCTAGAAAGGCTCCGCCACGCGGTCTCCCGCCCAAGCCAAAGGCAGGGAAACCGTGATGAATTTCCGCGCATTCCTCTTCGTCGCCGCGACCTTCCTTGCTTCTACTCTCGCATTTGCGCAGTCCTCGCCGCTCATCATGTACCACGCCGACAACCTCGACGTGTCCCGCAAGCGTGGAACTCTCCTCTTGACCGGCAACGTCCACTTTGTTCACGACAGCGTTGCTTTCAAGACGCAGCGCGCTTCTTGGAACCGCAATACCGAAACGGTTGAATGTGGCGGCGGGTTCCTCTTCACGCATCCGTCCGGATTCGTGCGCGCAAGGAACGGCTCTTATCAAAGAAAAAGCGAAATTGCGATTGCCTCCGGCGAAGTGAGCGCTGGCGATTCCGCAGGCAGTTACCTCATGACCGGTCAGTACCTCAAGTACGACCGCAAAGAAGACATCGTTTCAATTCCGATGTCGCCGAGACTTTATCAGTACGAAAAGCAGAAGAATGGAACGATCGATACTGTGACGATTTCATCGCGCTCCCTCATTTTCGACAAGAAGAACAGCTTTGCACAAGCTTATCAAGATGTGAAGCTCACGCAGAAAGATCTCGTGGTCACTTGCGATACGGGTTACTTTAATCGCAAAGACAATTGGCTCAGCATGAAGGGCCACCCGACTTGCGATATGAAAAATTACCACCTCACGGGCGATTCCATTTTCCTCGTGCTCGATGAAACCGGCAAGATGCTCAAGTCCGCACTCGTGATCCGCAATGCTCATGGCGTCCAGAATGAAGCCCCGAAGCGCGGCAATCCCGGCAACGTGACCGAAGCCTTCGGTGACACGCTCTACTGCGAATTCAAAAAGGGTAAAATTGAACGCCTTTACGTGAACGTAAACGCCAAGGGATTTTTTTACGAGACGGACTTGAAGGATTACCGCAATTTGATGGACGGCGACCGCCTCGATTTGTATTTTAAAAAGGGCCGCATGGATCGCGCAATTGTTTCGGGCAAGGCTCAGAGCACATACTTCTACGTGAAAAAGGATAGGACTGTCTCTGGCAAGAACGAAGCGACGGGCGACACGATTCACATTTTGTTCGACGCCCAGAAGAACGCCGTGAAGTCGCTCAAGCTCTTGGGCCGCAAGACGAACGCCAGTGGGCGATTTATCGACTTGGAAAAGGCGAACCGCATCAAGGAAAACGCCAAGAAGGATTCGCTCGCAAGGCTTGATTCTCTTGCTGCAAAAGAAAAAAGTTCAAAGAAGAATTTGACTAAAAGCGATTCGACGACGATAAAGAAATCAGCGAACGACAAAAAGTTGAGAAGTCTTTTCAACCGCCGGAAAGAAAAAGGAAAGCCGACGGATGAAACTGCGAAAACGGAGGAAGCACAGTGAAAAATTTGGTTAGCACGATACGCACCGACAAGCTGCGCAAGATTTATGGTCACCGCCAGGTGGTGAGCGATGTCTCCATTCAAGTTTCGCAGGGCGAAATTGTCGGGCTCCTCGGTCCGAACGGTGCCGGCAAGACGACCACGTTCTACATGATTGTGGGCATGGTCCGCCCGGATGCAGGTCACATCTTTTTGGACGATATCGAGATGACGGACAAGCCGATGTACAAGCGTGCCCGCCTCGGCGTGGGTTACCTTCCGCAAGAAGCGTCCATCTTCCGCAAACTCTCCGTTGAAGATAACATCATGGCGATTCTCGAAACGCAAGACATGAAGCGTGCCGAGCGCAAAAAGAAGTTGGAACAGCTCCTCGAAGAATTCAAGATTACGCACATCCGCAAGACGAAATCCATGAGTTGCTCCGGTGGCGAACGCCGCCGTCTGGAAATTGCTCGTGCACTTGCAAGTGACCCCTCGTTCCTCTTGCTCGATGAACCGTTTGCGGGCATTGACCCGATTGCCGTTGCCGACATCCAGTCCATCATTTCGGAACTCAAGGACCGCGGCATGGGTGTTCTCATTACTGACCATAACGTGCGCGAAACGCTTTCGATTACGGACCGCGCTTACATTATGTACAAGAGCCAGGTGCTCACGGAAGGTTCTTCGCAACACTTGGCCGAAGACCCTGAAGCACGTCGTATTTATCTCGGTGATTCTTTCCGCTTGGATTAGGAGTTTTTATGAATCTTGGAATGCAGGCAAATATCGGACAGACGCAGGAGCAAACACTATCTCCTGCGCTTCTCCAGTCTGTGAAGATGCTTCAGAAAACTTCGCAGGAACTGGAAACCGCCATCAAGGAAGAAGTCGAAGTCAACCCGCTCTTGGAAGTGGACGATGGCGACTTTGACGATCAGGAAGTTCCCGTCGACAAGGACCCGGAAGAACTCGATCCGCGTGCAGATTCAGATGAATTCCCTGATGATATCGAGGACATGGCTCGCGGTTCTTTGGACGATACCGCCGATGTCGATAGCAGCTACCTCGATGGCGAATCTTCGGATGTGAACTGGGATAGCTATTTGGGTGATGGCACATCGTACGATGACGCTCCCTTTAACGATTTGAATTCTGGCGGGAAGGACCCGGACGAAGATTGGGACCGCCCGATCAAGGACGTGGGCAAGAGCTTGCAGGAACAGCTCGAAGACCAGCTCCGACTTTGGAACGGCACCCGTGAATTGCAGGAACAGTTGCAAGAAAACGGCGTGACTGAAGATCATTTTCGCAAGCTGGTCCAGTACCTCATCAACTCCATTAACGACGATGGATTCCTTTGCGATGCAAACCGCGACAATGAATCCGAAGCGATGATTGTCCAGTCGGACGACAAGTACATCGACGAGATTGAACGCGTGCTCCGTGGGGAATTCAAGCTCGAAGACGCAAGCCTCCCGGTGCGCGAAGCGGTTCACGTTTTGCAGTCCTTCAAGCCGAGCGGCATTGGTGCCCGCGACCAGCGTGAATGCTTCTTGATCCAGGCATACGCAATTTCGAATTTCCCGAGCCTTGCCATCCGCATTCTCGAAGAAGAATACGAGAACCTCTTGCAACTCCGCTATGCAAAAATTGCAAAGGCATTGAACGTTTCCGCCGACGAAGTCAAGACGGCTGTCGCAAGTCTCTCGCGTTTGCGCCCGCACCCGGGCTTCCAGCTTTCGCATTCGTATTCGCACATCATCAATGCGGATTTGAAGGTTGTCGAAAAGAAAGGCAATTACGAAGTCGTCTGTTTTAAGACCAAGATGCAGAAGTCACTCCGCATCAACCAGACGTACAAGGCGATTCTCACGGACCCGTCTGCATCAAAGCAGGATAAGGAATACGTGAAGGCGCAGCTAGCGAAGGCGACGGACCTCATCAAGGCGGTCGATAACCGCTTCTCGACGATTGAACTTGTGATGCGCGCGATTGTCAAGCGCCAGCGCGGGTTCTTCGAAAACGGCCCTGCGTTCCTCAAGCCGATGATCCTCCAGGATGTGGCCGACGATGTCCATTTGGCGGTGAGCACGGTGCAGCGCGCGACCGACCAGAAGTATGTGGAAACGCCTTACGGCATGTATGAACTTAAACAATTCTTTACGTCTGGTGTGAAGCAGGGCACAGCCCCGGATGCCGAAGAAGTGGGTTCTGCGCAGATTATCGATGCCATCAAGACGCTCATTGACGAAGAAGACAAGTCCTCTCCGCTCTCCGATCAGGACATCAGCGACGAGCTTTTGAAGCAGGGAATCAAGGTGGCTCGCCGTACAGTCGCCAAATATCGCGAAAAAGAGCTCAAGATTTTGCCCAAGAACCAAAGAAAACGCTAAAAATCATGATTTTGGGCTATTTGTCATAGCAAATATTCCAAGATGGAACGATTTTTTTTGCAAAATCCAATTTAGTTGTGGACTTTTGAAATAAAAAGATGTATATACTTTAATTGCGGAACGGAAGTTCCAAAGAGTTTTTGAACGTAAATATATCTTAACATTAACATACGGAGGTTTATCATGGATATTCAGTTTTCTGCTCGTCATTTTAACGCATCGGCAGGTCTTCAGGACCGTATTCAGGAAGAAATGGATAAGTTGGCCAAATTTTACCCGAATATCACTAGCGCCTCTGTAATTCTCGACCACGAAGTTGAACACCAGCGTCATTGCGAAATTTCTGTCAACATCACAGGTTCCGTCATTGTCGCTTCTGCCGACGAAGAAAACATGGGCAAGGCCGTTGACGTAACGCTTGAACGTATCAAGGTCCAGCTCAAGAAGGCCAACGACAAGCAGAACGATCACAGATCTCAGCCGGTTTCTGAACTCACCTAATGGCTGATAGATTAAATGACATCAAGATCCTGCACCGGGAACGCTACCCGGTGCGGGACTTTTTTATCCGCTACGGCAAAGATTTGCAGATGGTGCAACATTGCCCCGATGAGGACATGAACTCCTGCATCGAAGAAAGCGGAATTCACCGCCCTGGCCTTGCCATGGCTGGTTATACCAAAGTTTATAGTTCGCAGCAGATTCAGGTGATTGGCCATACGGAATGGAATTACCTGGAATCGGTTGGACCAGAAGCGCGAACGAAAATATTTGAAAATTTGTCTGTATTCCGTGCGCCGATGTGGGTCGTGACGCATGCGCAGACTCCGCATGATGAACTCAAGGCAATGTGCAACCGCTTGCATATTCCGCTGTTCTCGACAACGCTTCACACGTTTGAATTTTTCAAGATGGGCCAGAGAATTCTCGATGAATTCTTTGCTCCGCATGCCGTGATTCACGGAAGCCTCGTGGACGTCTATGGCGTGGGCATGCTCTACGTGGGCGATAGTAACGTCGGTAAGTCCGAATGTGTACTTGACCTTGTCGAAAGCGGGCACCGCATGGTGGCAGATGATGTTGTTCACATTAGCCATGTCGGAAACTCCATTATTGGACGCCCGGATCCGCTGATCCGTCATCACATGGAAATTCGCGGTGTGGGCATTTTGGACATTCGTTCGATGTTCGGTATTCATGCCATTCGTAAAGTCAAGAAAATCGAAATGATTGTCGAACTCCAGCAGTGGCGTCAAGATGTTTCGTACGAACGCACCGGCCTCAACGAAATGGAAGAGAACGTCATGGGCGTGAATATCCCGAAAGTGGTATTGCCTGTGGCACCCGGCAAGAACATGACCGTGATTTCTGAAGTGATTGCCATGAATGTCCTCATGAAAATGAGCGGGCAAAACGTGGCTCGGGACTTCAATGAGTCCTTGATGCAGAAGATTAAGGCGAAGGCGAAGGGTGAATATACGGATGATTTGCTAGATTTTAATCCGCAGAACTGGTCTTTCTATGAATAGTTTGCTGTTTAAAATCAAGAAAAATTTTGTAGCAAGTCTTATTTTTATCGTTATCGTGGTCTCGTGTGGGCTGGCGGCTTATTATTTCCATCCGTCTAGCCCGTACCACAAGCGTTATACGTTTGTCGTAAAATACGAAACGATCGGTACACTTTCTCCGGGGAACCTTGTGCGCGTCCGTGGCATTGCTATGGGCGAGATTGTCGATGTGAAGCTTACGGACGAAGCGGTCTATGTTTCTGCCCGTGTACTTGCCGATGCGAAGATTCCTGTGAACTCTGAATTCCGCCTCGTGACTGCAGGCCTCATGGGCGAGCGCGAAATGAGCATCATCACCGGTAACTCTAGCAAGCTTGTGGCCGATGGCGATACTGTCAGCGGTCTTTACGACGAGGGTACTTCCGGGATTTCGAAAAACTTGACCGCCGTGTTCAAGGATATTGGCGATATCAAGCAGATGGTTACTGAATTTGCAGATTCGTTGACGGTGGGCGAGACGGGTCAGCGTATGGACCGTGTCGGCAAGAAAGCCAAGAAACTCATTCGCGTGACGAAAGCCGATATCCGTAAGTGGAAATCCATGGTGGATGAACTGCTCGACGGTTACCGCGAAGCGGGTGAAAAACTGGAACGTTCGTTGCAGGAACTTTCGGACCGTGGTGGCGAAACGGCTGCAAAAGCGAACGAAACTATAGACCGCGTGCGTGCACTGATGGACCGTATTGACGCTTCGAAGGCAGCTGCGCTTGATGTTGTCTCCAAGTTTGATGAAAGCGATGGAACTGTCAAGATGTTCCGCGACGAGTCCTCGAAATTGAATAAGAACTTGGATTTATTGCAAAAAGACTTTGACGCCATGCTCAGCGGTGTCAAAAAAGACGGCCTCAAGCTCAACGTAGATATATTCTAGTAGGCTTTTGAACGTTTTTTAAGTCTTGTCATGTCCGCCTCCGAGCGGACAACTCCTTTTTTTACCGATTTATCAACATTTTTTTTGAAAAATAATATTTTAATTGTTCTTTTTTGTAAAAAAAAGATAATTTAAAGCGGTGCTTATCACAGTGTAACTCACAAAGAAGGAGTTTAATATGGCTGAGAAGAAACCCGTAAAGATGAGCGATGCTGATCTTAAGTTCTTTGAAGATATGCTTTTGGAGAAGAGACGCGAGCTTGTGACCGCCCAGAGCGATTCCGAAAAGGCTAACGTGTTCTTGGACCAGAAGAATCAGTCCGGTGACGGTGGCGATTCCGAAGGTGCAGATTCTGCAACGGATATCAACTCGCTCGAAACCAACCTTTCATTGGCTGCCCGCGAAGGCAAGTACCTCGTTTATTTGGAAGAAGCTCTTAAGCGCATCAAGAATGGAACTTTTGGCGTTTGCAAGATTTGTGGACAGCTGATTCCGAAGGCGAGACTTATGGCCGTACCGACTGCTACCAAGTGCGTGAACTGCAAGGAAGAAACCAAGAAAAAGGAGATCCTTGACAACCGCATGGAAATGGCCAAGATGTTTGCTGAAGCTCAGCGCAAGGAAATGCTCCGCAAGGCTTCCGGCCGCTAATAAACTTGTCATTCCCGCCGGAGCCTGTGCTGAGCGCAGTCGAAGTAAGCGGGAATCCCCCTTTGAACGAAAACGACCCGCATCGCGGGCCGTTTTTGCATTCTTGTCAAGCCCGCCACCGAGCGGGCTTCTCCTTTTATCCAGAAATCGCGCCGAAGAACGCGTCCGCAAGCGTGGCGCGGAATGCGTGAATTCTGTCGGCGTTTGGTTCGCGATGTGGATAGGTGAAGTTGCTGAGGAGAATGATGGCGCCTCCCTTGTCCGGGTCGGCGACGATGCTTGCACCCGTAAATCCCGTCTTGCCGAATGCTTGCGGAGAGACCTTTGTGCCCATAAACTTGCTCGCGTTCAGCTCCCAGCCGAGGGCTGTTTCTGCTCCGACGCTATCGGCGAGGGCGTTGTGGCTTACGATGTCCAAGATTCCGGCAGGGGCGATTTGCTTGTCCTCGAACTTGCCGTCCATCAGAATCATCTTCACGAACTTCAGAAGGTCGGGGACGCAACTGAACATGCCGGCACTCCCGACGGGGAAAAGCTTTTGCAGAACCCAGGCGCTTTCGTCGTGGACTTCGCCCTGGATTTCTCGATGGCGAAATTCGCAAAGCTCGGTTGCGGCAATTTCTGATTTCGGAACGCGCGTGAGTGGGTTGTAGCCCGAGCGTGTCATGCCGAGCGGCGTAAAGAATCGCTCGTTACCTTGTTCCTGTAAGTTCTTGCCTGTAAGTCTCTGCAACAAAATGCCGAGCAGCACGCTTGCGGGGTTCCCGTAATTAAAGATGGTTCCCGGAGCGGCAGAAAACTGGTACGTGTAAAGGGCGTTCAGGATTCCTTCGGGCGAGAGCGTTCGCAATGTCTTCATCGGTACGCGGTAATCGAGGCTGTGCGTGAGCAAGTGCGAAACGTAGATCTCGTCGCGGTAGTTTGTCTTGAGTTCCGGGATAAAGTCGATGACTTTGGCATCAATGGAGAGCTTGCCTTCGAGAATGTACGAGAGTGCAAGTGTCGAGGTGGGGCAGACCTTCGTGAGCGATGCGATGTCGAAAACGGTGTCTTCGGGGGTGTTGAGCGTAACGGTGTGGCTTGAGCCGTCTGGGAGCAAATAGCCAACGACGGCCTTGTCAAAAATATCTTCAGATTCTGCTTTTTCTAAAAGTTCGGATAGTTTTTCGGAGATCTCCATTTTCGCCCCGGCAAATTTTGCCACAATAAAAAAAGGGCATCTCCTACGGTACGAACACTCGAAACTACTATTTTACAATGATAGCAGCGCCTCGGGGATTTGTTTTTCGCGTCGATGCGCGCCTAAACTGAACCACAAGAGCAACGAGCTGATTTATTCCTGTTAGATCGGGTGTAAAATCCGTGGGATGCCCACGTATAATATATGTTTCTTGAGGGCTAAAAACAAGGGAAAAACACAAAAAAATCTCGGCAAAAATACCGAGATTTCGTATGTGTATTAAATGTATCCGGATTGGCTTAAACTTGGTTGTCGGCTTTAGGGAGGCCCTCGTCCAACTGGAGCGAAAGTTCCCTAAGGTCCTTATCCATCAAGTCGTGGTATGTTTTGGCCTTGCGCAATTGCTTGCGCAGCTCGACAATCTCGGAAGTGAGCTCCACAGCCAGTAGGCACAGCTGCTTCTTCAGTTCCAGTTTAAATTTCGAGGAATTATCGAGACGACTTTCGATGAAATCGACGATTTCCTTCAAGTCCGTATCGGGCAAGTCTGTGCGGATGTGGATGCGTTCTTGAGCGACGTTAATGCTGACTGATCTAAGTGTCTCGTTTGCCATATTATTTCATTCCTACGCCGAATGGATCGTTATCCAACAACCACCTTAGCCGAAAAAACCGGGTTGCGAGCCTCCATTGCTCGCGAACAGGTCAGGGTTTTCATCTTGCGGTTTGTTTTCTGCCTGTTCAGCAGGTGCTTGTTCTGCTGCCGGCTCGTTGTTGATGTTGATTTCGGTACCGAGTTCGTTTTCGATCGTAGAAAGGAGCTGCTGGAACTTGCTCTGGGCTTCGGAAATTTCGTTGCCCTGGTTCTGGACCTGGTTGTTCAGATTGTCGATGATGTCGTTCTTTTCGGCGACCTGACCGTTGAGGCAATCAATGATGTTGTTCTTTTCGTCCATCTGGCCGTTAAGAGAATCGATGATGCCGTTCTTTTCGGCGATCTGGCCGTTGAGGGAATCAATGATGTTGTTCTTTTCGGCGACTTGGCCGTTGAGGGAATCGATGATGCCGTTCTTTTCGGCAACTTGGCCGTTAAGGGCGTCGATAATACCGTTCTTTTCGTTGATCTGGCCGTTCAAGGAATCGATAATGCCATTCTTTTCGTTAACTTGTCCGTTCAAAGAATTGATGGCGTTGTCCTTTTCAGCGACCTGACCGTTGAGAGTGTCGATGATGCCATTCTTTTCGGCGACCTGGCCGTTAAGGGCGTCAATGATACCATTCTTTTCATTGATTTGGGCGTTCAAGTTGTCGATAATGCCATTCTTTTCGTTGATGGCTTCGTCCTGTGCGGCTGCCTGGTTGGCTCTTGCATTGAGGGCGGCTTCGTAGTCGGCGATCTTTGCGTTGGCAGAGTCCAATAGGTTTTTCTGGTCTTCAGCCTGGGCGTCTTTGCTTTCGAGAAGCTGTTTGAGTTTGGCGTTTTCTTCACGCAGGGCGCGTACTGTTCCGAGGACGCTTTCAACCTTCTGCGACAACAAGTTCATGTTTTCGAAATTCATTATTTCTCCATATTTGGCGGGGTGCGAAACTTACTATGTAAGATATATAAAATTTTCTTGTAACTAGAGTATGATAAAATGTAAAATGACCTTTGTATTGTAGATTTTTTTTGCTTTGCCGTCTCCTGACTTTTATGCTGTCATCCCCGATTTATTCGGGGATCTCCATTTCATAATTGATAAAAAGGAATTGCTTGTTTTTATTGGGGCGCGACAATATAAAAAATTAAATAGATTTGAATTTACATGATTCCAGTAAGTGAACACATTGAGCGACGACTGGCGGAACTCCCTCTGCTACCTGGGGTGTACATCATGAAGAATGCCCAGGGGAAGATTATATATATAGGGAAGGCGAAGGTCCTGAAGAACCGCGTGTCGAGCTACTTTGACGGCAGCGACCATGCTGGCCACCGTGCGGCGACGCTCATGCTCCCGTATATCCGCGACATCGAGTGGATTATCACGGAGAGCGAAACCGAAGCGCTCATCCTGGAAGCAAACCTCATCCGAAAGCATACGCCTAAGTACAACGTATTGCTCAAGGACGATAAGCATTTTCCGTATCTCGCGTTCTCTGTGAATGAACCTTTCCCGAGGCTGTTTCTGAGCCGTTCGGTCAAGAAGGATGGCTGCCTATATTACGGGCCTTATATGAGTTCGCGCATGATTCGCCAGCTGCAGGATATTGCGGCGAGACTGTTCCAGATTCGCGAATGCAAACTGAAGTTGCCACTCAATCGGCCGGTGCGACCTTGCCTCAATTACCACATCGGGCGTTGTGGCGCACCGTGTGCAGGGCTTGTGACGCGTGAAGAATACCAGAAGAAAGTTGCGCAGACGCAGATGCTTTTGGGCGGCAAGCGCGATGACCTGATTGATCTTTGGGAACGCGAAATGCTCGAGGCGAGCGAACGCATGGATTTTGAGACGGCGGCGAAAAAGCGTGATGCGATTCAGGCGCTCAAGGCGACGAGTGCGCACCAGAAAACGGACGTTTCCGATGCGAGCCTCTGCGTGGACGTGCTTTCGCTCAAGCGTAACGGCACGATGGCTGCCGCCGTGATTTTCGAGTACCGCAACGGTGTGCTTTGCGGGCGCCGCCACTATCGCCTAGAATGCAAGCTCGAAGATGATGAGACGGAAATTTTCCGCCAGATGGTGGTGCAATGGTACATGGACGTGGAATTTATTCCGGGTGAAATTGCAACGGATGTGCCACTCCCGACGGACATGGCGGAGCGAGAATCTATTGAACAGGCGCTTGCGTCCAAGACAACGCACAAGGTTGTGCTCACGAATCCGCAGCGCGGTGAAAAACTCGGATTCTTGAAACTCGCCTCGGCGAATGCCGACATGATTCTCGTGGAAATGCGCGCCGAAGTGCAGAAGTACAGCGAAATCGACAGCAGCGTTTTTGAATTGCAAAAAGTTCTTGGCTTAAAGAAGACGCCGTTCCGCATCGAGTGCGTGGATATTTCGCATTTGTCCGGTACGAATACGGTTGCAAGCCTTGTGGCGTTCAAGAACGGGCGACCCGACAAGAGCAATTACCGCAAGTTTATCATCAAGACGGTGACGGGGATCGATGACTTTGCAAGCATGCGCGAAGTGATGACCCGCCGCATCCGCCGTCTAGAAGAAGAAGGAATTCCGATGCCCGACTTGTGGGTGTGCGATGGCGGTAAAGGCCAAGTTGATGCTACGATGCAGATTTTAAAGGAGCTTGGTCACGATAAGGACTTGCCGCTGATCGGGCTTGCAAAGCGCCTTGAAGAAATCGTGTTCCCCGATGACCGCAAAAGCATCGTGCTGCACCGCACGAGTCCCGCGCTAAAGCTTTTGCAGAATGCTCGCGACGAGGCGCACCGATTTGCCATTACGTACCAGCGCAGCAAACGCAAAAAAGATCTCGAAGTCGAATGGCTCAAGATGCCGGGCGTCGGTCACGAAACCCGCATCAAGATTCTGAGCAAGTACAAGAGCGCCGAAGCGTTTATGGACGCCCCGCTCGAAGACATCGTCGATTTGCTTGGAAAAGTCCGCGGCACAAAGCTCCGTGAACAAGTCGCTGAATACTGCGCCGCCGGCGATACCGCTGAAGATGGCAATTTGACTTAATTAACTTGATTATTTAAATTTATGATGTTTTTGAAAATTGGATAATATTAGAGGTGAATCATGAAATTAGGGCTTCTGTTTTGTGCATTTATGATAATGGCTGGTTGTGCGTTGAATCATAATGTGTCGCAGCCTCAAAATACAGAACCTCCAAAAAAATATATTGAAGATGCTCCACGTGATAGACAATTAGTTTTAAGTGGAAAAGTTATTTCTGAAAGTGAATTAGGTGGGGTTGAACGGTGGTATGCTATAGACAAGTATGGTGGCTCAAGTAAAGTTCGTTTTCAGGTAGGCTATTTTAGAGATGAGCCTAATATTGGATTTGTGTTATATGAGGGAGGAACTCGAGGCGAATTAGCAATTTGTTATAGAGCTGGATTAAATTTAAGATGGGATTGGGGAAATTATTCCATTGTTATTAAATCAGATGGAACTGGCTTGTATTATGATTTTTCGTCAAAAACGACAGATGTTCCACCTAGAGAAACTTTTAAGGTTAATAAATTCTAGTATCATTTTATAGAATTGTGATAAGTGGCCACAAATGATGTATAAACATTGTTTGTGGCTTTTTATTAGTGGATAAAGCGCGAAGAATAGTTAAAGAACGATAAGTGTTTTTTGTTGTGAGAATAAGAGCGTCGGCCAAGGATGGGGAGGGTGCAGGGAGGGGCCCGTGCGGCCTTCGCAACTCTGAGCTGGGGCCCCGCCCGCATGATGTTTTTATAAGGGATTAAAGGGCGTTAGCCCTTGTTAAGTAAACATTTATAAATGTAAAAATTTCTTAATCCGATTTGAGAAATCATCAAGGCTTTTTTATTTCTTTCGAAAATAATTTTGAATTGGAATAATCTATATTAGATTTGAATTTTCAATTAAAAGGGGCCCCTGCAAAGGCCCTATTCTAAGAGGACTCAAATGATTGGATTGAAATCGATTGCTAGAACGGCCTTGGTGCTTTCGGCAACTGGCGCACTTTTTGGGTGCGGTAGCTCATCGCAAGACGAGCTTGCCAGCGGTTCCTTGCCGCGTCAGGAAACGCTCTATTTGTCTGGGCAGCAGAATGATGCTCCTGGTACGTTCAACCCCCTTGCAGAAAGCTGGATGACTACCTGGCCTGTGAGTGGTCGTTTCAACTTGATGTACGAACCGCTTCTCACCTACAACTCCTTGACGGGTGAAATTGAATCCCTCCTCGGCTCGCTCGTGAGCAAGAACAACGACTCTATCGTCGTTGACTTGAATCCGGCTGCAAAGTGGAGCGATGGTGAAAAGGTCACTTCTCGTGACGTGAAGTTCATCTACACGATGGGTTCCATCAACACTAGCGAACAGATTTCCGCAATCCATGTTGATACCATTAAATCCGAACCGGCAGGTGAGGTGGAACGAGTTGCTTTCCTTATCAACAAGAAGCAGCGCAACAACCCGCTTTCTGTGATGGACTTGTTGCAGGCCATCCGTATTGTCCCGGCTCACGTGTTTGAACCGCTCATCGAAAAGCTCGGCTCCAAGGACGAAGTCAAGAAGCTTCCGATGGACCAGAACCCGGTCGTTTCCGGCCCGTACGCTCTCCGCAGCGCCGACCCGAACAAGATTATTCTTGAACGTCGCGATGACTACTGGGGCAACGCCGCTCTCCATAATGGTCAGCTCCCTGCTCCGAAGTATATCGTTCACCCGATTTACAAGAACAACGAACATAACACCATCGCAATGCGTAGCGGCAACCTCGACGCATCCCAGAGCTACATCCCGCGTATCAACCGCAAGGCTGGTGCCGGCGTACACACATGGCTCAACGAACCGCCTTACTTCTTGCCGGGCGCAATGCCGATGCTCATCATCAACACGATGAAGGAACCGCTTAACGACAAGCGCTTCCGCCGTGCTCTTGCAACCGCTATTGACTACATGGCTCTCCGCAAGTTCGCTGTGTCCGATTACACGGACCAGATCAAGCCGGGCCTTATCATGCCGACTAACCTCGAAGGCAAGTACATCAGCGACGAAGACCTCGCTAAGTATGGTGTCAAGCTCACCATCACGGACGAAAAGGAACGCGTCGAAACGGTGAAGCAGATGCTTTCTGAAGCTGGCTACAAGTCTGTCTGGAATGACGACGGTACGCTCGACCACATGGAAAATGCCAAGGGCGAAAAGATCCCGACGATGTACATCACGAGCCCGAACGGCTGGACCGACTGGGAAGCTATGGTGACTATCGCTGTCGAAGGTATGCGCAAGGCTGGTATCGATATTCGTGAAGGCTTCGTGGATGGCGGTTCTTACTGGCCGGCCATGGGTCTCGGTAACTTCGACCTCATCATGCACAAGCCTGTTGCTGACGTGACTCCGTCTCTTCCGTGGAGCCGCTTCAACGAAATCATGTCAAGCCGCGATTGGCAGCCGCTTGGCGCCTGGGCTGGCGTGAACATCGGTCGTTACAACCAGCCGGGTACCGAAGGTTTCCGTCCGGAAGTCGACAAGCTCCTCAATGCTATTCCGCTCATGAAGAATGCTGATTCTATCGCAACTGCTTACCGCGAACTCAACAAGATCTTCATGGAAGACCAGCCGTCCATTCCGCTGGTTTACTTGCCGGAACAGTTCTATGAATTCAGCGACCGCGTCTGGACGAACTGGCCGACTGCTGAAAACCCGTACGCTCCTGCTCAGCTTCCGTGGGTGGCCTCGGGTACCAAGACCCTTTGGAATTTGAAGCTTGCTAAATAAAGGATAAAGGACTACCAATGCTTAAACAATATCCTATGCTACGTTATGTCCTGCAGAAGGCGTTCTGGTACTTGTTGACCTTCGTCTGCGCAGTGGCACTCAACTTCGCGTTGCCGCGTCTCGGCGACAACAACCCGGTTGACATCATCATGGGTCAAGCCGGTAAGGGCCTTTCTCCGACTGAAGCTCAGAAGAAAAAGGCTGAACTCCTTGTTTCCTTCGGTATGGCCGAATTGGACAAGAACGGCAACGTCATTTACGAACCTGAAACTGATGCTAACGGCAACGTTATCATGCAGAAGGTTCCGAAGCTCGACGAAAACGGCCAGCCGGTCGTGAACGTCGTGAAGGTTGTTGACGAAGCCGGCAATCCGGTGATGGTCGAACGCCAGAAGCTCGACGAAGCTGGCAATCCGGTTTTTGTTGAAAAGGCTCCTGCCGACCACAAGGGCAAGAAGGGCAAGAAAGCCAAGAAGGCTAAGAAGGTCAAGGCCAAGAAGGGCAAGGCTGCTAAGGCTGTCGCTGCAGTCGAAAAGGTCCCTGTCATGGAAACTGTTCAGGCTGAACGCATCGATACCGTCATGGTCGATCAGCCGGTCATGAAGACCGACCCGAAGCTCTCTTCCGCTGTTTCTCAGTTCTTTAGCTATATCGGCAAGGTGTTCCACGGTGACCTCGGTCTCTCTTACCAGAACAATGAACCGGTGACGAACGTTATCAAGAAGTCCCTCCCGTGGACGCTCGCTATCCAGGCTCCGACGATTCTTCTCGGCTGGATCGTGGGTAACCTTCTCGGTGCTTTCGCTGCTTACAAGCGCGGCATTTTTGACAAGGTATTCTTCCCGTGCGCCATGTTCCTCAACGGTGTGCCGTTCTTCGTGTTCGGTATGCTCTTGGTCGCATTCTTCTCCATCACGCTCGGCTGGTTCCCGGCTATGGGCGCTTACAGCCCGGATATTCCGGAACTCACGTTCAGCTGGTCCTGCTTCAAGAGCGTCAGCTGGTACTACGTGCTCCCGTTCTTCTCTGTGTTCCCGATTCTTCTCTCTGGTCAGGCAACGGGTATGCGTTCCATGTCCATTTACGAACTCGGTACAGACTACATGAAGTATGCTAAGTGGCTCGGCCTCCGCGAAGGCAAGATTATTAGCTATGTGTTCCGCAACGCTATGCTCCCGCAGCTCACTGGTCTTGCCCAGAGCCTCGGTGCCATGGTGGGTGGCGCTCTCATTACCGAAATGATCTTCTCTTATCCGGGTCTCGGTATGGCAATGCTCAATGCCATTCAGAAGAACGACTACGCAACGATCCAGGGTTGCACCTTGATGATTTCTACCTGCGTTCTCGTTGCAAACTTTGCAGTTGACGTTTTGATCGCTGTCTTTGACCCGCGTGTCAAGGCCGGTCTCCAGATGGGAGGTAAGTAATCATGGGTAAGCTTTTAAGAAACCTTCTCAAGTCCCCGATGTTCGTGATTGGCGTGTCCATCTTTGTGCTCACGCTCCTCATCGCCATCTTTGGACCTCTTTTCTACAACGTAGACACTCACGCTCGTGACATCGTCGCTGGCCCGTATGCAGGTTCTAGCTCTGCTCACTGGCTCGGCACGGACCACCTCGGCCGTGACTACGTGTCCCTCTTGATCGCTGGCCTTCGCAGCTCTCTCTATGTGGGCTTCGTTGCAGGTATCATTGCTACGACTATCGGTGTGCTTATCGGCTTGTTCGGCGGTTTCCGCGGTGGCTGGGTTGATGAAGTATTGAACATGCTCACCAACATCTTCATCGTTATCCCGCAGTTCGTGATTCTCGTTCTTATCAGCTCCGCTGTTAAGGATGGCCGTTCCCTCACCTTGATTGGTCTCATTATCGGTCTTACCGCTTGGAGCTGGTCTGCCCGTGCCGTTCGTGCCCAGGCATCTTCTCTCCGTAGCCGCGACCACATCGCCCTTGCCCGCCTCAACGGTGCATCGACTCTCACGATTGTGATCAAGCATGTGCTTCCGTACTTGCTCTCGTACGTGTTCATGGTGTTCATCATGCAGGTGTCTTCCGGTATTCTTTCCGAAGCTTCCATCTCCATGATCGGTCTTGGCCCTGTTGATTCCACCAGCCTCGGCATCATCTTGAACCAGGCTAAGGATAACGGTGCTCTTTCCGACTCCATCTGGATTGCATTCATCCCGGCAACGATCGTCGTTACCCTCACGGTGTTTGCTCTCTACCTGATCAACACTTCCATGGAAGGCGTCTTCAACCCGCGCCTGCGCAAGTAAGAGGTAAAAAATGTCTGAAAATGTTTTTGAAGTTGACCACTTGGGTCTTTATTACCTCGGCCGTTTTGGAGACAAGACTCACGCTGTAACAGACGTGTCCTTCTCCATGAAGCAGGGGGAAATTCTCGGTATCGCCGGTGAATCTGGTTGCGGTAAGTCTACGCTCGTTTCTGGTCTCATGGGCATGTGCATCCCGCCGCTTTACCCGGAAACGGGTGACGTTCGCGTCAAGAACGGCGACAAGATGGAATCCCTCATGAACCGCTCCATCGAAGATGTTCGTGCGAATGTCCTCGCTCAGCAGGTTTCCATGATTCCGCAGGGCGCATTCAACGCATTGAACCCGGTTCGCAAGATCAAGGATATCGCAGCCGACGTGCTCAAGGCTCACTTGAAGCCGGGTGAGAAGCTCGATTCCAAGCAGATCTACGATCGCGTCTATGCTCACTTCGACCGTATCGGCATGGACACCAAGCGCGTGCTCAATTCCTTCCCGATCAACCTCACTGCAGGTGAACGCCAGCGTTGCGTGATTGCAATCTCTACGATTCTTCTCCCGAAGATGGTGATTGCTGACGAACCGACTTCTGCTTTGGACGTTTCCACGCAGAAGGAAGTGATCAAGATGATCTTCGACTTGCTCGACAAGGGCATCTTCCAATCGATGATCTTCATTACCCACGAGCTTCCGCTCCTCTACCACGTGGCAGACAACATCGCCATCATGTATGCAGGTGAAATCGTGGAAAAGGGTACTGCAGAACAGGTCGTCAAGGACCCGCGTCATCCGTATACGCAGGCTTTGATGGGCGCTATGCTCAGTACCGAGGCAAGCCAGCGTGGCCGTCATCCGGTGGCTATTGAAGGTGCTCCTCCTAGCCTCAAGAACAAGATTGTGGGCTGCCGCTTCGCTCCGCGTTGCAGCAAGGCATGCCCGGACTGCAAGAAGAATACCCAGAATCTCCGCATTGTCGGCGATCGTGACGTGAGGTGCGATTATGCAAAGTGATAAGCCCATTGTTTTTTCTGCCAAGCGCATCAGCAAGGATTTCGGTGCCGGCAAGAGCTTGAAGACTGCTGTTAAGGATGTTTCCTTTGACATCTATGACGAAGAATTCATCTCCATCGTGGGTGGTTCTGGTTGCGGTAAGTCCGTGCTTGCTAAGATCATGCTCGGTCTTTACCAGCCGACTCGCGGTCAGTTCCTCTATCGCGACAAGCCGATCAAGAACCTGAAGGACCACTGGAACGAAGTCCAGTCCGTTTTCCAGGACCCGTTTGGCTGCTTTAACCAGTTCTTCACAATCCGTAGCCAGCTCGAAGACGCTCTCAACATCCTCAAGGACAAGCCGTCCAAGGAAGAAGTCCGTCGCCGCGTTGACGAAGGTCTCAAGGCCGTTAACGTCGCTCCGGCAGATATCGAAGGCAAGTATCCGTTCGAACTCTCCGGTGGTCAGATGCAGCGTATGCTTCTCGCCCGTATCTTCGCGCTCCGTCCGAAGGTCCTCATTGCTGACGAAGCTACCTCCATGGTGGACGCCTGCGTTCGTGCTAACATCCTCGATTACCTCCGCAAGTTGAAAGACGAGCTGAAGATGACCGTGGTGTTCGTGACCCACGATATCGGTCTTGCAAACTACGTTTCTGACCGTATCTTCATCATGCACGACGGTAAGATCGTGAACCAGGGTACTCCTGCTGAAGTGCTCGACAACACGAACGAACCGCATACGCTCCGCTTGCTCGATGACATTCCGGAAGTCCACAAGACTGAATGGATCAAGAACAGCCATCGTTCTAAGAAGTAATCGAAAGGCGAGAGTCGCGAAAACAAGCTTGCTTGTTTTTATGACCGAGCCGAAGATTACTGCGTTCGAAGAACGCAACTAATGCAAATGTCACCCCGGACGCCGTTCCGGGGGCGCCTTTTGTGCAATTCGAAAAGCCGCAGCAACCGCTGCGGCTTTTCTTTTATATAAAAAAGCCTGACGTTTTTTACGTCAGGCTTTCCTGTGAATTTGCAATATCTGTTTAGTCTACGACACAGCGGATTGCCCCGTAATCGACGTCATTGCGAGCCGGACCGGGATAATATTCATCGATTCCATTACCGGACCAGCGGTAATAATGGTAGTGGTCAAAGTCAGAACCGATGTTTCGGGTTAGTCTGTTGATGTTGATCCATGTTTGACTCTTGGAGTCGTAAGCGCCATTTTCGAGCATTCCAAGACCGCTTGCGTTGTTCAGCTTTTTGAAGTCGTCGTAGAAATCATCGTTTTCGAAGTAGGCGGTATAAGCCGTGAACAGCTCATTGAACTTGTATTTTTCCCACAGCAATCTGTATTCCGTTGAAAGTGGCAGATGCGTTCCCTTGGGGCACAGACCCTGCTTTTTGTTGAAGTCGATCGTGTCTCCGTTCAGGGCTTGTACTACCGTGTACATTCTTCCGTAAATGTCGCAGTATTTTTCGTCATTGGCGGGGCAGACAGAGCCTTCGCTGGCGTAGTTCAGGTTTTCTGCAAACCAGACGACTCCATCGATATCGATGGTCTTGTAGTATTGCCCGTCTCTTTCGTCCTGGATCGTTCCATACGTTTTTTCTGGATTGAGCAGGAACCACGAATATTTAAAGACTTTTCCGCTTGATTTTTCGTAGAGCGTATTGTCCTTGCATTCGTACTTTGTGCCGTCATAGGTGCGGCCGCGGCAGATATCGTAGGCAATGCCGTCCTGGCAGAACTGCTTTGTGTTGTCAATCGTTTTCCCGCCGCAATCTTCGATATTGCTCAGGCATCGGATCGAAAGCTTGGTGCTTGGATCTGCGTTGGCAAAGCAGGCGAGCTTTGAAGGGTCGTTTACTTTGCTGTTGCAGAAATATCCCGAGTTGTTTGTTTTCTTGTTAGATGACGGGTGGGGATTGAGTTTTAGAAAGTCTCCCGTTTTGTAATCTCTGGAATTTCTTGTGGAACTCCAAAAGTTTTCGTCGGTGCCCGTGCCGTCTCCGGTAAGGACTGGCTTTGCGTTAAACCCGTAGTCGTCTGTTCCATTCCAGTTTCCCTGTTCGTCGTTGGGCCAGCCGGTTGTGCTTTTTAGCTTTTGAGCGGCGACTTCGGCACCGCCAACAAAATTGACAAGTGCATTAAGTTCCTTGAGCGAGGGAAGGTGGAACCCTTCCGGGCATACATCCAGTGCGTTTTCGAAGGTGTAAAGGCTGGAATCTCCGTAGCTCAAGTCTTCGGCCATCCAGACTTGTCCACCGATATTGGCGAGCTTGTATGTCTTGCCGTCACGGGCATCAGTGAAGGAATCGCTGGGCGCCTTGATGCCTTCGCTCGAAGAGGATTCTGGAACTTGTGAAGAGGATGATTCGACACCGCTCGATTGCTGGGTGTTGCTCGAAGAAGACTCCGAAAATTGTTGTTGCGATGAAGAGGATTCCTTAGAATTGCTCTTTTCAGAAGACGAGGATTCCTTGCTTGTCGCTTTTTCAGAGGAGGATGATACTTCCGGATTTACAATTTCATCAGAGCTGGATGAAATATTGGCAAAAATTTCATCGTTTGCGGATGTGGAATCACTACAGGCGGTAAATGCTAAAGAAAATAGCGCCGAGACTGTTAGGCTGGCGGCGGCCTTTGTGAAATTGTTCATATATTATCTCCTTTGGGGAGATAAAGTAGAAATTTTTAGTTTATTGAACCATAATCGATGAATATTATATATTAATTCTATGGCATTACTTTCTACTCATTTTGGCATCTTGAGGGGAACCGTATTGGCGACCCTATCGCTTGCGTTTTTGCCGTCGTCGGTTTTTGCAGCGGGTCTTGTGAAGCAAAATATTGATACGACCGATGCCATGCGTACACTTGCTAATTACGATCGCGGATTCTACACGCCGCAGGTGTTGCATATAAAGCCCTCGGGTGGTAAGCCGATTGAAAAACCATATAGCAAGCTTTTGCACTTGCGCGCCGAGATTTCGGAATTCAGTAGCCGGGCTTGGCTCGGGATCGATACGACGGGCGGCAAGAAGGATACGACTTGGGGCAAGAGCCAAGACCTCACGGAAGATGCCTTGAATGTGCTACAACAGACGTTTGACAATATCCGCAAAAATGGCGGGCACGTGATTGTGCGCATCTGTTATGATCCGTGGTACAATGGCCGCAGCAATGTGACGCCGGAACACAAGTGGGTGTTACGCCATGTGGAACAGTTGGCGCCTGTGCTTTCGAAAAATACCGATGTGATTGTCGCGCTTGAAATGGGCATGCACGGCGCCTATGGCGAAATGCATTCTGACACGAGTATCACTTATGACCGCGTTGCCGAAGCGACGAACTTGATGCTCCGCAGTACACCGCCAGAACTCAAGATTCTTACGCGCACGGGGAACTATTCGGCGAAAGTCCTCGGCTTTGACAACTGGGGTGTAGACTTCCATATCGATGGCGAAAAGTTCAAAGAAATCGCAGAAGCCAAAGGCGATACGATGTACCGCGTTGGAATGTTCAACGACGGCTATTTGGGAACGCAATACGATTATGGCACCTGGGGTGCAGACTGCAAAACATCCATCTGTCGCGAAGAGGGCGTTGCCTGGATCGAAAAGTACGGCATCAACACGCCATACGGCGGCGAGGCGCTTTCCACAGCGAACGGCTACCAAGTCATCAATACGCCGGAGTTCCTCGCTTATGAGGGCTTCCGCACGCATACGAGCTATCTGAACATTCAATGGAACAACAACCTGATTAATAGCTGGAAAAAGACTCCGTTCAAGCAGAAAGACTTTGATTACGACCCGGCAAAGATTGATTCGCTTACAGGTTTCAAGTACATCAACGACCATCTGGGTTATCGTTTTGTGCTGCGCGAATCCTGGATTACGGATAAGGTCGGTGCCGATGGCGCTTTCAAGGCTAAGCTGCGCATCCAGAATGTGGGCTTCGGCAACCTGACGCGCAAGATGAAGGCTTCGCTATATGTTAACGGCTATCGTCAAGAGGGTATGCTGGATACTTTGGCCGTTATTACTTATGATGTTCCGCTTTCTGATTCTGTTGATTTTATGAAAGTGTATAGCCGCAAAATCGAAATAAAGGGGGCCGATACAGTGATGACTTTTGATGGGAATAATGAAATTGAATTTGAAGCGAACGTACCAATTTTTAAGGAATGGAGAGGATGGCCCTTAGATATTTTCTTGCGTGTTTGTAGTGAAACTAATTCTAGCGATTGTATCCATTTTGCAAATGATTCGCTACGTGCAGGAGCTATATATGGAGGAGTACGAATCGGAAGTTTTGTTGTAGATGATAGGGAACAGTCTATTGACCCGCGCTTTTCGCGAACAGGTGATGCTGAAAAACAAAATACGCCCTTTGTGCAACGTATCCGCAATAACATCGTTATTCACAATGGTGACAAACGATACCGCTTGAACGGTGCGGGAATCCAGTAATGTAGACCGTAACTTTCCGGACTTGTTTCTTGCGTCGTTCTGGGTATGCGGAGCGTACGAAGAATCCGAAGCATTGTAAAAAGAAAAGCCGCAGCAGTTTGCTGCGGCTTTTAAACTTTCAAGAATCTAAGCGATTACTTGTTCATCCAGCGGATGGAGGCCTTCTGGCTGCCCTGGCGAACGACGAGCGTGTAGGAGCCGTTTGCGAGACCCTTGAGATCGATGGCGTGGCTGCCTGCGCTGTAGACATCGGACATCTGCTTCACGCTTGCGCCAAGTGCATCGTAGATGTCAATCTTGACGAGGCCCGTGTTCTTGGTCGTGAACTGGAGTGTCGAACCCTTCATGCTAGCCTGGAGACTGTTCGTAATCTTCTTGACCGGCTTGATGGAAATCGGTTCAGACGGATTGACGTAGTCGTTGTATTCCTTCAGGTTCACTGCAGAAGCGCTGTCGCCGATGATGAACGTGACCGTTCTAGTAGCGGCTGCGTAGAAGTCTGTTTCCGGAACGTTGGCGGTAACAGCAATGACTGCATTTTGAGTGCCGGCGACATAGCCTTCACCCTGGCGGGTCAAGTACGGGGATGTCGGCTGTCCATTGTAGGTGTAGGTAATCGGGGTCTTTATAGAAAGCGTTGTTGAGGCAAGGCCTGTTGTAGAGGTTGCGCCAAATGCAAGCTTCTGGTTCTTGAATCTGCTGTCGAAGCGCTGTTCACCCTTTCTGTATTCGATTTCAAATGTATCCTGCATGGCGCGGAAGCCAGTAACTGCAGCTGCGGTAGCCACGACCTTTGCTTTTCCGAAACCCTGGAAGTGCAACATCCAAACTTGCTGGTTTTTCTGGGAGTTAGAGCAGTTGGTGTTTTTGCAGGTGCTCTTGCTAACGGTAACGATGGACGGGTCGAGAGAGGTAAGTGTGAACTTGGAACCTTCGTTCGTCTTGTCTTCCATCGTGAGGAGGTAGTCTTTGTTGCCGTCATCATCGAAGTCAAGCGTTCTGCCGGACGTTGTTCCGATCATGCAAGTACCGGAATATGTGCAGTAGAGGTTTTCGAGGTTCGTGATGCTCTGACCTGCAACCTGGGAGATGGTCACGACAGACTGAGAACCGTCGTTGCCAGTCAAGATGGCGTAACCGTAATCGTTGATGACGATGTCGCTGCCAGAAACGGTGACGACCTTTTCGTTGCTAGAGGTGTAAGTACAGCCGGACTTGAGTGCGCCGGAAATCTTACCTTCGGTCTGCTTTGCTGTGACGGCCTTGAATGCGCAGCTGCCGCTCTTGCCCTTGACGAGGGAGTCAGCCCAGGAACGTGCGTTCTTGGTGAGGTAGCTCTTGATGATGTTACCCGAGGAAGTGTAAGTTGCGGCGTCGAGAGCTGCTGCAGTGATGAGGGACTTGTTGCCTGCGAAGATAGCGGACTTTTCGCTCTTCTGGTCGACGTCACTGGTCTGCTGACGCAAGCTCCAGTTGCAGTTCGGGATCATGTTCTGGTCCATAAACTGGGTCCATTCGTTTGTTGCGCTGGAGTTCGGTTCGCCGTCACCGTCGGCATTGGTGGTTCCCCATTCAGAGATGAATACCGGATAACCTGCGCTGAGTGCGCTCGTGACGTGTCCACCGAAGCTGCCCTTGGAATGGGTGGCTGCGTAGAAGTGCAAAACGTATGCGATGTTCGTCGAAGAGATCGGGCTCTGTGCGCCCTGTTCCGGATGCTGAGACCAGTTCGGCGTACCGACGATAATCAAGTTCTGGGTGTTGGCACGGATTGCCGGGACAACCTGGTTGGCGTAGGTCTTGATGGCATCCCAGCTTCCGCCACTACCGCTGACCGGTTCGTTGTAAATTTCATAAATGATGTTCGGCACATCCTTGTACTTTGTGGAGATGTACTGGAAGAATGTAGCTGCCAAGGATGTTTCCAAGTGGGCTCTGTGGCTGTGCCAGTCGATAATGATGTAAACGTCGTTTTCGATTGCAGCCTGGACCATGCGGTCAATCGTAGAAAGCTGACCTTCTGGAGACTTTGCGTAGGAAACCTGGTCGTCCAATTTGTTCTTGGTGCCGCCATTGGAATCGTAATATTCAATACCCATGGCATAGCGGAACATGTCAATTTTGAGATTGTCTACAGCCCATGAAATGACGGCCGGGTTGTAATAGGACAAACCTGTTGCATCGGACCAGAAAAGGCTTACACCGCGAAGCATGACCTGTTGGTTGTTCTTTGCGCCAATGATTTTACTGCCGCTGGTGTGGAGGGCTCCGTAATAGGATACCGGCCCGACTTTCTTGGGGGTTGCTGTCGATGCATCAGCATAGGCGGATATAGCCGCGCCTGCCAAGATGCCTGTCAGTAGCTTTGTCAATTTCATGAGTGTTTTCCTTTTGTTTTGACAAAAATTATCTTAATAAATTCAAGATAGTAAACATTTTACGCTAATTTTTTGTTTACCAATGAACACAAGGCAGTTTGCTTTGCCTCCATTGTACACCTTTACCCCGATTTTTCACCCAATATATAATGTAGCTTTCTGAACGCAGGAATGAAATAGTTGCTTCGTAATAAAAAAGTTGCGTAAAAATTCATGTGATAAAAGACACAGAAAAGAATCTGTTTAAAGTTTGTTTGTGACCGTATCGCCCGCCAACCCGCCATTTTGCTCGTAAAAACCGGACTTTACCCTATTATGTAAATTTTTTTTTCAAAGGCTCGTAGGTATGGCATTTTTGGAGAAAAAAAAATATATTGTTGTCCAAATCGCCCTTATTGGGCAACAACAGTTAAAAAAAGAGAGAGAATTATGAATAAGAAACTCACTTTGGCTACAGCCCTCCTCGCTGGCTCTGCAGCTTTCGCTGGCCTCGATGACGGTGTCTTCGATACATGGCTTGGCTCTGCTGGCGAACCGCAGGTCATGACTGGTCTTGATAACGGTTCTCAGACTGCTGGTTACTGGTTCAGCTACGCCGACGGTGGTGATGGTGGTAAGTCTCGCGTTGAATGGAAGGTTCCTCCTGGAAACGACTACTCCGCTGACGCTCTTGACCCGGTCGTTCTCGCTTGCGGTGGTGTTTGCGGTACTGCTATCCTCGATAAGGGTACTTTGACCTATCAGCCGTTCGTCGGTATCGGCTTTAACGTTGTTGGCGAAGGCGCTAACGGCGATCCGGAACCGGGTGACGCTACTGCTTGGGGCGGCGTTTGCATTACTTATTCTTCTGCTGCTGCTCCGACTCTCGAACTTGGCCTCGGTAGCTTCGACGCTGAAATCGGTTACGCTAACCCGGCTGCAAACCTCAACAAGTCCGCTGCTGGTACTTCTAAGGTTCTCGCATGGACTGACTTTAAGCAGCCGTCTTGGTACAAGGGTGCCACGAAGGTTTCTGGCGCTGAAGCTGCTAAGAAGCTCGTTGCTGTGAAGTTCAAGATCCAGAACGCTACTGGTAACTATGACTTCAACATCTGCGCTATCGGTCCGAACGCTGGCACATGCCCGGCTACCTGCGACGCTGTTCCGGGTATCAAGTCTGTCCGCGCAGCTTCCTCTGTTAAGGCAATCCTCTCTGGCCGTACTCTCAGCTTCTCTGGCGTCAAGTCTGCCGCTACTGCTGAAGTTCTCAACCTCCAGGGTCAGGTTGTTGCAACGGGTGACGCTTCTCGCGCACTCAGCCTCGCTAACCTCGACGCAGGCGTCTACATGGTTCGCGTTGCTGGCAAGTCCGTCAACTTCTCCAACAAGATCGTGTTGAAGTAATTTCGGATTTCAACGAAACTTTAGAGAAGGGTCGCGCAAGCGGCCCTTTTCTTGTATGAATACCATTCGTGTTTGTGCTCACAGGTAAACTTGATTTTTTCTTTCAAGTTTTCCCGAATAGCTATATTTATATATATTACTTTGGCATTTACCAAGCCCGTATTTTGGGGCAATCTTTTAAAGAGGCTTTTATGATCTTCAAGAAAATCCTGTTGCCTGCTTTTGTAGGCTCGGCCTTTTTCCTGGGCGCCTGCGGTGGCGACGACACTCCGGTTTCTCCGGAGAATAATCCGGCAACAAGCTCTGCAGCACAGCCGTTTCCGCTGAGCAGTTCTTCTGTGATTCCGCTGCCGATGAGCTCTTCTGTGACTCCTCTTCCGGTAAGTAGCTCTGCTGTCCCTGTGCCGACAAGTTCTGCTCCGGCAAGCTCTGCATCCCCAACTCCGACTCCTTCAAATTATGCTGCTCTTGCCTCTACGGCAAATGCCAACTACGCTGTGAACCACTATGCCTTGTGGAAGAGCTTTCACTTCACGACCGAAGAAGCGGAAATGGCTGTTTATCCGTCGCTTGCAGGTGAATTCAGTATTGTGTTTACGCCGTCCTATGTACCGGCCGGTCGTGTGATCTGGTCGAACCAGAGCGGTTATTACAAGAATTTCTGCACTGTGGAAGATGCTACCGTTATGACCATGAAATTCCGCGCTTGCACGGTGTCGGAAGGTATTGGCTACGGCATGCTCCTTGCTTACTTCAATAACGATGATGATGCGTTTGTCCGCTTGTGGAACTACACAAGGGCTATGAGAGAAAATCATAACAGAAAGCTCATGCCGTGGATTACGCCGTCGTTCGACTGGAGTCCTGTGGACAATTCCAGTGCAACGGATGCCGATGAAGATATTGCAACGGCATTGATTCTTATGTACTATAGAACCGGTATCCAGGTGTACTTGCAGGACGCATTGACGTTTATAAACGCTATTTGGGATACTGAAGTCAATCCGACGACAAAGCTTCTTTACTCGGGCGATGAAGACTTCTGGAAGGGCGATAAACCGGTTTACAACTTGAGCTACTTCTCTCCGGTGGCTCTCCGTCTCTTTGCCGCTGTAGACACGCAGCACGACTGGAAGAGCGTGTTGGATGCCATGTACGCTTATATGCAGCTTGTGCAGTCCAAGGGTACCGGCGTGTTCCCGGACTGGAGCGATGCTTCGGCAACGGCTGCAAATCCGCCTAACGGAGCTGCTGGTACGAATGCCAATACCTACACCTGGTATACGTTCAACAAGGAATCTGTTCGTATCCCGTGGCGAATTGCTTGGGATTACTTCTGGTACCAGGATACGCGTGCAGCTGCAATCTTGAAACAGTTGAACGACTTTATCAAGGATAAGGCCAAAAATGACCCGAACGACATGGCTCTGGCCGTCAACTACTCATGGGATCTTTCTTTGGGCAAGGACTATACCAAGAACACGGTTGTGTCGAGCCAGTGGTACGCTGCATGGTGCGCTACGGGTATCGCAGGCAATACTGCATGGTTTAATACTTGCACGACTGGCTTGAATACAAGAGTGCCTTCGAACAATGGCGGCAGTTACTTTGCCGACATCTTGCTTACAATGTATTCTGGCTTGCTGAACGGCTTGTTCTTGCGCCCTGCTGCAATGCCGTAATAAATATCTGATAAATTGCTATGACTCCCGGAATCCTCCGGGAGTTTTTTGTTATGTAATATTTGTATATTCCTTGATATGAAGAAGAACGCTATTTCTAAGACTGCGAAGCCTGCCAAGGCTAAAGAGGCTAAGGCGAAAGAATCTCATGAAAGTGTAGACTCGCTACTCACTGTACCGACAGCGGGTTCCACGAATGTTCTTACGGTGGAACCGGATAGTGCAAGCGTTAGTGGCGATGCAGATGCCAATGCTGCGATGATGCAACTCCCGACAGCTGAACAGCTCGGGATTACGATAACCGCCGGAAATGTGGGTGATGTTGAATGTGCCGGGAATGCGACGAGTGTGCCGCTTTCGGCGACTGTGGGCGATACCATCAACTTCCCGGTGACGGTTTCGTGGAGCGTGAACGGGAGCGCGATTCTCGTGGTGCCGACGAGTTCGGCAAATGCAAAGGGCATTTTGCAGTTGGGCGTGTCGCAGGAATCTAGCCGCTCGGTAAAAGATGGCAAGGAAATGGCGCAGATTACGTTCAACTACAAGCTCGTTATGCAGGATACGGGCAACTTGAACATCCCTGCGATGCGTTTTGAAATTCCGACTCCGACGGGGCAGTCGCTCGATTTGCGTAGCGATAGCGTGCCTATACGTGTCGATGCTCCGTTCAATGCGATGCCGTTTATTGCAGGCGGTGTGGTAGGCGTTTGTGTGCTTTTGGCGGCGTTGTGGCGCATGCGCAAGCGTGCAAAGGCAAAAGCTGAGCTTGCCAAATGGAACGGTGCATTGTCTGCAATCCGTGAACGCATGATGGTCTTGAAACAGCGTGTGAACGTTGCTGATAGCCGCGAATGGCTCTTGGAATTGGAAGGGGCCTGCAAAAGTTATGCCGCATTGCGCTTTGGCGCTAGCGAATCTGAGGCTTCATCCATCAATCTTGATAACCTTGTGAAAGAAGGCGCGTTAGAAGGCTGGGAGCACCTCATTGAAGAATTTGCTCATGCCCGTTATGGTGGTGGTAATCGCGACAGCTTTGAAAACAAGGAAACTTGGAAACTTGCCATGCAGCTTATGGGGCTGGAAGAGGACGAGTAAGGGTTTGACGAAAGAACGGCTCTTTGAGCCTACAGACGAGAGAGGCTGCTTTGCCGCAGTGTTTAGTGGTTGGTGGTTAGGGAAGTGTCACCCTGAGTGGAGAGGCGAAAGCCTCGAAGTCGAATGGGTCCAGTGATTTTATTATGCGTTTATTCTGGAAATTCTGATGCGCGGATAAAATCAGCAGATAAAATGCTCTTGCATTTATCGGAAATATTTTAACTTTATAAAATGATTCGAAAGTTTTGTTCGCTTGTTTTTTGCGTTGTCGCCTTGCTTCTGCTTTTAGCGGGGTGTTCAAACCATCCGCCTTCCGCCGCGCAGTTTATGAATGTGAAAATGAAAGAGGGCGAATTTAATAATTCTTTTATTGTTGGAGCATCTCTTCGAAGAGGAGATATTTATAAAGGTACTTCTCATATTCATGAAGATTACGATGATAAAGAAGATATTGCAAATTCAGATTTATCTCTTTTATTTAGATATAGCCATTTTGTAGCTGGGGGTTCGTTTGAAAATATGTCTTTCAGATACATTATGGGTTTTCGAAGTCGGTATATCGGATTGCAAGGATGGGGTGGTATGGGTTCTGATAAAGAGGACCCACCCTTTTCTGGAGGTTTAATGTTGATAGAGGAAATTCCAGTTTGTGATGAATTTAAGGTTGGGTTCAGTGAATATATTGCAAATAATGGCTATCCTGTTGATGAAAATTTAGGTGGCTTGGGTTTCCTATCCACGCGTACGTATAACGAATTTGGCTTTGGCGCGTACTTTACTTATAAGGATTTTTCTTTTGAATTCCGTTACGGGCGAGAAATTGGTGAACCGAGAAATCGCTTTTATTTTATGACGAATTACGCATTCTTTAATTGATTTGAACTATAATTTAGATGTATGATTATTGATAAGGAAAAAGCCACACATCGTGCGGCGGGGCTGGATCTCTTTCGGGTTGTGGCGGCCGTGATGGTGCTACTGTTCCATTGCAATATTCACCATGGGAATGATTTTGGCGCGCTTACGGGATTTGTTTCGATGGGTGCTGTGTTCATGACGGCGTTCTTTATGCTTTCGGGCTATGTGCTGTTCTTGACGTACAAGGACAAGTCTTTTGTGCAGGCTCCATCAATCAATAATTTTTACCTGAAACGCGTTTTTGGAATTTTTCCCTTGTACTTGATTGTGGCAGTGTTGTATGTCGTGACGTTGGGGCAGGAATCGGCGTTCCAGAATTTGGTACTGTTGCCGATTGAACTGCTTGGGTTGCAAAGCGTGTTTTCGACGCTGTTCCCGGTAAGTCATAATGGCGGGACTTGGTTTATCTCTTGCTTGCTGTTTGCGTATTTGGCTTTCCCGCTGATGCAAGAAGTCGTAAAGCAGATGACGACTCGTGCAAAGTGGATTGTGCTTGCAATTTGCACGGCGATTTTGTTCTGGTCGCCGCTTGTCGTGCATACGTTCAAGACGGATTCTATTTATTCCAATCCGTTTTTCCGCGGGCTGGAATTTTTCATTGGTGTGCTTTTGTGCTCTTTGCCGATAAAGGCTGGTGTGGCGAAAGTCCTTGCGACTTGGAAAGTCTTTGTCGCTGAGGCGGTGCTTTTGGTGGCTGAAATTTCAGTTGCGGTTCGGCTGAATGTTTTCGTGGGCAATTACATGCTTTACGACTGGATTGTGATTCCGCTGTTTGCCTTTATGATTATAACGCTAGCGGGGCTCAAGTCTCCGAGATTGCAAGGGTCTGCGGTGTTGCGTTATGCGAGTGCGGCGAGCTATGCGTTTTTCTTGGCGCAGACATTCAATACTGAAATTGAAAACTGGCTGTTTGCAGTGTGCGGTATTCAAAACAACGTATTGCAAATTATAATGTCGGTCGCGTTGTGCGCGGTTATGGCAATTGTATTACATGAACTTGTAGAAAAGCCCTGTGCGAAGGTGCTGAAAAAACGGCTGATGGAATAAGGGAAAAGATTTGTGCCGAGTATACTAAAAGTTTTAATTGGGCTGATATTGCTTTTAGATGCACTGTCTTTTGCGGATCCGCAAAGGCTTTATTCCCCGGCAAATAAAGAATGGTTTCAGAACTCAAGAAACTTGTTGCTGGAATCTTTAAGAAATGGCGATTCGTCTAGGGTTGTGTCGATTATTGATTCTTTGAGGGAAAAATCGCCCGATGAATATGCGATTGACAACTTGGAAGCGATGGAAGCTTATTTTTTAGTGGGGCGTTATGATTTGGCGTTCCCGTTGTGGGTGGTTGAACTTGAAAAACGCGATAATGTAGTGGGTTATTCTTTTGTTTCGGATTCGCTGTTGGAATACCTTGACCAGAATATGAATTTTGCGAATTCAAAGGTCTTGGAACGCGAACTTCAAAAAGCAATGAATGATGCAAGTAGCACGGAATTCCAAGACTTTGCAATGATTTTATATGAACTCTCGCCGTATTTTGATGTTAAGAATAAATTCAATGCGACGCATGTCAGAACATGGGAAGATGGACATGTAGTGTACAAACCGATTCTTGAAAATATACAAGAAGAATCAATCTTTTTGATTCGTATTTCGGATTTTCATTTTTACAGACCTAGTGTTGATATGGATAATCTTAAAGAGCTGGCTGCAAAAATGGAAAAGTTTGAACAAAGTTATCCACAGTCATCTTATATTTCTTGGGTTAAAAAAGTGCATCAGCATTTGCTGGATGTGATTGGTGACCTTCCTGGAAGTTTGGATTATACTGTTGGAAGGCTTTATACTGGAGGAATTGGATTTGAAGCTTGGTATTCGCCTAGTGGCGTGGAATTTGCGGTTCCGCTTCAACGTTGGCGAATATTGATTATCCCAACGTATTTCATGGGCTCCGAGGATGATGAAAATGAATTTTATGTGAATCTCGGTTTTGATGCGTTCGAATTGACACGCTTTAAGGTGGTTCCATTTGTTGGATTCGGTACTGCGTTTGTGGCTGGCGGACAACTTGAATTTCGTGGATGGTTAGAAAGTCGACCTGATCCTAAATTTCACGTTGCAACGTATTTATCTTTGAAAATGAAGTATGAGGCTAGCTATGGCGAAAGAACTGTGAAAACTGAAGATGTAACTGGTGAAAGTACTCGCAAGGATAAAAAGTTTAAGCATCGGTTCTTTGTAGGATTAGGCTTTCATTTTTGGTAAGAAGGTAATATATGCCGAGTTCTGAAAAATTCCGTGATTACGTTTTGGCACAGTTCAATGGCGAACTGTTTGATGGCGGATTCCGTGTGACGACCCGCAAGATGATGGGCGAGTATATCCTTTACGCTGACGGAAAAATTTTCGGCGGGATTTACGATGATCGCTTGCTCGTGAAGCCTGTGGCTGCAGCGAAGGCTGTGCTCCCGGATGCAAAATTGCAGTTGCCCTACGATGGAGCAAAGCCGATGTTGCGTGTCTCTGCTGAACAGATTGCAGACAACGGCTTGCTCATGCGATTGCTCGACGCCATGCTCCCGGAATTGCCCGCTGCGAAAAAGAAAAAGTAGTACCATTTTCCCGAGTGGGGAAAATGGTCGGTTTTTATTTTGAAGTGTCGCGATTATCGTTGACTTCTTTTTTGAGCCATCGGGTCAGTTCATCTTTGGCAGGGAGACTCAGCTTGTATTTTTGTACAAAGAGTGATTCCTCGATTCCCGCTGTTGCGTATTCCACAAGTTCTTTGCCAGCTTTTGTACACATTAAAATTCCTACAGGGGGATTGTCTCCCTTTTCCATTACATTCTTTCGGTAATAGGCGAGGTACAGGTTCATTTGAGCAATGTCGTCGTACTTGATTTTTGTGGCTTTCAAGTCAATTAACACATGGCATTTGAGAATCCTATGGTAAAAGACTAGGTCGCAGAAAAAGTAGTCGTCATCAACGAGAATGCGCTTTTGACGTGTCTCGAAACAAAATCCATTGCCCAGTTCCAACAGGAACTCTTCAAGATGGTTCATCAATGCGTTTTCCAAATCGGATTCTTCGACAACATCTTTGTTGTTGAGACCGATAAATTCGTAAACATACGGGCTCTTGACCAAATCTTTTAAGGTCGGGGAATGTCCTGTCTGGGCAATACGGGACTGGACGATTGCGCTCATTTTTGCAGGGTTCTTGCTCAGGGCTGT
Source organism: Fibrobacter sp. UWB3 (assembly GCF_002210405.1). NCBI lineage: Bacteria > Pseudomonadati > Fibrobacterota > Fibrobacteria > Fibrobacterales > Fibrobacteraceae > Fibrobacter > Fibrobacter sp. UWB3. Next base: position 221,620 of record NZ_MWQJ01000004.1, read on the forward strand.
GCGCTCGAAATAGTTGGAGTCGATTTGGCGCTTGAGTTCACGAAAAGACCAGACTCCCTTCATTGTTTCCAGTTCATAAAAAACTCGTCCCAGTGGATTTTCGATACCCATAATGAGTAGGAAATGTGAATATGATAGGTGGTCGAAAAGCTTTTCGGGCGAAATTTCGATTTTTTCAGATTGGGCAAACAGTGTTTGCCCAATTTGGCAAACGCCGTTTGCCAAATCTGAATCCACAGGGGGCAATGCTTCCAGATTGGCCCCCAAATCGGTCATCAATAGCCTGTTTGAGCCGAATTCTGAAGCCGTGAATTCAAGAACCGGACGCGCCAAATTTTTGAACTCCATGTAGAATTGACGATAAAGCTTCAAGTTCCTGTAAGAAAGAGATTTCTTGTTCAGTCGTTCCGCTAGTTTTTGGAGCGTTTTAGCTCCGTACGTTGCTCTGTCGTTGCCGTTCTGCTCGTAATGCACAATGTAGTAGCCGGTAAGCCAGTTGCGGGCGGTCACGTTCTTGTTGATTGCCTTGGCGGTGTTTTCGACGAAAGCTTCGTCGATTTGCGCGATAGCGTTACAGAGTCCGTTGAAATCGATATTTTTAGCCATGATATGCTCCTGTTTTTGCGGTTCGCAAACGGGAGATATGCATGTAGTGCGCAGAACACCGGTTCACAAACCTGTTAATGACAGATTGATGATCCCACAAAATATGGGGGTGCTCTACGTTGATAGCCATGGGGCCGGTTCCCCACAGGGCAACTGTCTTGATTCGCAATGTTGTCGATTTCGCGAAGGAAGACGACCTCAAGCAGATAGTTGAACTTCCCGCCCTGAATAGTACTGAGTCGAGAGTCGCAGTTTCAAGCTTGCTTGAAACTATGACCGAGACTATGATACGGACGCCAACGGCGTCAATTTCTCGGTGTCAGCGGGATTAATTGCTGCTACTATGTAAGAATATACAAAAAAATGATACATTAATGACTGCGCATCTCGCTATACAAAGGCGAGGTGCGTTTTTGCTTTAATCATAATTTGATTTTGCAGGAACGCCTCTAATCATAAACTTGCCGCAAAAACGGCGTCGTATAATACGATTACATGGAGGCTATAATGAAGTCCGAAGAAATCAAGACTCTGTTCGAAAAGTTCGAGGCTATTGCTTGCGAATATCAGGGTGTGGAATGTTGGAGTGCTCGTGACTTGAGTACGTTACTTGGATATACTAAATGGGAGCGTTTTAGTAATGCTATTGAAAAGGCGAAGGATGCCTGTAAAAATGCAGGCGAAATTGTTGATGATCATTTTCCCGGCGCCGGGAAAATGATCCATCTTGCAAAGGGGGCAGTACGTGAAGTTGATGACTATATGCTTACTCGCTACGCTTGTTATTTGATTGCTCAAAACGGTGATTCTCGCAAGCCGGAAATTTCTTTTGCGCAGAATTACTTTGCTGTGCAGACTCGTGTGGCGGAAATTGTTGAAAACCGTATTCACGAATTGGAACGTGTGCAGGCGAGGGAGAAGCTTGCGCTTACCGAAAAGGTCCTCTCGGGAGTATTATTTGAACGAGGCGTAGATAGCAAGGGCTTTGCCGTTATCCGTTCCAAGGGCGATCAGGCGTTGTTCAACATTGATACGAATCTCTTAAAGCGTAAGTATAATGTTCCTGCGAGTCGCCCGCTAGCGGATTTTTTGCCTACGGTAAGCATCAAGGCTAAGGATCTTGCTGCGGAAATGACTTCTGTCAAAACTCAAACAAAAAATCTTTTTGGACACAAGAAAATTGAGAAGGAACATGTGGATAACAATCGCGCTGTCCGCAAAATGCTTCTTGATCGTGGTATTGTCCCCGAAAATTTGCCTGCAAGTGAAGATGTTAAGAAAGTGGCGCGTCGTTTGAAAAGGACTGATGGGTTTCTTTTGCATGTTCAAAAGAAGAAAAAGTAATATCATTTTCCCGGCGCTGGGAAAATGATAGCGTGAACCATATTGCTGGCGTCAGCAATATGGTCTTTTTATGCATAGTCATGCCCATCCCAAATGTCATTCCTGCTGGAGCCTGTGCTGAGCGTAGTCGAAGTATGCGGAATCGCCTTCTTGTTTAAATCGCCTGATGGGAGGTTAAAATTTGACGATGGATTACGTTGAAACTTTTTGAATTAAAGCTATTTTATACGTGATGAATCGGTTGGCTTGTTTACTTGTTTTGATTGTGACGGCGATGCTTGCGGGGTGTAGCGTTGCTATTATTCATCCGCCATCAGCAGCGACGTTTATGGAAAAGAGCGACGGAAATTTTGTGGCAAATGCTTCGGTCTCGGCTTTTTTTGGAGATCTTGTTGATGATGAATTGTATGTTAATTATGTTGCAGACGGCGTTAAGGAAGTGGAACGGTCGGATGATTGGCATGACGAATGGTATTATAAAAACAAGGAGTGGCCTATAGGGGCGAACTTCTCTATTCAGAAAAATAAAGGGTATTTCAAGTACGGTTTTGGTTTTGATTTTTTGACGCCCTATGTGCAGGCGGGCTTTGCCTCTGATTATTTCGGTGTAATGGGTTGGAGTAACTTGTGGGTATGGCAATTGGAAAAGGTGGAGCATGCGTATTTGCAGTGGGGTGGAGGTGTATCGCTTATTGAACAGTTGCCAATCGGGTATAATTTCCGAATAGGTTTGACTCAGCATTTGTCCAGAAATGGGCGAGAAGCCAATACGGCGCAATTGGGGGCTATGGTTGTTGGAAGAGGCCGATCGGCTCCGGTTTTTTATGATGAAATTGGTTGCGGTGGATATATTTCTTTTATACCCAATGAATCGCTAAGGATAGGTGTAGAATTCCGTTATGGAAGAGACTTGACGTATAAACGGAGGGAATATAGTTCCTATTCAGAACAGTACGAAAAAATTTCAAATATGGACAGGTTTGCTATAACGGTAAGTATTATAAGTACGTCCAGGGCGATTGCATCTTCTAGTGAAAAACAAGAAAAAATGCAAAGGGAAACAAAGGCGGCAGAAGAACGGCGAAAAGTTCGTGATTTGGAATCTTTGGAAGAATATGAGAGCAGACGAAGCGACGAAGAAGACTAATCTTATTTGTTTTTTTTGAAAGATTTTAGTATCTTAATGCGTGGAAAACTTAGAGGTAAAATAAATGGATATTCAGGAACTTTCGGAAAAGGTGAAGCAGCAGAGTTCTTTTTGCATGAACTTGCTGCGTGAAGTTGAAGATACGGTGATTGGTCAGAAGGCGATGGTCGAAAGCATTCTGACGGGTATTTTGGCAGATGGCCACGTGCTTTTGGAAGGCCTCCCGGGCTTGGCCAAGACGACTGCGGTGAAGGCTTTTGCCGATGCTGTTTCGCTCGACTTCAAGCGCATCCAGTTTACTCCTGATTTGCTGCCGGCAGACTTGCTCGGTACGACGATTTATAACGCCCGCGAAGCAAAGTTCGAAACGCGCAAGGGCCCGCTCTTTACGAACCTTGTGCTTGCTGATGAAATTAACCGTGCTCCGTCAAAGGTGCAGAGTGCTTTGCTCGAAGCCATGCAGGAACGCCACATCACGATTGGCGATGAAACGTTCAAGCTGGACGAACCGTTCTTGGTGCTTGCGACGCAGAACCCGATTGAACAGGAAGGTACGTATCCGCTGCCGGAAGCCCAGGTGGACCGTTTCCTCTTGAAGGTGAAGGTGAGCTACCCGAACAAGGCTGACGAAATGAAGATTCTCGATGCTGTCTCGGGTGCAGGACTCCGCCAGCCGAAGGCTGTTGCAACGAAGGACGATATCTTGAAGGCTCGCGAGCTCGTGAAGCAGGTTTATGTGGACGAACGTGTGCGCGAATACATCGTGAACCTGGTCTTGGCAACGCGTGATCCGGGTAGCATCAAGCGTAGCGACTTGGTGGGCTTTGTGGAAGTGGGCGCTTCTCCGCGTGCTTCTATTGGCCTTGCTCAGGCTTCGAAGGCTCATGCGTTTATCCAGGGCCGCGCTTACGTGACGCCGGAAGATGTGAAGGCTGTTGCAATGGAAGTGCTCCGCCACCGCGTGATCCTGAGCTACGAAGCTGAAGCAGAAGAAGTCACTGCCGAAACCGTCGTGCAGAAGATTTTGGATTCTGTGGAAGTGCCTTAAAGGCGAGCGTCGCGGGCGTCGAGCTTGCTCGAAAGCCCATGACCGAGCCGCCGGGCAGTGCGCTTGAAAAGCGCAACTGCCGTAAAGGCGGGAATCTCCTTTTTTGACATTGAAAAACAACGCCTTGTGGGGCGTTGTTTTTTGTTTTTGTACTTACGAAAAAATCCCCCGAGCGGGGGCTTTGAAGCTTGTATGTTATGGATTTTCGTATTTGCGCAGGAATCCGTCGTCGAGAGCTTTGACGGGAAGCTTTATAACGTTGTTTTCGGAATCAACGATGAGGACTACACCGGTGAGGTAGTTGATCCAGTAGTTGAAATCTGGTTGCCAGTTAATGTCGCGATCGTGCTTGTGGAAGCGGAGATCGTATTTGGAATTTTTAACGTCATCGTGGATTTTTTTGTTGCTGATTGTAATGACGAATGGCACGAGGTATTGGTCGTGCGAAATGGCTAAAGTGTACTTGTGCATTTGTTCGTATGTAAAGTAGTTTTCGATGAATGCTTCAATTCTTGTGTCGATGGGGTAGAATGCGTTTTCGCAGTTTTGACGGTTGTTGTCGTCGTCATATTCTTGATAGGCGATTTTGGAGTAAGAACTCCAGCCCCAGCTAGCGCCACCTTTGCAGTTGCTTGCATTTTGATTGGGCTTGACGTACCAAGATTCTTTCAGGTTCTGGTTGATTTCGGTTAGGTTTGCGATGTTGTGTTTGTGCCAGTCGTTGATGTCTGTCGAAACGTTTTCGCCTTTGTTAATGGCGATGATTTGTGCGGTTTCTGCGGTGCGCTTGACGTTCGTGTACATATAATAGAAATCGTCGAGTTTGAGCTCCTTTAGTTTCTCGCCGACTTGTTTTGCTTGCTGTCTGCCGACTTCGATGAGGCCATCGTCATCGCCGTATTTGTGAATGTCGCGTTGGGCGTGGCGCAGGATGATGGCTACCTTTTCGTCAGAGCGGGTGCAACCAAGAACGTCGTACAGGGAATTGAATACGTCCGTTGTGGCGCGGAGCGTTTTGCACTTTTCGCTGAGCTGTTCGACGCTGGAACTGGACGGGGTTTCGCTACTAGAGGAAATTTCACTGCTGCTAGAAACTGCATCGCTGCTGGAGGATGCAACGCTACTGCTAGAAGGTGTTGCGCTGCTAGAGGAAACCTTGCTGCTGCTAGAAGGTGCTGCACTGCTTGAAGAAGCGATGCTGCTGGAGGAAGGAAGGACTGCGTCCTTACCGTTTCGGAGTTCACCGACCTTCTTGCCTGCGCAAACGACGTCGTAGCCGTTGATGTCATCGTTTACTTCGACCGTGCAGGAAGTTCCATCCTTACCGTCCTTGCCGTTGGTACCGTTCGTACCGTCAGCGCCCTTTTCTCCGTCCTTACCGTTGCGGAGTTCGCCAACCTTCTTGCCTGCGCAAACAACGTCGTAACCGTCGATATCATCGTTTACTTCGACCGTGCAGGAAGTTCCATCCTTACCGTCCTTGCCGTTGGTACCGTTCGTACCGTCAGCGCCCTTTTCTCCGTCCTTACCGTTGCGGAGTTCGCCAACCTTCTTGCCTGCGCAAACAACGTCGTAACCGTCGATATCATCGTTTACTTCGACCGTGCAGGAAGTTCCATCCTTACCGTCCTTGCCGTTGGTGCCGTTCGTACCGTCAGCGCCCTTTTCTCCGTCCTTACCGTTTCGGAGTTCGCCGACCTTCTTGCCTGCGCAAACGACGTCGAAACCGTTGATATCATCGTTTACTTCAACCGTGCAGGAAGAGCCGTCTTTACCATCCTTGCCGTTGGTGCCGTTCGTACCGTCAGCGCCCTTTTCACCATCTTTGCCGTTGTGGAGTTCGCCGACCTTCTTGCCTGCGCAAACGACATCGTAGCCGTTGATGTCATCGTTTACTTCAACTCTGCAAGAAGTTCCGTCCTTACCGTCCTTGCCGTTGGAACCGTTCGTACCGTCAGCGCCCTTTTCACCATCCTTACCGTTTCGGAGTTCGCCGACCTTCTTGTCACCGCAGATGACGTCGAAACCGTTGATGTCATCGTTTGCTTCAACCGTACAGGAAGTTCCATCCTTGCCGTCCTTACCATTGGTGCCGTTCGTACCGTCAGCGCCCTTTTCACCATCTTTGCCGTTGTGGAGTTCGCCGACCTTCTTGCCTGCGCAAACGACGTCGAAACCGTCGATGTCATCGTTTACTTCAACCGTGCAGGACGTTCCGTCTTTACCATCCTTGCCGTCTTTCCCGTTTTCGCCTTTATCACCGTCCTTGCCGTCGGCCCCCTTTTCTCCATCTTTACCGTTTACGATGGATCCGTTTTTTTCATCGCCGCAGAACACGTCGTATCCGTTGATTTCTTCGTTTTCGGTGACGTAGCAGGATAATCCGTCTTTGCCGTTTGTTCCGTCTTTACCGTTTTTACCATCGGCGCCGGATTTTCCGTCTTCGCCATCTTTCCCGTCCTTACCATCTTTGCCGTTCAATACGACACCTACGGAATCACCGCCGCAGATAACCTTGAGACCGCTGTCATCGTCTAGCGGTTCTGTTTTGCAGGCGAGTTCGGACACGTTCGGAGCGCTTGCCTCGGTCACCTCGTCAAGGCAGCCGTAGAGCATGGAAAGCGTGAAGATAGATGTTGTTAAGAGTAATTTGGATTTCATACATTGCTCCCAAATAAGATTTTCGCGCCAAATTTAAAAATTTTGTCCTTACTGCCTAGCTCGTTATGCTCGATTTTCGTTGACTAATTGTCCATTTATGACTTCTTTTGTATATTAAAATCATGAAATTTGTTTTGATTGCCTTTTCTTTGTTTGTTTTAGGTTGTGCGTGCGATAATCCGAGGGGCTGCCCCGGTATAATCGGTGTTGGAAACAATCCGGATGAAATGCAATTGCGAAAGGACGGTCGCGATGACCAGTCTGCTCAAATGGCAAAAATGCCTGCGCCGCCGTCAAATTCTGGAACGCCCGAACCGGTGGACGTCAATGTTCAAAACCTGAATGAACCGATTCCGGTTGATGATAGGCTTGACTTTAGTAAAGTGAAGTAAATCCTAGTATTTATTCCAATGTATAGCGCCTGAAATGTGCGTTTTTTCACCATCTGCGTGCACGGGATGGGATTATACATTATATTTATGATACTCTAGGGTATAGCAATGATAAATTTTCTGGATTACGCAAATCATGTGTTCTTTTTTCCGTCGCTGTTGGCGAGCGGTTTTTTGCTTTTTACGTTGGTGGCGCTTGGTGAAAAACAGAACCTGAAGAAAGTGCTTTTTTGGGGCGCTGTTTTTTCGTTGACCCCTTACATGATCTATTCGGACTTGATTTATCATGGGGTAATGCGTTTATTTACGTGCATGATGGGCGAGGTCCCGTTGCTGCTCGATGTGATTGTGGACTATATGAGTCGAGTCATTTTGATTCCTGTGGCCATTTTTGTTTTTGGGAGGGTGCTTTCGATTCACTGGTCTGCGTCGTTATTCATGCTTTCGGCCTCCGTCGGCGTGGGTTACCTCGGCATGGTGGTGGGCAAGACGCAGATTGGCGCTGCCCTGGTGAACCTGGTTGCAATTTTCATTTGGTGGAGACTCCTCTGGAACGAACTTTTATTTGTCCGTAACACGCAAATCTTTGCGCGCTTTGGGTTCTTGGGTTTTGTCACGTTATTTAGTATGCTAGTGAACCTCGCCATGTATGTGTGCGTGCGCATGATCGAGGTAACTCCTGAATTTTTGAATTACCTTGTCTTTGTATCGTGGTTCTTCTGGCTTACGCTTACGATTGCGGTGAAGCTTATTTTCAGGACGGTGCGCTTGACGCAACAGGCGGAAATTGCGCGTAACCATGACAAGCTGACGGGGCTCCCGAATGCGCTTCTGTTCTCGAACTACGTGCAGGACTTGCTTTTTAGGAACCCGAGGAAACGCTATGCGTTTGTCGCCTTTGATTTGGAGAATTTCAAGGCCTTTAACGAGAGGTTTGGCTTTGAAGAAGGTGATGGTGCGCTGAAGTTCATGGCGGATACGTTTAAGACGCTGTTTGGCGAGCGCTATGTGACGCATGTGTCGTGCGATACGTTCCGCGTTGTAGGTGATGCCGCCGGGATGAAGACAAAAATCAAGGAAGCGCATGACAAGATTCGTAGCTTCTCGACTCAGGGCGTGCTTGAACTCAAGGCGGGCGTGTATGTGCAGCGTGTTGAAAATGAAAATGTAGAACGTTGCTTTATGCGGGCTCGCCTTGCCGAAGCGACGACCAAGGGCGTCTACGATGAATATGTCGCCGTTTATGCCGATGAAATGGGCGCCCGTGAACGCTTGAAAATGTACTTGATTGCACACATTGACGAGGCTGTAGAAAAGGAATACATCAAGGTCTTTTATCAGCCCGTCGTAGATATCAATACGAACAAGCTTTGTGGCTTTGAAGCGCTTGCCCGTTGGGATGACCCGGAGCACGGCTTTTTGCCGCCGCTTGATTTTGTCGGCGTTTTAGAAGACGCTCACTTGATCCAGAAATTGGACTTGTTCGTGCTCAAGAAAATTTGCGAAAAATACCGTGTGGAAACGAATTTGGGGAACAAGTGCGTTCCGATTTCGTTTAACCTCTCGCGCCTAGACTTTAAGCTGAGTGACATTTATAAGGAACTCACGCGGTTGACTAAAGAATATAACGTGCCGCATGAAATGATTCATATCGAGATTACGGAATCGGTGCTGGATGGTGATGAGGACGGCTATATCCGTGAGCAGGTGACGCGCTTCCAGAAAGACGGTTTTGAAGTCTGGATGGATGACTTTGGCTCGGGCTTCTCGTCGTTGAACGTGCTGAAAGACTATGACTTTGACTTTTTGAAAATCGACATGATGTTCTTGCGAAACTTCACGGAAAAGTCCAAGGTGATTATCCGCGCCATTGTGGAAATGGCCAAGCTATTGCATATTGGAACGCTTTCGGAAGGCGTGGAAACAAAGGAGCATCTGGATTTCTTGAAGGAAATTGGATGCGACCGCATGCAGGGCTATTATTATTCGAAACCGCTCCCGTATGACGAGGTGATGGCGGTGCTCAAGGAAAAGGGCGTTTCGATATAGAAAAAGCTGGTTTAAAACCAGCTTTTAATTTTTTCACATTGCTTTTCGTTTAGCTTGTAGTATTCTTCTTTTGTGTAAATTGAAGAATAGTACTTTTCGTACATTAAGTCTACGTTGCAGATTTCGGGACGATGTTCGTATATGGAACAAAGATTGTCGTCTCTTAAGTGAATGCAAATGCCATCACCCCTGTCAAAGTTCGCCAGGGCGGGAACCTTTTTCAGGGAACGGCAGCATAGACCGCAACAGTCACATTTGAAAGTCATTCTTTAGAGCGAATTTATTAATTCGTTAGCCTTGGTTTTCTTTTCCCAGACTTCAGAATTATTAACCGTGCCTATGTCATCGTTGGAATTGCCTGGAATGACGAGCTTGACTTTGCACATTTCATACAGGAGACCGACAAGCAAAATAGTGTTTTTTAACAGGAGTTTTTCATCGCTTGTGTAAAGTTTGTAATCGCATTTTTGATTGTCTATGACAAGCAATTTTAGACGTCTCAGGTGCTCTTCGTAATTTGCGTCTACGCGAAGTAAAATTTGTCTGTAATCTATAGCGGTGCTTTTTAAATCCTGCAAAAAATAGATGATTTTGTCTATTTGCTTTTCGGCTTTGTCTACTTTTTGGGTAATTTCTTTTGCTTTGTCTTCAAGTTTAGAGCCAGTTATGCTAAATGCAATCCCTTCTGCAAGAAGGCTGATGCCCGCGGTTGCTCCTGCTAAAAAGGCCGATCCTAGGGCTATGCCACCTCCGGATACTAAATGACCGATGCCAATTCCGATAAGCGCTTCTGCTGCAATTGATGTGTCTTTTAAATTGGATATGTCACATTCGGAAATTTTGAAGTTTTCCTTTTTAATTTCATTGAATTCGGGCGGGTTCTTGATTTTTTCAAAAACGTTTACGAATTCGCCGAAACTTCTTTCGATTTCTTTTTTTGAATGATCTAGGCTTTCCAATGTTTGTTGTGTTGCTTCCTGACGTTGCTTTAGCAGATCGATATTCCTTTGGTTTCTAGCTTCGGCAGCCTTTATTGAATCGCTGGCTTCTTTCATTTTCATTCCGCCTTTGACTCCGGCTCCAATTCCTGCTGCTGCTGCTACTGCGGCTCCGATTCCAAAAATAAGGGGTATAGGCATGATAATCTCCTTCTTTTATAGAAGTATTTAACAGAAAATTATTGTTGCGTTTTTGTCGTTCATAAAATCGTCAAAAGAATTGAACCCTGCTTTTTCCCATGGCTTTTGGAAACCCAATTTTTTATAGGCGTTTTCCAAAATGTTATTTAGCGCGAGTTCGTTTGGTGCAGAACTGATTTCTTCTGAAATGGAAGAGAATGCCTTGACTTCTTTCTTGAAAGAGTCCAGGTTAATTTCCATCAATTTTGCTGCATATTTTTCAAGGTATGCGACTTCTTCTCTTAAACGATCCATGTAAATATCGCATGATGATTTAAACGAATTCAACATGGTGACAATTTTTTTTACGAGAGGGTTTGTGTCCAAAATATAGAGTAAAGTACAACTCATTATACCGGTTACAAATGCGCCACAGAATACGGAAACAACTTCGCCGACAACGGGAATCTGGCCCAATGCTGTTGAGGCTACCGCTTCGTTGATCAGAACGCCAGTGACAACGCTTGCTCCTGTTGCAATGACTTTGGTAAAGGCGAGCATGCGATCGCCAAAGGGAAGCTGATCTGGATTAATAAAGAGTATTTTAAGTGCTTCGACAATAGAGGTCCAAGCCTGTCGAATGATGCGAACGATGTTCTTGCCTGTCGTGAAGAATATGTTGCACAATGTGGTTGTTAAACTTGATAATATGCCGGCTAAAGCTCCGTCCTTGAATGATTCAAGAAGCTGCTTGTATTTTTTCTTGCAGTTCTCAATGCCTCTTTTGACGGCGTTGCCCAATGAATTGAAAAATTCGCTGGCATCCATACTTAAGACAGAGTTTACTTTTTCGAATTCCTCTTTGATGGCAAACCATATTTCGACAAAGACAAATCCGAGAGCTTGTCTTAAACCCATTTTCAAACCGACTTTGCCGGCTGCAATAGCTGAATCTTGCCAAAATGCGGGGCTTGTATAATAAGCTTTGTTGATTTTTGCTTCAATGGAAGATCTTGCCTTTTTGTCGGTTTCTCTCATCCGGGCTTTTTCTTTATCGGTGTATTCGTCACCATGCTTTTCAAGGTAATCATCCATTGTGTCCGCTTTCTTTTGGCGGTTTGTATGCGGATTTGTTGGCTTGAGATTTTCGGGACTGTTGGCTAGTTCTACTCCGGAGAGGCCTGATAACACGCGGCCTGGATCGTCATGGATTTCCTTGGCGGAAACAACGTGGTCCAAGTCCATTTTTTCATTGGGGGCAATCTTTTTGTTTGTGTAGGAGTCGTAGAGATTGCTGTTTTTCTTTTGATTGCTATAATATCTGTTAGTTTCTATGTATTGAGAATTTCCGTGGTATTCGTTGGAATTGTATGCCCCGCGGTTCTCATAGTTTTGCTTGTTGCGTTCGCTTTTGTAATCGTTGGGATTGTTGCGGATATTGTGTATGGTATCGACGTCTCCGCCGTTCCTGTCGGAAATCAAAAAATCTAGACCAAAAGAAGTGATAATGCTTTTTACGATGACTCTTTCGTATTGTTTAAATAAACCTTCTTTCATGTCCTCGTTTGGAGAAAGCATGAAATTTGCACCGTCTAGTTGACCCACAAACGTGTTTGACATCCCTACAACCTTTTTTTTTGAAGTTTAATGTGTTCTTGAAAAATAATATAAGAAAAAGACAAATGTGTAAAAAAAGTTACGTTAATTCATTTTTTTTAGAATTGATTGAGGTTTTTGGGATATACAAAAAAAGCCGCAGCGGAGTGCTGCGACTTTTTTAATTGCGTTTGGCAATGGCGATCCCGGAACGGAGTCCGGGATGACATGCGATTAAGCCTGGTGGGCCTTATACCACTTGATCAGTCCGTTAGTGGAACTGTCGTGGTGGAGTTCGGCGTCAGCCTTTGCAAGTTCCGGGAGAATCTTCTTGGCGAGCTGTTTACCAAGTTCAACACCCCACTGGTCGTAGCTGTTGATGTTCCAGATAACGCCCTGTGTGAAGATCTTGTGTTCGTACATGGCAATGAGAGCGCCAAGGCGTTCCGGGCTCACGTAGTCCATCATGATGGAGTTCGTCGGCTTGTTGCCTTCAAATACCTTGTGCGGAGCGAGGAATGCGATTTCTTCTTCGGACTTGCCGGCGGCGCGGAGTTCTTCCTGAGCCTGGGCGAGAGTCTTGCCGTTCATCAAAGCTTCCGGCTGAGCGAAGAAGTTGGAGAGCAACTTCTGGTGGTGATCGCCAATCTTGTTGTGGCTGTTTGCCGGGGCGATGAAGTCGCACGGAATCATCTTGGTGCCCTGGTGGATGAGCTGGTAGAAGGCGTGCTGGCCGTTCGTACCCGGTTCGCCCCAAAGGATCGGACCCGTCTGGTAGTTCACGCGCTTGGAATCGCGATCAACAGTCTTACCGTTGGATTCCATGTCTGCCTGCTGGAAGTAGGCGGCGAGGCGGTGGAGGTACTGGTCGTACGGGAGCATGGCGTAGCTGGATGCGCCGAAGAAGTTGTTGTACCAAACGCCGATGAGGGCGAGGATGACCGGGAGGTTCTTGTCGGCCGGAGCGGTCTTGAAATGCTGATCCATTTCGTATGCGCCCTGGTGGAGCTTCATGTAGTTTTCGAAGCCAATGCGGAGAGCGATGGAGAGACCGATTGCAGACCACAGAGAATAGCGGCCGCCAACCCAGTTCCAGAATTCGAACATGTTTGCAGTGTCGATACCGAATTCAGAAACAGCTTCGGTGTTGGTGGAGAGTGCGACGAAGTGCTTTGCGATAGCGGACTTGTCGCCGTTGAATGCCTTGAGGACGGCTGCCTTTGCGGTTTCGGCGTTCGTCATGGTTTCAAGAGTCGTGAACGTCTTGGAAGCAACGATGAAGAGCGTTTCTTCGATGTTCACCTTCTTGAGGGTTTCGGCCATGTGGGTGCCGTCGATGTTAGAAACAAAGTAGACTTCCGGAGAAGTTTCGCCTGCGATCGGCTTTTCTGCATACGGTTTGAGAGCTTCGGTGACCATCACCGGACCGAGGTCGGAACCGCCGATACCGATGTTCACCACATACTTGATGGACTTGCCGCTTTGGCCTTTCCACTTGCCGCTACGGACGAGGTGAGTGAAGTCTTCCATGTGCTTGAGCACGGCGCGAACTTCAGGCATGACATCCTTGCCATCGACGCAAATCGGATCGTTGCCCTTGTAGCGAAGTGCGGTGTGGAGCACGGCGCGCTTTTCGGTGGTGTTAATCTTTTCGCCAGCAAAGTACTTGGCGCGCATGTCTTCGAAGTTGGCGGACTTCAGGAGGTCCTGGAGCTTAGCCATGGTTTCGTCGGTGATGATGTTCTTGGAGTAGTCGAGGAAGAGTCCGCAGGCTTCGGCGCTGAACTTGTCGGCGCGAGTCGGGTCCTTCGCGAAGAGTTCCTTCATCTGCCAAGTCTTGGCGACTTCGGCATGGGCCTCGAGGGCCTTCCATTCCTTAGAATCAGTCAGTTTAGACATAGATTATCCTTTCCGCACACGCGGGTTTTTGTTATGGGGGAAAATATAGAAAAAGCGGGAAGTCACGGCGCTTAAAGATTGTATATTAAACTTATAGCCGTGGGTGTTTTGCGGCGAAGGAGAAATATATGTCTAGAGTTAAAGAAGCTTTGTTGTTGGCTATTGGTATTCTCGGGCTTGGCGCGTTCCTCTATTGCGCTATGATCCATACGAAAGATCGCGACCGTGTTGTGTCAGTCCGTGGGCTCTCGGAGCGTGAGGTCAAAGCCGATTTTGTGATTTGGCCTATTGTGTACAAAGAAGTCGGGAATGACCTTTCGTTGATTCATGATGCTGTGCAAACGAAGAATGCGACGCTTGCGAAGTTCCTGCGCGAAAACGGTGTGGATGCGGCTGAAATTAGCTGGTCTGCTCCGGAAATAGAAGATGCCCAGGGTGAACGCTATGGCGATAACCGCCGTCCGTTCCGCTACATTGCGACTGTGGTGACGACGGTTGCATCGAAGAATGTGGACCGCGTCCGTGAAATCATGGGCAAGCAGGGCGAACTCCTGAAACAGGGTATTGCATTCAGTGGCGATGATTACCGCTACCGCAAAATTTACAGTTTCAATGGCCTGAACGAAATCAAGCCCGCGATGATTGACGAGGCGAATAAAAATGCTCGTGCCGCTGCTGAAAAGTTTGCAACGGATTCCGAAAGCAAGCTCGGTAAAATCAAGACGGCTACGCAGGGCCAGTTCTCCATTAGCGACCGCGATGAGAATACGCCGTTTATCAAGAACGTGCGCGTAGTGACCAATGTTCAGTACTTCCTGGAGGACTAAAAATGGATACTTCTGTTCTCGACAAGGCGATTGTTTTTGCGGTCAAGGCGCATGCCGGTACGGGGCGCCGCGGGAAAGGTTTCCCGTATATTGTCCACCCGATGGAGGCTGTGGAAATTGTAGCGACCATGACTGATGACCAGGAATTGATGGCGGCTGCCGCTTTGCATGATACCGTTGAAGATACGTCTGTTACGTTGGATGATATCAGTCGCGAGTTTGGGCCGCGCGTGGCAAAACTTGTGGAAGAAGAATCGGACGTGTTCATGGAAGGCGTGAGCGAATCGGATTCTTGGCATTCCCGCAAACAGGCAGCGATTGATCGCTTGGCTGGGGCCAGTCGCGATGCAAAGATTGTGGCGATGGGCGATAAGCTAAGCAATGCACGAATCATTTATCGTGATTTTGTCCAAAAAGGCGATGAGCTTTGGAAGATTTTCCACGTGACCGATATTAAGGAACACGAATGGCATTATCGCGGTTTGGCTGCATCGTTGAAAGAACTCGAAGGAACTTTTGCGTATGCGGAATTTACGGACTTGATTGAAAAGATATTTGGCGGTAGAAAATAATGAGCGAAGACTCTGTTGAAAAATATGGGCTGAATCCTGCTGAAACGATGATCCTTGAGGATTATCGCGAAAAGATGCCGATTTATGAACGGTTGAGAGATTTTGTTTGCGACTTGCTCAAGAAAAAAGTGGCAGAGAATAACATCTATGTGACTGCTGTTGAAGCGCGAATCAAGGCCGAAGCAAGCCTTGCCGAAAAACTTGAACGTAAAAATGGCAAGTACAAATCTCTGACTGATTTGACCGATATTTTGGGTGCCCGCGTGATTGCGTTCTATAACGACGATGTGGATAAAATCGCAGCGCTTGTCGAGAGCTTGTTTGAAATTGACTGGAAAAATAGCGTTGACAAACGCAAAATGCACGAGCTCGATAGCTTTGGCTATAACTCGTTGCATTTTATATGCACTATCCCGAAAACGCTGTTCGAAGATTCGGAATGCCCTGAGCTCAATGAAATTCGATTTGAAATCCAGATGCGTACGGCTTTGCAACATGTGTGGGCTACGCTGGATCACGATACGGGTTACAAGTCGGGCTTTGAAATTCCGCATGAATACTTGCGCAATTTGAATCGCTTGGCGGGCATGCTTGAACTTGTCGATGAACAGTTCTGCAAGATTCGAACGGAAATTAACAATTACAGATATCATGTGCAGTCGCTTGTGCATTCAGGGCGCTTTGATGAGGTGGCGTTGAATGGCGACTCGTTTACGAATTATCTGAAATTGCGACCATTTGACAAGCTGAACCAGCGTATTGCGGCAATCAACCAGGCGGAAATTCACGAGTCGTCGATGATGCCTTTCTTGAAGGCGCTAAAATTCTTGCGCTTCAATACGCTTGCAGATGTGGATAAACTCATCAAGGAAAATTCCGATGATGCGTACCACTTGGCCGCATTCCAGCTTGCAAATACGGATTTGGATATTATCAACTCGTCGCTTGGCGTGATTAGCCTGCTTGTGGTGTACATCTTGAAAAAGGGTGGCGGCGTGGCTGGGATCCGGACGATTCTGGATGATCTTTATGGCGAATCTGCAAGCCACGAAGCTTGGGCAAATCGACTCTACAAGAATGCGCTGAAACTCTCGTTCATGAACCGGTAAAAATGTATCTTTGGGCTTATGAAACAGCCGATTCGAAATATTGCCATTCTCGCCCACGTTGATGCGGGCAAGACGACACTTTCTGAGAGAATCCTTTTCGCGGCGGGCGAGATTCACCGCCCGGGGCGCGTGGAAGATGGCTTAGCCACGATGGACTACATGCCCGAAGAAAAGGAACGCGGCATCACGATTGAAAGTGGCGTGGCGCATTTCGAATGGAAAAATACATGGTTCAATTTTATTGATACGCCGGGGCATGTCGACTTTGGTGCCGAAGTCGATATGGCGCTTACGGCTGTGGAAGGCGCTGTGCTTGTGGTGAGTGCCGCAAGTGGCGTTGAGACGCAGACGCTTGCATCGTTTCGCAAATTGCTCGAATCCCGCGTGCGTACGATTTTATTTGTAAATAAGCTCGATAATCCCGATTACTCGCTGGATGAAACGCTCATCAACATTGAAGAAACGCTTGGCGTGCGCCCGGTGCTCATGTCTGTGCCGCAGTTTAAAAATGGCAAGATGTGCGCGATGCTCGATGTGCTGAGCCAGAGCCGTTTGGTGCATTCGGAATCGGGTGCGGAAGTTCTCGATGATGGTTGGGAATCGGATGCGAGTGCGGCGGAAGAACGTGCGCTTTTGAAAAAGTATTACGATGAGGCGGTGGAATTTGCAAGCAACTTTGATGATGAAATTTTGTCGCTTGCACTAGAAAATAAGCCGGTGCCGCCGAAGATGCTTTTGCGTGGGCTCAAATCGCTTGCTGCAAGCGATGAGTATGTGATTTGCTATGCGGGTTCTGCGTTGGAAGGCTTTGGCATTCGCAGCCTTGTGACGGCGCTTTCGTTCTTTTTGCCGGAAGTCCCGACGTTTGGTGAAAATGAGCTTGGGCAAGTTGTGCGCCTGAGGCATTTCCGTGGCGTGGGCGAGATTTCGCTGTTCCGCAGTCATGTGGATTTGTTGCGCCGTGATTGGCCGGCAGGTTTTGAATTTTCGAGGCTCAAGGCGAATATGCTTTTGCCTGTGGATGAAATCCGTTCGGGCGATATTTATGCGATGGTCTCACCGTTTGAAACGGAACTCGGGCAGGTGATTTGGTTAGATGGTTGTGGAATGTGCAGCGAGAGTGCGGAGCGAGATGCGGCGGGGAATGTTGTTGAAAATGCCGCGCTGAATGGGAATGCCGCCGGAACTGCTACTGGGAATGCCGCGCCGTCGATCAGCGAAAATTATTTGCCGTTGTTGCAGACACGTGTGGAATGTGTGCGCACGGAAGATTATGCCCACGTGGAGCGCAGCCTATCGGTGCTTGCGCGTATGGATCCGAGTTTCCGCGTGCAAAAGGACGATGGCGGATTCTGGTATTTGCATACCGTGGGCGAGGTGCAGCTTGATGTTTTGCTTGCTCGATTGAAACGTGAATTTGGTTGCGAAGTGCGTGCAGGGAGCCCCGAAGTTCGTTGGCAAGAACGCTTGTGCCGTGCTGTAGGACCTGCTGAAAATACGTTCCAGATTGGCCCGCATAAGATGTCTATCAGTATCTCGGCTTCTCCGCTAGAAGGTGATGCGCATGACATTCGCTTGTCGGCGGAATTTATGGAAAAGGCTCCGCTTGAAATTTTGGCAGGTGTGCGCTCGGCACTTTTGGAATCGACTGAAGTTGGCGTGCTCGGCAAGGGTCCGCTTGTCGGTGTGCGTTTTGAAGTCCATCGCTTTGAATGGACAGAAGGGGCGCTCCCGCCGATGATCAAGAAGTGCTGTGCCGATGCGGTGGCGAAACTTGTGAAGCCTGCGGATGTGCAATTGTATGAACCTGTGATGGAACTTTCGCTTGAATGCCCGGTGAATTTCGCAGGGCTTGTGACGGGCGATATCCAGGCGCGTGACGGCAGGGTGAAAGAAATCGAAGGCGATGGCAAAACGCACTTTTTGAAAGCCGACGTCCCGCTGCGGAAAATTTTCGGATACGCTACGGGCGTTCGCAGCATCAGCAAGGGCACTGCGCTTTACAGCATGAAATTGCTCGGGTATAGACCGGCAACGGTTTAGAAAGCTTTGCTAATAAAAGGAGATTCCGGCTCGTCCCCGTCAAGCGAGGACAGGTAGGCCGGAATGACAAGTTCAACTGAGTCGTCCAAAATGTTGAATGTTTGTTATCTGCTAGCAGCGCGAGCGCGGCGGCGGAAGTGCTCGATGAGCGGGGCGACTGTTTCCTTGAAGTCGTCGTGAGTCTCGATGCGGACAAAGTCAATCGACATGCGCTGGAAGAGTTCCTTGGTTGCCTTGCCTTGACGTTTGGCTTCGCGGGCGAATGCTTCGCGGAAGGCGGCATCGCCGGTATCAATCAAAAGTGTCTCGCCGGTTTCGGGGTCTTCGAGTTCTACGAGGCCTGCGGGCGGGAGTTCCATTTCGCGCGGGTCCACGACGGATACGGCGAGAACGTCATGGCGCTTGCGCAAAATCTTGAACGCGTTTTCGAAACCTTCATCCAAAAAGTCGCTCATCACGACGACCACGGCGCGGCGGTTCAGAATCTTGCCGGCGTATTCGAGGGCGACCTGCGTATTGGTGCCGTGGTGCTGCGGCTTGAAGTAGAGAATTTCGCGGATGAGGCGCAACACGTGCTTGCGGCCTTTCTCGGGCGGGATGAAAAGTTCGACTTGGTCGGTGTAAATGAGGAGGCCGACCTTGTCGTTGTTCTTGATGGCGGCAAACGCGAGGAGAGCCGTGAGCGTTGCCATGACTTCACCTTTCATTTGCTTGCCAGAACCGAATTCGGAGCTGCTTGAAGCATCGACCATGAGGAGCATGGTCATTTCGCGTTCTTCGATGAACTTTTTGACGTAAGGCGTGCCGGTTCGGGCGGTCACGTTCCAGTCAATCGTGCGCACGTCATCGCCGGGCATGTATTCGCGAACTTCGCTGAATTCCATACCGTTGCCTTTGAAGGAACTGTGGTAAGCTCCGGTCATCACGGTGTCGAGCGTGCCGCGCACAGAAAGTTCAATGCGGCTAACGGTCTTTAAAACTTCTTTATCAAGCAATTCTTTATCGGCCATCGTAATTCTTCTTTTTTACGCTAAAGAATATACAAATATCGCGCGAGAAAGACCATATGGTGGCACTTTATGTAATAGGGAATGGCGACCCCGGCATAGTGACCGGGGGGACAATGCGAATCATCGTTTTTAGAACTCGACCTTGGCGAGGATGCTTATATTGCGTCCTTTCTCGGGCATGACGGATTTGAGGCGCGAGAGGTGGTTGCGAACATCGGCATTGAACAAGTTATCGCCACGAAGGATGATGCTGTAATTAGCGAGTGTGTGCGCCCAATGGAATTCTAGGAGCGCACCGAACGTGATGTAGCCGGGGGTGCGTTGTTCGTAGCGGTCTAAGCGGTTTTGCGCGAGCGCAAATTCCGTGTTGAAGCCTGCGCGAACGTGTTGCCAGATGTAAGCCATTTCGGCGTGAAAATGGAACGGCGGAATTTGTGGCATGTCGCTCCAGTTTTCGTTCTGGTAGAATCCACAAACATAACTTGCGCCTGCTTGGGCATAGAATCCCTGCTCTGCAGAAGTCTCGATGGATGCGTTTGCGCCCATGAGGAGAGCGTCGTCTCCGCTGACTTGATAAATCGGCAAAAGTTGGGACCAGTTGGTGTCTCCAGTGGCGCGTGGCGCAAGGTGATTCAGGAACCAGGTGATGTGTGTTGAGGCTCGCCAGTTGAAGTGCTCGCCGTAATCTCGAAATTCGAGTTCTGCTCCGTAACCGCTTTCGGCATCGAGCTTGTGATAGCCGCGTTCGTAAGTGTAGGCGGCGAGATGTGGACCTTGGTTGTAGAGTTCTTCAATGGTCGGGGCGCGCGTGGTGCGGAATACATCAAGTGTCAGGAATTTCCCGGGGGCGACGATTTGTGAAAATTCGGCAGCGAAAGCCCATAATGCAAAATTGCGGTCTTCAATAGCGTCTTTGTCTGCAACGACACTTTCGCGAGGTCTGAAAAATGCTCCGCCAAGTCGTGCGGATAAGGTAATTTCTAAACCATCCCATCCGTTTAAGCTAGCAATGGAAAATAGCGATGCGGCGTAAGAATTGGTGGGAGGCGTAAAGACGTAACCGCCCATTTCAACAGAGCGGCTATCGAGTTCGGTGCCGAGGCAAATGCCGAAAAATGGACCGCTATTGGCGATGAATTTTTCAATGCGCAAGTTTGCTTGATTGACGGCAAATTCTGCGCCGATGTATTTCTTTGTCTCAAATTCCTTGTGGTGGTATTGATTGTAACGGAAGATAATGTTGAGTGTGTCGGGGCGGGCTGCGGGAATGTACAGTCCTTGCAAAGTAAAATCGCGTTTGGATAGTTCAATGTCTACGCCGTTGGGGTGACCACCGATGAATCCGCCGGGAATGCCATAATCGGAATTGAAGGAACGGAATGAGGCTCCGAACTTGAATCGGTCGAGACTGTAAGCTGCGCCGATGGCAATACTCCTGTTTTCGATATCCGTATTTTTGAGCGTGCCTTTGGATGTTTCCATGTCGCCCATGTTACGTGCAGAAACTTCGCCTTTGAGCGAAACGCCGTGAACGTTGGCATTTGCGCTGATAACGGTTGCAAATCCTGGTTGGCCTGTTTCGGCGTAGTTTGCAATGTAACCGTGGAAGAGCGAATCATCGTAGGGAATGTCTTGGTGATTTACTTGAATGACGCCGCCTGCGGTGGCGAAAGATTGTGCGAGAATTTGCGGTCCGCGCGTGATGCGCAATTTGTGTGCGGTCAGGACTTCGGATGCGACGGCGTGATCGGGCGATGTTGCACTCATGTCTCCGCAAAAGGAACCGTCTTCGGTAAGTGTGACGTGACTGCCTGAAAGCCCCTTGATGACAGGGCGTGCGGCGGCGGGACCCATCGAACGGATGGCAATGTCGGGCTCGTTTTTTATAGTCTCTGCAATAGTTGTAGAAATTTTGCGATCGAGTTTTTCGTCTTTTAAAACTTCGTCTTCGCGAAGACCATTTAAAATTGTTTCGCTAGATTGTTCGGCGACAACTGTTGAATTGCCTAAATCTTGGATAAATTCTTGGGCAAGAGAAAAATGAAGGAAGCCTCCGCAAAGGAGGCTCCCCATGACAGCCCTAAAAAGGGTGTTATTCATCATCGTCGTCCTGGAACGGGCAATCTTCTGCCTTCAAGGCTTTGTCGACAATGATGCGAATTTCCGGCGTACGTGCGTCGGCATGGTCGTGATGCTTGACTTTGAGAGTCAGCGTTGTTTCGCCTTCCTTGACGCCTTTCAGGTGGAAGCCCCAACTGCCACATGCTTCGATGTCAAGGATGGATTCGTCGCCAATGCTCCAGCCAAGTGTGTGCTCGTTGTCCTTGGGTGCGGAAACTTCTTTCTTTTCGTCATCGAGGAACTTGACGGTCAAATGTTCGCTAAGGCAATTTGCATTGACGCGGAGCGTTTCGAGGCTCTTGTCTTCTTTGCCTTGGTAAACACTGTAGGCGAGTTTCCAGTCGGGCCAATAGAGGTTCCAACCTTCGGCTTCGAAGTGCTCGTGCTGATCGGTGGAGGTGGAATTGCTGTCGCTGCATGCGGCAAAGAACGCGCAGAGCGCGGCAAGAGAGAGATGTTTGATTTTCATTTTTTTCCTTTGTATGGGTGAAATCTTATCTGAACATTTTGGCGTCTTTGATTATTGGGAAACCGATGCCGTCTTCTACTTTTTCAAATTCAAATGTGCCGATGATGGTGATGGATGTGCCTTCGGATGGGTATTCGCTTGGAAACTTGCGTGGCTTGGCTAGCTCAAATGCGAGACCTTGTGAACAACAGGCGAGGGCGTCCTTGATAACACAACCGAAAAAACGTTGGTTTGCTTCTTCATCGAAATAGCTCGAAAAGGCTCCCTTCATTTTGATGCGCTTGCCGACGTATTTTTGCGGGTCAGTGACCATTTGGTAAACCATCGAGTAAACCATGGTGCTACTCATTCGCGTGAGATCAATGTCGACAATGCTGGAATTTTCCTTGGCGAATGTTGCTGTTGTGAAAAGGAGTAGAAGAAAAATTGTAAATAACTTATGCAAAATTTGATCTCCAAAAAATATGGATCCTTCGCGGAGTTTATCCCGGACTCCGTTCCGGGACTCAGGATGACGTTAAGCTCTCCTACAGCGGATGAAACTTGTTGTGTAACAGATGAGGAATGCGACAATATCGGCAGCGACAATCGTTGAACCGACAGGAGTTCCAGCGAGGATGGCAATGATGATACCGGTGAGGGAACAGACGACGGAAATTACAGCTGCGGCAACGGTTACTGTGAAAAAGCTTTTGAAAACTCGCATGGCGGAAAGTGCGGGGAATACGACGAGTGCCGAAACGAGTAACGCGCCAACGAGATTCATGGCAAGGACTATAATCGCTGCGATGATGATGGCGATAAGGAGATTGAATGCGTTGACATTTACGCCTGTTGCACGTGCAAAATTTTCGTCAAACGTGATGGCAAAAATCTTGTGGTAAAAGAGGACGAATGTTACGAGGACGATTGCAGAAAGGATTACGCAAAGGTAAACGTCTGTCGGCTTGAGCGTGAGAATGGACATGGAGCCGAATAGCGTTGTGCAGACATCGCCCGCGACATTTGCCGATGACGAGAATATGTTCACCAGCAAATAGCCTATGGCAAGGGCCCCAGCCGAAACCATGGCGATGGCGGCATCACCCTTGATTTGTATGCCCGAACGCGAGTCTCTGCTACCGCAAAGGAGTAAAATTGCAACAGCTACGGTCACGGGCAAAATGATGAGCATGTTGTTCGTGACTTTAAGAACTGCAGCAATCGCGAGCGCTCCGAATGCGACGTGCGAAAGTCCATCGCCTATGTAGGAGTACCGCTTGAGAACGAGCGTGACGCCCAAAAGCGAGGAACATAGCGAGATGAGCGTTCCGACAATAATCGCGTAGCGTACAAAAGGGAAGTCTAGGTAGAAGAATAGTTTGTCAAGCATGATTATTGCACTATTTCATTAAAATTCAAAACACGGGTGGCATTGTTGCGTGCGGCCTCAACGTCGTGCGTGACCATCACGATAGTCATGTTCTTATTTTCGTGAAGGTCCTTGATGATGTTGTACATATTCTGCGATGATTCGGGATCAAGCCCTGTGACGGGCTCGTCCAAAAGTAACAAGCGCTCGGCAGCGCACAAAGCTCTCGCCAAAAGAACGCGCTGCTTTTGACCGCCAGAAAGTTCGCGGAAACTTTCTTTCCGCAGATTCTCTGTCCGCGTGAGTTCCAAGCACTCGTTTGCGCGCTTGCGGAGGGCTTTCCCATAAAATGGCAACAACAGGCTTTTCCCTTGAAATGCCGAAAGGACGATTTCTTCGACAGATGCCGGGAAATCTTTTTGCGCTATCGTGATTTGAGGCAAGTAGCCGATTTGGTTTCGCCTGAGATTGTCGCAAAGTTCGATCTTCCCAGATTTTGGGCGTAAAACTCCGGCGAGGCCGCGCAAAAATGTCGTTTTTCCGCAGCCGTTTCTGCCGATGATGCAGAGGTATTCGCCGGAATGAATCCCGTAATCAAAACTGTGAAGAATGTCTTTGTTGTTGTATCCTAGTGTTAATTTGTTGCACTTGAGCAGAAACATATCAGTTCAAAGCCTTTTTCAAGTTTTCCAAGTTGGCTCTCATTAGCGATAAGTAATTGATGCCGTTGTTTATTTGCTCTTCTGTGATAGACTGCATTGAATTGATGGTGAGAATTTGTGCGTTCTGGGATTTTTTACTTGCGGCAAGTACTGCCTTTGCGATTTTGTCATTGCCGTTTTCGATAATGAAAATTGACGGGAGGAATTCGCTGTCCATTTTTCCTGCGAGGAATGCGATAGTTTCAAAGCTAGCCTCGCTTTCGGCGGAACAGCCAACAAACGCGGCATAATACTTAATGCCATAATCGTCCACCAGATAGCGAAAAGGAAATCGATCGCCGAAAAGAACTGTCTTGCGGGCGGCGCTTTCTACTGCGGTGCGGTATTCTGCGTCAAGTGACTGGATTTGGGCAATGTAGGCATCGGCATTTTGTTTGTAGGCGGATGCGTGGGTGACATCGATTTTGGAAAGTTCTTCGGCGATTTTTTTGACGAGAATTTCGGCACTTTTCAGCGAGAGCCAAACGTGTTCATCATTTTCAACTTCTTCATCGTGATGGTGGTGCTCGTGAGCTTCGGCATGTTCGTCATGATGCTCGTGTTCTTCGTGCGCTTCGGCGTGCTCGTGGTCATGATGTTCATGCTTTTCTGCGTGATGTTCGTGTTCGTCTGCTTCATGGGCTTCTGCGTGTTCGTGATGGTGTTCTTCTTCAGCTTGCATGCCTTCGACGATTTCTTCTGCCTTTACGCGGTCGCCAAGAGCTTCCATCAAATTGATTTCAACGCGGCCCTTTTTCGGGGATGCTGTGAGCGCGTCTTTAATCCATTCGTCAGATTCGCCACCGACGTAAATTACCATGTCGGCACTTGCAATTTTTGCGACATCGTGAGCTGTGGGCTTGTAACTGTGCAAATCGATGCCGTTCTTGATGAGCAACGTGAGATTGACGGAATCGGTGCGTGCTCCGAGGATTTCTTTTGCCCACGCGTATTCAGGATAAATGGTGGTGATGATGGAGAATTCGTGTGATTCCTGCTTTTTGTTTTCGGAAACGCTGTTGCAGGCTACGAGAGAAAAGAGCGCTGCGACAAAAATGGCGCACGCCAAAGAACAAAATGAAAGTTTTTTCATTTTTAACCTTTTATGAATGTTGAATAATTTTTTAGGGCAATAGAAAGAATATGCCTGATGTTATCCCAGACGAGTCCTGGGGCGTTCATGGCAAGATTCTATTGAAAAAGAATTTAGTTGTACTGCTGGAAAGTTAATTTAGCAGTAAAATCTTTTGTGAAACTAGCGTTGTCGGGCGCAGTACAAGGACTGCAAATTTCACTAACTTAAAAAGAAAACAGCGGCAAATGATTTCAATCGGTGCTTCAACGAGCTCAAAGCAAAATTCCGAAATCAAGTCCAGACAGTGGTGGAGGTGATGGCAGACGTGGCAATGCTCGCCATGACAATGATGTTCAACGTGGTGCTCCGTGTAAAAGAGCGCCAGCGCGACCATCAACCTGTCAAGTACGTGTAAATTCAATTTGAGAATCATTCGCAAATTGAAATATAGTACAAAAAGTAAATTTTGGCAATAGAAAAGGAGATGCCCGCCATGTGAACTGACCCCAAAAAGTTGGACAGTTTAAAGTTAGGATAAAACAGTGTTATGAGTCCGGTATTGCACCGGGCTCATTCCTTTTAGGCGCAGTTTTATCCGGTCGTTGTTGTAATACTTGATATATTTTCTGAGTTCATCCTTGAAGTGATCCATATCCCTGAAGGTGTTCGGATAGAGCAGCTCTGATTTCATTATGCCGAAGAAGTTCTCCATCATGGCGTTATCCAGGCAGTTACCCTTGCGACTCATACTCTGGACGATGTCGTGATCCCGTAACGATTTCTGGTAACTTGCATGCTGGTAGTGCCATCCCTGATCGGAGTGGAGTATCAACCCGTTCCTTGTTCGACCCTTGGCGAAGGCCTTTGTCAGCATGTCCATGACCATCTTCAGGTCGGGACGATCTGATATGGTATAGCAGACAATTTCCCCGTTATACATGTCGAGTATCGGTGAGAGGTAGCACTTGTTTGCACCTATGTTTATCTGAGTCACATCGGTAGTCCATTTCTGGTTTGGTCCAGTCGCGGTGAAGTTGCGGTTCAGTATGTTCGGTGCGGTCCTGCCGATTTCACCCTTGTAGGACCGATACTTGCTGCGCCTTCTGACGTTCTTCAGGTTTTCTTCCTTCATGATTCTGTAGACTGTCTTGTGGTTAATCAAGTAGCCTTCGCTCCTTACTTGCGCACTGATTCGCTTGCACCCGTAGCGACCGCGGTGTTCTGCGTGCACTGTCCGGATCCGCTTACGCTCGGCTGCATAGCGGTCCGGTTTCTTGCGGAGATTGTAGTAGTATGTGGAGCGGGGCAGTCCGCTTGCCTTCAGAAGATGTTTGAGTGCGTGCCCGTCGCTTAGTTCTCGGACGACATGGGCCCTATACCGAACATCTCGGCATTTTCTTCCTGGTCTAGGGCCTTCAATTTTTTTAGGTAGGCGTTCTCCGCCTTTAGGTATGCCACCTCTTCCCTTAAACGCTCAACTTCGCTCAGTTCCTTACGGCGTTTCTTTGACATCGACATCTTTGGAGGCCTCCCTTTGGGCTTTGTTGCAAGAAGTTCTTCGTAGCCGCCATGACGGAACTTGCGCAGCCAGGCCTGCAGGCAATGACGGCTTATTCCGTATTTGACGGTAACTACGTCCAAAGATAGCGATTGTTGTTCAACGGCTCTTATGACAGACTTTTTTAGTTCTGCATTTGAACGGATGTTCGTTTTTCTTCCTGTGTACCAGACACCGGTTATCTCGTACTGTCGACATCGATGCCGTAGAGTTCGATTATCTATGCCCGTTGTTCTTGAAATAATAGTGGAAGCATATCCCTCTTGGTACATTTCCAAGGCCTTGGCCCACTCTTTTTCTGTGTGTTTTTTATACATGAAAACCCCGAAAGTTGTGTCCAACTTTCGGGGTTCACATCATTCGCGGGCATGACAAATAAAAAAAATTCCCGACATCGCTGCCGGGAATTTTTTGTTCTAAGGAGGAGTTGTATGAAAAAGGAGCTTATGAAATTTTAGGCGTTTGCCCGATCGCTTTTTAGGCGATGGTGATTTTGCGGGCTGCAGCCTGAGCTTTCTTGGTAAGGTCGAATTTCAGGATACCGTTTTCCAAGGAGACTTTAATGTTTTCGGTATCGATATCGTCTGCCAAGCGGAAGCTACGTTCGTAAGTGAACTTTTCGTCCTTGCGTGCGCGGGTCGCCTTGACGGTCAAGATATTCTTTTCGACCTGGATGTCCATGTCTTCTTTCTTGACACCCGGAAGCTCGACTTCGAGAGCAAAGCCGCCTTCGGTTTCGTAGTAGTCTGCCTTCGGCGTGTAAGTGCATTCGCCCTGTGCCTTTGCGGCGTTCAAGCTGTCAATGAAGTTCTGGATACCATAGAAAGCGTTCGGAAGGATCTGTGTGTTCATCATAATTTTAACCTCTTTTTGTTGCGGGCTCGGCGTTTACCGTTGGCCCTTTTGTTTTACACCCTACTTTAAGCTAAAGCCGTGCCAACTTTTTCAATTTGGCGGGATAAGTGGAAAAATTTTTTTGTGAGGTGATGGCGAAAATTGCGAAAATGGCGAAATTTGATGAAAAATCGCGGTTTTTGATGGAAAACGCGGTGAAAAATGTGCGAAAATGTGTGCGTGGGTGGCCGAAAAATGCGGTTGGAATGTCGCAGGAGTGACTGGTATTTCAGAAAGTGACGGTCGGTGTTTCGCCAGTGAAACAATCGGTGCGTCAAAATGAAATGGGAACTCTTTTGGCGAGATTTGTTATTTCTTCGCGATGGTTTTCTTGCGTTCCTGTTTCAACTTTTTAGTACTGATTTTGGGCGTGGGGAGGTTTTCTGGCATTGTTCCACCAAGTTCGGCGATTGTTTGGCGAACTTTCTTGCCTACGGCAAAATGAGTTTCATTTGCCAATTCTTTTCCCTTGATGTTTTCACGACGGAGTTTGTCGTCTGTTTGCGTGATACGGAACAGATTCGCCGCAAGTTCGGTGGCTCCCATGTGGTCCAGTATTTGTTCGTTTTTCTTGAGACCTTTACGCTTGTGAATGTCTTTCATTCCCAAGCCGTTGTAAAGGCCCTGATATCCGCGATTTTGGAACACCGCATAATCCACGGGCGTTTCAACACCAGCTGCTTTCGCAGAACTGGCTAGGAATTTGTTGCGAATCGTAACCTCATCGCGAATAGCCAAACGTTTTTCGTCTTCTGAAAGCTGTGCAACTTCATCAGAAAGTTCCTTTTGACGGGTTTTAACGGCAAAATATGTTTGACCAAGGGCTATCACTTCTTTACGGGGGTCCCCGTTCATTACAATCAGGTAACAAGCATAACGGGAAAGCTTGTAGCTATCCATTTTTCTTTCTGCTCCGCTTCCGATTCTGACCATCTCGCTCACGTGGGCGAAATGGTTTCCCTCATCAAAGCCAGTTTTCCGACATGCTTCGATAGCCTTTTCTATCACAGGTAGAAACTTGCCATATTCGGTATATTCTAAGGCTTTTTGCAACTCTCTTGCGAACCAAAATTCATTTCCGTTTTCGTCAACGTGCTTGATATTCTCGAACATCTGCTGAGGATAAGCGACAATTTCTTTTTTAGCCATAGGCCCTCCTGTGTTTATTGTTGTTTCTAGGAACGCCCTTGCAATATGGTAAAACTAAATAAAGCAAAAGCGCATCATTCCTTTTGACGGAATGACGCGCTGAGATGTAATGTACCTAATATCCAAAAAACTGGCAAGGGGCTTAAGAAAATTTTACAGGTTCATCTTCCTCAAATAGTTTTTTATTGTGCAGATGTTGTCTGCACAAGTCTTTTTACTTGCGACGATAACAAAAAAAATCGCCCGCGTAATTGCGGGCGATGTGCTGTGTGAAATGTAACTGGATGGGGCAAGCCCCAACCTCTTCGGCTCGGTTATAGCCATGTAAGCATGGCTGCAATACTCGCCTTTTGAGGTTGTCTTCGCTTCGCGTCAGGATGACGCTTTAATTACTTCTTCTTTGCGGTGCTCTTTTTCGGAGCGGTGAAGTAGTTCTTCATGAATTGTTCAAATTCTTCGTCTTCGATTTTGTGCATTACGGAGAGTTTGTCGAAAATCCAGCAGAGCTGTTCGTCAGTTTGGATGGCGACGTAGCCGTCTTTGCGGAAGACTTTGAGTTTTAAGAGGCCGCTATCCCAACGGTTCGAAAGCTTGAAATCTTCGAGCAGGCGAGACTGTTCCTTGCAGATTGCGAGTTTGTCTGCAAATGAATAAATCGGGGCGTAGATGTTTGGGTTGCAGAGATGCAAAAGTCCGTTACGGGCGTTTGCGGGGTTCTTGGCGAACTTCTTGGAGGCAAAGTCTTCGAGCTGTTCCTTGATTTCGGAGACTGTCTTGCCGCGTGTGGCTGCCGGGAGGGTGGAGAACTGATTCAGGATGCCCTGCAAAAAGCTGAGGTCCCAGTTCTTGGAGGACGTGCCGGTGCCTGCTTTCCAGAGGCCTGCGTTGCCTTTGCCCGTGTTCGCGATGGCGTAGAGGGCGAGAGCCTGCGGGGCGAATTCGCCGTTGGCCGGTGCCGCGGGGATGGCTTCGACGGTTTCGCCGAGGAAGTTCTCAGCGAGGAACTGGTCGAATGCGTCGTAGATTTCTTCTTTGCCCGGGACTTTGAAACGCGGGGCGCCATTTGCTTTGAGTTCTTTTATTGTTGCCATTTTTCTTCCTTTATTTTTTTCTTACTTAAATATACACAGAAATGGGGGCGCGGGTACAAAGAATTGTAAAACTATAGCGAAATTCCCGTGTCGCGCTCGCTGACGGTGGTGACTGCGGCTTTGAATGTGTCGTCGCTTGCGATGATGGTAACGCTCTCCTTGGCGCGGGTGATGCCTGTGTATATGATTTGGTTGGTGAGGAGGGGGTGACCGATTTTTGTCGGCAGGAACATGGTGACGTGTTTGTACTCGGAGCCTTGCGACTTGTGGATGGTGATGGCAAATGCGGTGGTGATGGAATCTTCAGGAAGGACCGAGAGTGGGTAGAAGACGAAGTCGTCGCGGGTTCTTTCGCTGCCTTGGGGTGGCGCTTTTTTGAGCATGAGGCAGGGCGTGTTGCCGTCGAAGACTACGATTCCCGTGTCGCCGTTGTAAAGCTTAAACATTTCCTGGTTGCGCGTGATGATGAGGAGTTGGCCCGGGAAGTAGCCGGAATCATCCCATTGGACGGTTTCGCCTTGCGATTTCTTTTTGGCGCGCCAGAGGCTCTTGATTTTGGAACAAACTTTTTTGTTGATGTTTTCGATACCGCGGAGGCCTCGGCGTTCGGCACAGAGGATTCGCTTTGTCAGCGAAAGCTGCCAGATTTGGTTGCGTCGAGCGGTTTCGCTGTGGTTTGGATCATCTGCTTCGGTGCCGGTGCGTTGGGGGTTGATTTGCTCGGCGAGTTCAGGGAGCTTTGCAAAATCGCGGGACCATTCGGCAATGAACGATTCGATGCGCTTGTCTTCTTCTTTTTTGGTGAGCGGGGTGTTGTCGGTTTCTAGTTTTCTGTAGAAAACTTTATCCTTGAAGGTCGCGGCATTTCCCGTTTCATCGAGGTCGCCAGATGCGTCGCCGCTTACGAATTTGTGCGGGACGAACTTGTTGTTGTCCTTGCTCTCGGCGACTTCCTTGATTTCTGTGGCGAGTTTGCCGATGTTTGAACGATCGTCAAATCGGTTGGATTCGTTGAGCTTGACGGAAAAATCCTTGCCGGATTGCACTTTCAGGATTTCGCCGAGGACGGCGCCGGAATCAACAGACGGGAGCTGGAACGGGTCGCCGAGAATGAATATGCGTGCGCCTTCGGGGATGGCTTCGAGAAGTGCTGCGAACATTTCGATGTCGATCATGCTCGCTTCGTCAATGACGAAGATGGAATTCTTGGGGAATTGCTCTTCGTGATTGTACATGAAGCCGCCGTTGCTTTTGGAGAATCGGAGCAGACGGTGGATGGTGCTGCTTTCAAGTTCGTTCAGCTTGCGGAAAATGCGCTCGTTGTCGGTCTTTTGTTCGTCGCGGATTCTGGCGAGGCCGTCGATAAGGCTTTCGCGCATGCGGTCGGCCGCCTTGCCGCTCGGAGCGGCGAGATAGATGTTCCAGTCGAGCATTTCGCTGTGGTTTGCGAGCAGGTTCCACAGAATGTAGAGAACGACGGTGGTCTTGCCGGTGCCTGGGCCGCCTGTGACAACGAGGTTTTCGGATTGCCCGCGGATGATGGCTTCTGCTTGGTGCTTCTTGATGGTGAAGGGCTTGTCGCCGAAAGGCTTGCAGATGCTTGCGACTTTTTCGGTGCACTGCGCGATTTCTTCATCGGTTGGTTTGCTGCCGTCCTTGAACAGAATTTTTGCCGCTTTTTCAATGACACATTTGGCATCGAAATGCTTGGTGAAATAGAGGTGCGTACCGCTTTCGCGCTTGGCGAGAATGAACGGCTTGCTTAAAGAGTCTTCGGTGGAAGCCGTGTCGGTTTCTCGGCTTTCCATAATGGCAGAAAAGTCACTTGTCAGGAGGTCTTGAATGCTGTCTGCGATAATGCTTGCGAAATCGTCAGCGGTTGCAAATGCGTTTTCGTCGATGTCTTCTTCGGCGGTGCTGATGCGGAGCATCACGAGACCGTTCCATTTGCGGGCCCACATTGCGGAGAAATGCTGGGAGTCCAGCGGAACACGCGTGTTGCCGTCGTCGAGGAGCGACATGCATAGCGTCAGGAATTTTTGCGTATGGAGCGGAATGTCGCTCTTGATTTCAAAAAGCAAGTGGAGCAAGTGCTTGTTAAGCGGAACGAGTCCGCGCATTTCAATAAGCGCGTCGATGAATTCGTCAATCGATTCTGTAGCGATTATTTTCTTATCCATTTTAGTTTTCCTCCTTAATGATGGAGGGCTTGCTCATGAGATCTTTTACTTTTTGATAGGCGCTTGCGAGGTCGTTAAAACTGTTCCAAGTTTGTGCGTAAATGCCCTTGGGTGTGCCGCCTTCGGTGCCGCGAATAAACGCGTAATAGATACCGCCAAAGTGCTTTTCAAAAATTTCAGATTCGCTCAAGTTCTCGGCTGTACCTTCGCCGTAGAACTGCTTGAGCCATTGGATCAGACAATAGCTGTAGAGTACGCGCTGGATGGAGTAATCGTTATCGACTTTTTCCTTGAGCGCTTCGGGCGTGTAGTTGTTGTTCTCGAGCATGTCCGATTTCCAGTCGAGAATGGAATAGTACTTTTGTCCGTTTATGGTGCGGACGAAAAGCAAGTCGATGAAGCCTTTGCTGAAACGCTTGAGAATGTCGCTTTCGGCGCTTTTTTCGTCGCTTGCGTTATTTTCAGAGTTTGTGCGATTCTCGTTATGGGAGTTCGCCAGAATCTCGTCAGTGGCGTTCTGGTTGAACTGTACTTCGGGCTTGTGGTCGCTTAGCGGAATGTCAACCAGCGCAAATGTCTGCGGCGCATCTTGTTTGGCGTTCCCTGCGGAATCTTGCTCTGTGTATTGCACGGAATTGCCCGCGATTTCTGGCAGCCTTGCGTTCAACGTATTCCAGGTGTAACGCGTGGCGATGTCAATCCAGGCGTCTCGATGATTCCAGATGGGGAGCGATTCGCGCTTGAATTCTTCTTCGATGATGTTTCTCGTTTGCGGATTCGCGAATGCGTCTTCGAGCGTCTTGTTTTCCAGACCGAACTTTTGGAATTGGGTGCATTCGAAAATGCGGTGGAGCGCGTTACCGGCGTGTGAACCGCGCGGGAACTTGTGTGCACTCTCGTTCAAATGCGTCTGGTAATCAAGCGAAGCATCGGCTGCGATGGTGCAGTTGACTGCTGCGGTATCGATGTCGCGAATCTGGACCGTTGATGTGCGCGCTGTTGCGATTTCTTCGCCTTCGCGATTCGTGCGGTTGCCATCATCTGCGTCTACAGGCGAATCCGCTTTGCCCGAAAGCGAACTGTACGAATACTGCATGATGCTTGCGTCGGCGAGCTTGGTTTGCAAATTTGCCATGGCGCATTTTTGCTGGATGATGTTGTCCCGAATTTCGTCAGCGCTTAATGCTTTCCCGATTTCGGAATTTTCATTGAGCGGTTTTAAAATGTGCTCCTTGACGGTTTCGCTTAGCTGTTGCGGATTCCAGTTTTCCGTTTTCGGTAAAATCGTCGTCAGATCCGATGCGTTCTCTATGAGACCATTGATGGAACTTTCAAGGAATGCGTATTCCGGCTTGACGCCTTTGGTATTTTTCCATTTCTCGTAACGTGGCAACATGAGAATTGAAGATGCTCGTGTAAAGTCAACGTAGAAGAGTCGCTTCCATTCTTCAAGTTCTTCGAGTTCGCGCGTGGTCTTGGCGTGTTCGCTGAATCCGAGACGGATTTCGTCGTTGTCATGGTAAAGGAACGGGCCTGTTGCGGGGCGCTTGCCTTTGAAACCTGCGACAGAAATCACGACAGGGAATTCAAGGCCTTTCGAGGCGTGAATCGTCATGACTTGCACGGCGTCGTAATCGCTACTTTTTTCAACGAGGTTGCCATCTTCATCATCGGCGTTTTCGCTGTAGCTTGCGAGCGCTTCCAAGTGGCGCACAAGATCTTCAATGGAACAGTTGTGATTGTAAAGGTATTCGATGGCGTAATTGCCGATTTGACGGAGCCTTGCTAAATTTTGCAATCTCGAAATTTCTGTCAAACGTTCTTCAACTTGCGTATCGCTGTAGATGCGTTCGAGCATTTCGGCATAACGGCGCTTTTGTGCCAGTTCTGTCCATGCGTTTATTTTTTGTCGCACGGGATTGTTTGGATCATCGAACGCTTTGCTTTCGGCGTAGTGGATGTCTTGGCATGCAATCCTGAAAAAGTCCGTGATGAGCGCTTCGCTCAAAAGGCGTCTGTTCCATGCTGAAAAATCGGGCGCGTTAATCGCCTTGAAAATGGCGATCCATTCGGCGCATTCACGACAACTGAAAAGATTGCTGTCTTTGTAACGGCTGAACGGAACTCCAGCGGAGCGCATCGCATCTTCGATGGCGTCCATTTCACCACGGCTGCGGGCGAGTACGGCAAAGTCCTTGAAGGTCACGTTCCGGTACTGTGTGCAGTCTTTTTTATCGAATACTTGCAAAGTTGTTTTTTTGCCATCGACGAAAGTACACCAGTCGATGATTTTCTGAACGGCGGCGCGCGCAAAATCCACTTCGTTGATGTCTTGCTCGCTAATCCAGATGGGAGCTACTTCATTGTTGTTAATCTTAGGCGGAGCCTTGACTTGCTTTTCGTTTTGCGGCGGGAGCGATGGCTCAAAATCGACGAGCTTTGTTGCTCCTTCGTTCGGTGTGAAAAAGTCGCCTTTGAAAAGCTCATTACAACCGTTGATGATTCTTGTGGTGGATCTGAAATTTGTCTGTAGCGACATGCCGTTTTTGATTTCGTGAATCGCTTTTTGATAGACGTTCACGTCGGCACTCTGGAAACTGTAAATAGATTGCTTGGGGTCGCCCACGACAAAAATCTTGTCGAAAATAGCGCTGAAAATATCCCATTGCAATTGGTTCGTGTCCTGGAATTCGTCAATGATGGCGTACGTGTATTGCGCGCGGAGCCTGCTCTTGAGCAAGGAATCGCCTTTGCTTGTGTCAAGTGCTGCGCGGTGAACCGAGAGAATCATGTCGTTGAACGACTGGCATTTCTTTTCGGTCTTGTATTTTTGCCATTCGTCAAAAACGCTTGCGGCTTGCGAAATCAAGAAGTTATTGAGCAAAACGCTATTGATGGAGGGGAGCAATTCTTTCAATGCTTTGAAAGATAAGAATGCTTCGTAAGCGTCGGTCGGCCACGTTGTGCGAACGAAATCGCTATCCTTGAACGAGACTCCTGAAAAGAGTGTCTTGTCTTTTTCCCAGAGCTTGAGTGCGCTTAAAAAATCGCTAATGCAATTTTTAGAAGTCTTGCCAAATTTTTCAGTCGGATGCTTTTCGAGTGTCGAAAAAGCGTCTTGGAAAATGGCAATGTTGAGAATGTCGTCAAAAGTTTTTGCAACGGCAATGGTGCGGATGTCGTCATCGCTTAAAGCCGTATCGCTAAAAGTGATTTGCTCAGGCTTGTCGAGAGGAATGATTTCGCGGTCGCCTTCACTACCGCGATAGACGTTGACGATATTTTCGAGACCCATTGCAACTTTGTTTGCGATGGATTGTGCCGAATCGGTCTTGAGCAAAAACTGGAAGTCGCTATTGTCGCTCCACTTGTCGCGAATGAACTGTTCGACAAGATCGTGAACTTCGCTATCGTCAATCATCGACATGTCAAACGGTCTGCCCGCATCGTAGGCGTATTCCTTGAGCGCCTTTTGGCAGAACGAATGAATCGTGAAAATGGCGGCGTTATCTACATCTTGGTAGGCTTTGGAAAACAGTGCAAGTGTAGCGTCGTCGAGTTCCTTTTCTGCTTCGTTAGTCTTGTCGAGTTTGCGGCTCACGAGGACTTCGTCAATTTTTTTGCGAATGCGGTCCTTGAGCTCGCCGGCGGCCTTTTCGGTGTACGTGACGATGAGAATCTTCTTGAGCGGTGTGCCAAGGCTGATGAGCTTTGCGACCATCAACTGGATGGTGTACGTTTTGCCAGTGCCTGCTGAGGCTTCAATGAAAAGGCTTTTGGAAGGGTCGAATTTTTGGAGACTGAAATTTTCCATGATTAAGCCTTCCTTTTCTTTGCGTTTTCGGTGACTGTAATCAGCATGAGGCTGCGCATTTTCTTTATCGCATCGGCCCATTGGTTTGTAAAGTTATTGGCTTCAAAACCGACATCGGTGATGGGGTCGAAAAGGGATTTCTTGTCGAAATATTTCCAGCAGTCTAAAAGCTTGTCCTTGAACGCGCGGATATTTGTAATGCCCTGCGTGTCGAGCAAGCTGGCGGGAACAGCCTTGGAATAGGGACGCTCTGTTTCGTTACCGAATGCGGCGGTGTAGATTTCTTGCAATGTTTCGGTCGCCTTTTGCGGTGTCATGGAGACCGTCGCGGTCGACGGTTCTGCGGTAGCTTCGGTATTGTAGATGGAAATCTTTACAGTCTGTTCTGCGTTTGCGTCGAGAGTGCTTGCCCTTTGTGCAATGACGGCTAGCGCCTTGACGTAAGACGATAAGAACTTGTCCAAAGTCGTCTTGCTGTAAGACGATGAAACGGTAATCATCTCGGAAATGTTGTCGAGATTTTCGCTATTGCACCAGTCGAGCGTTCCCGAAAGAGTCCACTTGCTATCGGTACCGCGGTCAATTTGAATGTCCTGAATTTTTGCCTGATAGCTCCAGGATTCCTTGATTTGCGAAACGAGATTTTCGCCCATTTTTGCAAGGATCAAGTTCTTTTGCGATTCCATTTCGGCGAGAAGTTTTTCGCCAAAGATCCCGTCGGGCATGTTGCCTTTAAGCGCGGATTCCTTCTTGAATTTTTTAAGCTCTTCGGACTTGTGCGAAAGTTCTGCGGCAACCATCATTTTGAGGAGGGCGCTCTTTTGTAGCGGTTCAAAATGTATCGGCTCGAACAGTTCCTTTTCTGGGTCATCAGATTCGGAGGCGACAAGCATTTGGCTGATGCGGAATTCGAACGGGTCTTTCAAAAAGTCGCTGAGCATATACAGCGGAACACGTTCGGGCAATTTGACGGCGACGTTTTCATCTGCAGATTGCATGGCACCGGTTGCGGGGTTCACGTGTGCAAATCCGTCCTGCATCATGTTCAAGAATGCGCGCTTGTTGCGGAGGCTCTTTTGCGTGAAAAGCTCCGTAAAGTCTCGGGTCTCGTCCAGCGAAATCTTGTTCTCGGGCCACGCTTCGGAAAGCCCGATTTTCTCTGCGGTCGTGATGTTCTGATTGCAATTAATAGCATTGACCAAAAACTTTCGGATGTCGTTCACGACGGAGGTCGGGTAAAGTTCGGCGTCCTTGCGGATGTCCTGATTCACGTAGCTCACGTGGAAACTTTCGCTTGTGCTCATGAGCTGGCAAAGGAACGCGTAACGGCGCTTGGCAATAGGCGAATCGTCGCCCGGCCACGGGCGGCAAGACTTGCGGAGGTCTAGCGTGTTGTGCTGTTTTGCGCCCGGAAAGTTCATGGAATCGCCGCCGATAAAGAACAAGTGCTTTACAGGGATAATGCGGTTCGGGATGAAG
The DNA here is from genome assembly GCF_002210405.1 of Fibrobacter sp. UWB3. Lineage (NCBI taxonomy): Bacteria > Pseudomonadati > Fibrobacterota > Fibrobacteria > Fibrobacterales > Fibrobacteraceae > Fibrobacter > Fibrobacter sp. UWB3. The sequence continues at coordinate 258,923 of NZ_MWQJ01000004.1, forward strand.
TTCATGAACGTGATGCCGTTGACGAAAAGCGTTCCGCAACTGTAAGCGGATGACTGTGCGGCGGTGAGAAGCGTCTGCTTGACGACCTTCCACGAGATGCTTTCGAGTCCGGCATCCATCTGGTTGCGGAGACCTTCGATGGCCTGCATCACGTTGTTGACGATAATCGTTTCGCTGGCGAAACCATCGGGTGCGCCAGACATCGTGATCCATTCGCTGATAAAATCGCTGAGCTTGTCGAGGTCCGCGACTTGCCCGGCCTTTCCGAAATCCATCCATTTCTTGAGTGATTCGATACATTCCACGAACTTGCAAAGCGAGCGGCTGTCGCTTGTTGCCATGTCTGCATACGGCATGAGCGTTTCGCTAGAATCCCCGTGTGAAAATGCAACGGGATTCTTCGTCATTTTTGCAAGGAGCAATCGGCGAACGCCTCCGAGCCAGTCTTCTTTTTTGTGCTCGCGGTCGCGGTAGACGTTCGTCTCTTCAATCCAGCTTTCCCAATTGTTCACATCGTCTTCGCTGATGTGGCGCGTCTGCTGCACGACCGGATTGCGCAAAAGCGCAAAGAATGTCGGGCGTGTAATGGTTCCCTGTTCCAAAATCGAGAACAAGTTGTCCAGTACATTTTCGGTCTGCGAACTTCTGGCCGGTGAATCGACAATTGCAAACGGGATGTGCAAAAATCCGTCCCTGTCGTTTTCGCTAGCGTACTTTTTCCTTTCGGGAGCCTGGTCGAAAATCGTCTTGATGGCGGTGCGGTAATCGTCTAGCGCAGGCGATACGACGAGAATGTCGCTCACGCGAGCGCCTTCTTGCATGAGCTTGCAGATGCTCGTGTGGAGCGCTTCGACTTCGCGAATCTTGGTCGGTGCAGCCGTCACATCTAGGCTAAAGTCTTTCGCCTTGCAATCGCTTGCGGTAAAGTCGGGCAATGTGTTGATGCGGTTTGCAATTGCGTACTGCACCTTGTGCAAAAGTGTATCGTGTGGGAGCTTGCTTGCATCGCTCGTGCTGAAGTCGAAATCGTAATTGGCGGCTTGGCACCAGAGCTTGATGTTGTCGCGGCCGGAACGTCCCCAGTTGCAGAGCAGTGTATTTTCGGCTTCCGCTTCTGCGCTTGTGTATTCGGGGATGTCATCGACGTCGTTGCTTTCGCCCGCATCCGAGATGCCGACAGACATCTTTGCGCGGACGCTGTCGATGTTCCCGCTCTTGTCGCTCCACTGTCCACTGCGAGAAATCCAGTTTCGGTGAATCGTTGCGTTTTGCCTGTGAACGGTTGAAGTGTCTTCCCAGAATTCCATACAGGGGTTCTGGATGTAGGCGTAAACGTCGTGCGTTTCGGCGTACTTCTGCAAAATCACGCGGTAGAACTGGCCCATGCCTCCGAGGCCAAAAATGAATAGCGGCGTGTTGCCTGTGTGTTCCGTGTGGAATTGAACATTGCCATTTTTGTCATGGCATGCAATATAGAGGTACGGGATCGTCATGTATTCCGTGCGTTCAATACCCTTGCGCTTCGCTTCGTTTTCGAATACTTCAGAAAGCAGAGATTGTTTTCCGTCGTGGGCGTGGAAAATGGCGGAGTACAGCTTGCGTTGCCAGGCTTCACGCTTTGCAATGTCGTGGTTTGCTATTCCAAAAAAATCATCCAATTGCCCTTGCTTCCACTTATCAAGAATGCCCGGCGCAGATTTCCCGTCAACACCGCGAATGAAATCGCTCGGCCTGCTTGTTTCGTATTCCAAGAACAGCGATGCCATCTTGCTTGCAAAATCAAAAAGGTGCGTCTCGTCGAGCGTTCCGTCGATGACCAGATAGCGCTTGACTTCGTCGTCCATCTGCATGTAGTTCGGCGTGCCATTAGTCTCTTTGACGAGGTACGCGAGAATCACATTTCGGAGCATATCGGAATTCAGCTTTTGCTTGTGCGGATTATCGCCGATGAGGATTTCCATGAGGAATCGGTCGATCATCATCGAGTTGAATCCGACGAGGGACTTTTTTTTCTGTACCCATTTTAGCCTGAACCATTGTTCCAGTTTTGGGTCCGGAAATAGGACGGCAGGGGCCTCAAATGGGTTTGTCCATGCATTGTATACCGCCTCGATCAGTTCATCGGCGAGGTTTTCAAGGTTCAGCGCGAATTTCAGGTATAGCATGGCTACAATATATTAATCTGTGACACGAATCGCATGTTTTTAATGAATGCATTTGCATTTTGGGGATTTTTCATATATTTAATAGGGACGGAGCATGAATGATAAATAAAGACGTAAATCAACAATCCTGGATTGAAAAAAGTAATGCAATCATCGATTCCATCGCTGATGAATTTGACTGTGTTTGCTATGTCGATTTGGCAAAAAATCTAGATGAAGATGATGTCGATATTTTCCATGCGAGCCAGTTCTTGGTTGCCCATGTACCCGCTCTCCGTGGAGAGCGTAATCTCCGTAAGCGGTTTAAGCTCATTTGCGATAATTTCGTTTGCTCCGAAGATCGTGATGATTTTCGTGAACGAACCCGTCGCGAAGTGATTGCGCAAAATCTTGAAAAAGCCACTCAATATATAGTCCCGTTTAGATGTGAACTGGATGGTGCCGAAGTCTATTTCCAGATGAACTTCTTTGCCGACCGCGACAAGTCCGGCATGCTTAAGGGCTTTGTGCTCCGCTTGCGCAATGTGGACCGCGACATCCGTTCCAAGCAGCGCTACGAACTTGAACGCCACCTCAACGAAAATATCGTCATGAAGTTTGGCGAAAAGGTGGAGTCCGTTTTTGTCTTCAACCCGACAAAGAGCACGTTCAGGACTTTGTATTGCAAGGACGAACTCAAAGGTCTTTTTCCGGCCGAGGGCAAGCTCAATGGAATAGGTGGGCTTGTTGTCATGGACGTCATTCATCCCGCTGATCGGGAGATGATGATGAAAGGCCTTGACATAAACAATGTCCTTGACCGCCTTTCCCGCGAGCGTAGTTTCCGCTACCTGTTCCGTGATATTGCTCATGGTTATGCCCGCTGGTACGAAGCGCGCGTGATGCGCTTTGATATCGGTGACGATAATGAATTTTTGGTGGGCTTTGTCAACAAGAACGATGAAGTCATCAATAAAAAAATCAACGAAAAAGTCAGTGAAGAATTTGCAAACATTGACCTTATCAACTTGGAAGAGAATATCATACAGGTTGTTCGCAGGTCAAAGTATTACAATGGCGTAAAAGAAAAGGATATTATTCCTTTTGAAGTCGGCTTCAAGAACGCGTCTGCATTTGTTCATGAGGAATTTAGGGAACAGTGGAATGAGTTTGGAAGTATTGAAAACTTGAAACGTATTTTTGCGACTACAGATAGCCGGGAAATTGTTTTCAAGCATTTGACGGGTGATGGCTCGTATTTTTGGTGTCGCAACGTATTCCGTGTCCTGGATAGGATTGACGGTGTTCCGGTAACGCTTGTCATGACGGCCACGGTTGTGGATAGGGACCAGTCCGAAAGGCTCAGCCTAAACGAAAAGCTTGTGCAGCAGAAAAAGGAATTGGAAATCAACCTTTCGATTATCGATGTGCTTGCGTCGGAATATTCCTCGGTGATGTATGTGAACCTCATGACCAAAGAGGTGATTCCATATTCCATGAACGAGTTGTCGCAGCGTTATTATGAGACGATGATAAAAAAGGGTGCGCTCTACAATGAAGTGTACCTGAGCTTTGTAAAAGAATTTGTTTATGACGCCGATAAGCCAAAAATGTTTGAGGCTGGTGAACTCAACAACATCAAGGCTTACCTTAAGAACAATAAGACCTATGTGACGTTGTTCCGTTCAAATGTTGCGGGGCAAATCCGCTACAGCGAAATGAAGTTCGTGAAGGTCAATGCCGAAAACGAGGAGCCCACGGCAATGGTTGTCGCGTTTGCGAACCGCGACAACGAAGTGAGTACCCGCTTTGTTCACGAAAAGATTATGGCGGAGTACGAGGCGATTCTTCTTTGCGACTTGTCGAACGATACGGCCCGTGAAATTTTGCCCTCGAAAAATGTTGATTTTGGCAACGAGCAAGAGCGCAATACATGTTCTTATCGCGCTAGCCGAATGGTGCAGATTGTCGATAGCGAATACAAGGAAGAATGGATGCGCCTTGCAAGCCCGCAGTATATCCAGCGTCTCCTTGCTTACGATGACCGTCGTGAATTGCTCTTTAAGGCTTCGATTTTCAAGAACCCGTGGATAAGCTTTGTGATGCAGGTCGTGGAACGCCGCAATGGCGTTGCGACTCTTGTGATTATGACGTTTGCCGCAGTGGACAAGAAACGTGCCGAAAGGATTCAGCTGAACAAAAAAATTGCAGAACAGAAAGTAGAACTCGAACGCAATATTTCCATTATCGAAGCGCTATCGTCTGAATACACGTCGGTGTACTACATCAATCTCGAAACCGAAGAGATTACGCCTTATTCCATGAACAAGGCAACTGCCAATTCGTTTGGTGAAACGTTCAAGCGTAACGTCAAGTATTCGGCAGCGTACTCTGTCTATGTCGACAAGTTTGTGAGCGGCATCTATAAGAATCGCATGCTCCAGGCGGGTTCTCTCAAGAATATCCGCGAGCAGCTTGCCACCCAGAAAAGCTTTAACACGATGTACGTGAACTTCCTCAATCGCTATTGCGAGATGAAGCTCGTGAAGGTGGGTGATTCGGACCATCCGACATTTGCTGCGCTTGGTTTTGCCGACAAGGATGACGTGCTCCGCAAGGAAATCCAGCAGCAGGCGGTAATTCAGGGCCTTGCAGAAGACTTTGACTTGGTGTGCTATATTGATACTGTTTCCATGCATGAAAACGTGTACCGCTGTACGGACGTCTTCTTGCGTTTGTTCCCGAACTGGAACGAAATTCAAGGCTTTGCAAATCGAATTGATGCCATTGTCGAAAAGTTTGTCTGCGAAGAGGACCGCGAAGGATTCTGTAAGGCGACACGTCGGGAAATTGTTCTTGAAAACCTCAAAAACAAGAACGCCTATTACGTGAACTTCAAGGCGAATGTCTTTGGACACGTTGAATATTGGCAAATCAAGTTTGTGCTGACTGCAACGAACCCGGTGCAGATTGTGGCGGGCTTCCACAGCGTTGACGAAGAAACGCGCAGGCAGAAGAAAGACCAGGAAGCTTTGGAACGGGCGCTACAGATGGCAAATTCTGCAAGCCGCGCAAAGACGACGTTCCTCAACAACATGAGCCACGATATCCGTACGCCGATGAACGCTATTATCGGATTTACGGGTCTTGCTGCAGAACATATCGACAACAAGGAACAGGTTGCCGATTACCTCTCGAAAATCGGGCAGTCTTCGGAACACTTGCTTGCTCTTATTAACGATGTGCTCGATATGAGCCGCATCGAATCGGGCAAGATGAACATTACCGCCCGTCCGGAACGCCTTTCGGATATTATCCACACGCTTAAGGGAATTGTGCTTTCGGATGTCCGCAATCGCAAACAGCAGTTCTTTGTGGAACTTGAAAACGTTCACAATGAAATGATTTTCTGTGACAAGTTGCGCTTGAATCAGGTGCTGTTAAACGTTGTTTCCAATGCTATCAAGTACACGCCGAAAAATGGACTCATTACGATGAATGTCAAGGAATTGCCTGCTGAATCGGGCTATGGCGTTTATGAGTTCCTGGTGAAAGATAACGGCATCGGCATGAGCGAAGCATTCCTGAAGCAGATTTTCGATCCGTTTACCCGCGTGAATTCTTCGACGGTGAGCGGTATTCAGGGAACTGGCCTTGGAATGTCCATCACGAAGAACATTGTCGAGATGATGGGCGGTACGATTAAGGTTTCGAGTGAAGAAAATTTTGGCACCGAAGTCTTGATGACGTTTAAGTTTAAACTTTGCGAAGATTCTGAATCGACTCTTGAAACCGGAAAGTTCAAGGGCTTGCATTGCCTCGTCGTTAATGACCGCCCGAATATTTGCAGAACCGTTGACGCGTCTTTGAAAGGCGAAGGCTTGCGCTATGATTTCTGCACATCGGATGCAGGCGCTCTCGAATGTGTCGAAAAATCCCGCACTGCAAAGGATGATTACCAGCTGATTTTGATTGACTGGAACGTGCAGGAGATGAGGGGCATTCAGATTACGCGTAAGCTCCGCAAGGTGATTGGGCCGAAAACGCCGATTGTGGTGCTCACCTCTTATGACTGGCTCGACATTGAAAAAGAAGCGCTTGAAGCGGGCGTGACCACGTTCTTTGCAAAGCCCTTGTTCCCCTCGGATTTAAGGCGAATGCTCGAAAAGTTCTGTGGGAATTCTTCGGAAATTTCGCTGGAATCTGATTCTGCGTTGAAGATGCTTTCGAATCAGCCACAAACGTATGACTTTACGGGTCGCAAGGTCATGCTTGTTGAAGATAACGAACTGAACCGTGAAATTGCAACGGAAATTCTGGAAGACCGCGGTATAGAAGTGACTGCGATGGAACGTGGCGACTTGGCTGTTGAAAAGCTCAAGTATTCGTCTGTCAAGTACGATGCGATTTTGATGGATATCCAGATGCCGGGTATTGACGGTTATGAGGCGGCTCGCCGGATTCGTAACCTAGAAAACAGGGAAGTCGCGAATGTGCCGATTATTGCGATGACCGCAAACGCATTTGATGAAGACAAGCGCGCTGCCTTAGAATCGGGCATGAACGACCATGTGGCAAAACCTGTGGACGTGAATATCCTCTGCGCCACCCTCGCCAAGTTCTTTAAGTAAGTTTTTGGACGCCGTTGTCAAATTCGACGGTAAACCACTTTTCTTCGATAACTTCGTAGTCGGAACCGCCGTTAAAGACGTTTGCGTTTCCGTAGACTTCGTATCCCTTGCGCATGGAAACGGTACAGGCGAACTTTTCGGAAAGCTGTTTGCAGACTTCGGTGATGATGGATTCCGGGATGTTCTTGCAGATTTCTTGAATGCAGATGGATTCGCCTTTTGAATTGCTGTCGGTGGTGCCGCGCAAGCTGACGCTTATCTGTTCGCTGAATTTGCGGAGCAAAAACTTGTAGCCCTGATACGTGTATTCGACGGGAGCATCAGAAAACGATGCAATCGCCTCTGCGTTACAATAAATAGAACCAATAACACTATATTCGTAATCCATCGAAATAAAGATAATAAAAACGGCTAAAAAATTAGCTATAATAATATTGTCAGATTTATCGGGAGCGTTTCATGAATTATAACGGACTTATTAAAGGCGCCTGGTCGAATGGAATTGCCAAGAAACTCTTGATTTTACTTGGCCTATCCCTGATTATTTTTGTTGCAGGCGTAATGCTTGGCTCTTGGGTGCTTGGCGAAAAGACTCTTGGCTGGAAAGGCTTTTTGTCGGGCTATGTCGTCTTTGCGGTGCTGTTCATCAGCGTCATGATCAACGTTTTCAAGAATACGTCTGAATCGATGCGCGAAGGTAAAAAGCACGTCGATGTCCGTGGTCATGTGCTTGTGCTAGGTGCAGGCCATCAGCTCAAAAGTATCTTGCGCGCGCTCAAGGGCGACAAACGCCCGATTGTTGTTGTGAGCCGTCGCGATATTGATGGGCACTTTATCCATTACAAAAAAGATTACGAGAACGAAGAAGATTTGCTTTTTGCTGGTGCGCTTTTGGCAGACCAAATTCTCGTGATTGGCGAAGACGGCCCTGAACGCGATTCTCGCAACTTGCATTGCATTGAAGTCTTGCGTAACGTCTGCGAAAAGGCCCCGCGCGATATCCACTGCCATTTGCTGCTGAGTGAACCTTCGTCTTCTGAAATTTTGTGGTATTTGAAAGCCCCCGAACAGAATAAGGGACATTTGCTTGTCGATGTGTTTAATGAATACGAGTTCATGTCGGAGCAGCTGCTTGTGGGAACGGATTTCTTGCCGACGATTCGCGAAGCCGAAAATGAACGCTTGCATGTCGTCTTGATTGGCACGGGCCCGATTGCCCAGGCGGTGGCGTTTGCGGTTGCGAACATTTGCCATTATCCGAATTACAGTCGCACGGGTTTAAAGACTTGCATTACGTTTGTCGATGAAGATTGTGAAAAGTGGGTGGATCGTTTGGTGGTCTCACGCATGGGGCTTTTTAGACTTTCGAAGTACACTTACGTTGATGCCAATGGTAACAAGGTGACGCACGATCCTGAAACCGCACGTGGCGATTACCTCGACGTGGAATGGAATTTTGTCGATGCTTACTGCGAAGCGGATTTGGCACGTAACTTTATTGCCGCCGTGGCTGCAAGCCCCAAGGAACGCTTGGTCGTGTGCATTTGTAAGGAAGATGCCTCCAAGGCGATTTCGACACTTGTGCATTTGCCGCGAGCTGTTTATGATAACGCAGATATAGCCGTTTACTGGCGTGAAGCAAATGACGATATCATCAAAAATATCAACGAAAGCGGCATGTATGGCTATGTGCGCATCATGGGTGACATCGATGAAATGAAGGAATTTGTACAGTCCAAGCGCGTAGAACGCGGCCAGCGTGCAAATTACGTTCGCGAACGTCACTTGAATCCTGATACCCGCGATACCGAAGAAAAGATGTGGTACCGTTTGAGCGAGGCCGACAAGACATCCGCTATTTACTGCGCCAATGCGCTCCCGCTCCGTAAACGTTGCTTTGAAATCTCGGAAGACGACTATCTCCTCCGTGAAGCGGAACATCGCCGCTGGATGATGTCCATGCTCTTGATGGGCTACCGCTCAGGACCTACCGACGAACGCACGTTTACGCGTCATGACATTATCCCGTTTGACCGTCTTCCCGAAGACCAAAAGTCCAAGGACACGTACATTCTCGAAAATGCAGAGTACATAATAAACGGATAAGGCGAGAGGGCTCGGCAATCCGAATAGAAATTATTGTAGTCTTATCTAAATTTCTCCGAGGTTTCGCAGAGCTTCAACAAGATGCGCGAATGCATTGATGTTTTGGCTTCGCATATATGAAAGCTTCTTGTACCTGCTCTTGCTGATATTTTCAGCAAGATAACGTTCTGGAGATTGAATGGGGCTGTAGGTTCGCTTTGTCAGAAGACATGAAGCGAGATGTATTACGCGACAAGCCTGTTCTGTCGCAATTGACAAGTTGTAATTTATCGACAGAATGTGCCCGCCAATGGATCGGATGCCTTTAAGAAATAGTGAAAATTCCTCTTTGTCGTATACGCCTTTGCCTGCGATACAGGCGCAGGACTGAATTGTGTCTAAAAGGGCTTCTTCTCGGCTAATGGCTATATTGCGATATCCGATTTCATTTAGAACTATTCTGTCATAAGTCTTTACCACGGATTCCCAATTAGAAATTTTTTCGGTAAGTGCGGCTACATCGAACAGTTGCTTGATTATTTCTAGTTCCTTGTCTATGCCGAAAGGGACGCCTGTTGTGTGTGGGGCGAATGCTGTCAATTTATCGCCCAAGATGCATTCTGCCGATGGCATTGATACCGTTACGGCCGAACCATCGGAAAGTAACAGTTCTCCGTTGATTTCTCGGGTTTCAATCAAGTGGTATGGATTTTCTGTATAGACAATGTCTAGAATGATGTAAAATTCTTCATTCCTCAAGGGGGAGTTGTAATAAAATCTGAAGTGCCTTTTTTCGATGTTGTTAGGCCCGATTCTATGTTTTTCTTCAAAAGACTTGAACGGGAAAATTTTTGCTGCTTCGTGGATGTAATGGTCAACATTTTCTCCTGGATTTACCAAGATGTCAATGTCGGTTGAAAGTCTTAATGGTCGTTCGAAAATCAGCATCAATGATGTTCCGCCCTTGAATAAGAATGGCAAGCCTACGCGGGCAAGAGCTTCTAGTAATCCGAACGCGAATAGGACGCGCTCCAATAAGGATGGATCTTTTTGATATTTCGCACGCAAGGCGTTCACGTGTTCCGTAGTGTAGGTGCTTTTTGAAATCATCATGCACCTCGTTACTGAATCGTTTTTAGCTGGATGTTGGTTTGCTCAAAAATAAAGGAGCGGAGAGCGTTGTAAAGGTTCCGCCGTCTGGCATAACGGAACATGCGAGTTTCGTCGATATGGAATTTATTGAATATGCCTTCGTAAATTGCTGGATATTCACTGCGTTCAATTAATTGGCCTGTCAGTTTTTGGGATAGAATGTCTACAACGATTTTCTCCAAAGTGCAGGAATGGTTTATGAGTGGAGCCGGAGCTTCGGATGGTAATTTTTGCACAACGATATCGGTGTCGGGACCTCGCAACTTGTAAAAGAGGGCGGTATCGGGCTCGATCATTGCGTATGGGTGTCTTGTATGCAAGTCCTCGTAAACCGAGTTGACCATCATGTTTTCTGTTTCTATAAAGATGACATTTTTTGCAATTTGGTGGTTTACGAAATCGTTCATCTGGATTAATTCCCACATCTGGAACTTTAAAAGAGGGAATCGATCTGTGATTTGAGTCTCTAGGTCAAAAAATTCCGGGGAATGCGGGTAGATGTACATCTTTTTCGTCGCTTCGTGAGCGGATGTGACATAGTATTTCCCGGCACCGACGGATGACAGTATTCCCTTTTCTCGGAACGAATGCAGTAGCCAATTTATCATGGCTTCTGAACAATCGGGATAGAGAGAATGAACGGACTGCCGAAAGGATGGCTTGTCGAAGACCTCGCCACCTTGGAATTTTTCCAGTATTGCGTCCTTGTCCATCGGTTCTCCTAAACTACTATAATTTGGCAAAAAGTGTGAAGATTGCCGAATTATAGTATTAAAATAGCAGAAACTGGCGCCGATGTCAAGAAAAATGTTCTGAAAATTTGGATTTAGCCCCGAAATGGGCCTACAAGCCGATGTCATATTTACCCCTTTGCGCTACATGCTGAAAAGCGCAATAAAATTAAACTACTGCTCAAATATATACTATATTTGAGATCCGGTCAAGTCCTTCCGCATTTTTTTTCAAAAAATTAGGTTCCCTTAAGGGAACCTGGCTTTTATTCTTCTAAGTTTTTGGACCAGTTGCTCAAAGTGTTTATGGCCGTTTGAGCGATGGTGCTGAATTGATGTGCTGTCTTTTTCTTGAAGTTGTCAATCATCGATTGCATTTTTGCTAGGGCTTCTTTGTCCCAGTTGTCTTTGTGTTTCTGAAGAACATCGGCGGCGTCATCCAGAACATCCATGCTTTCGAGATAGTTCGACAGCATTTCCGTGAAATCAGCCATGGCGCTCTTGAGGAACATGTTCGAAGAATGCTTTGAGCTCGTTGTATCGAGCCCGGCACTCATGCGTATTTGTGAATCACACAAAACAATCTTATAAAGGTGCTGCTTGGAAAGGGTGATGAGCTCGCGGTTCTTTAACTTCTGCTCATTTTCCTTTTCTTCTAAGTTGCTGTCTGCAGCAATTGTGTCAATAAGTTTCTTGTAGTACTGTTCGAAATCTTCGTCTTTCTTGCTGTTTTCGCTCATGAGAATCTCCTTCGTTAATCTTATTTGTCTAATATACCTTATTCGTGTGACACTTGAAAACGCTAAAAAAGAAAGAGCGGATTTAGCGAAGCCTCTGAATCAAACCTCGCTAAACTCTTGACTTGCTCTTATTCTTCCATTTTAACACAATCTTCTGTAATGTATTTTTGCGGATCTTTCACAAATTTAGGTAGACCCGGTGGTGTTATTTCTTTGCCTGATTCCTCGCGGTCATGACATTTTTTATTCAATTTAAGAATAAATTCCAAAACATCATCATCCGCAGACATTCCGTAGGCTTCACGTACCGCGTTGTCAAGTTTCGCTTGAATTTTGCTTACTGGATTATCTGGAGTTGTTTCCATAGTTCTGTAAACATCACGCAAGCTAAGTATATTCTGTTCCATTTCCTCTCTGCGTTTATAGCGAAGTTCAACCGCATACTTTGCAATTTCAGCAATCTGTTTTTCAGTAGGTTTTTGAGGCCAAGGGAACGAATCGAATACAGTATCCGAAGTATAACGCGGATCCCCTTTCAATGTAGAACATCTTGCATTAAACCATTCCCAATGAACTTTTGAGGACAAAATTCCAAACGAGTAATCATCTTCTAACGGAAACACTTGCAAAGCATCGTTAGGATGTATTTCAGTTGAAATAAATTCAAATATGGGGCGTGTTGTCACTCGGGAACACGCAATATAACGTGACTTAACCTCTAGTATATTTAAAAGAACATCTCTGGATCTAAACATTTGCCACCAAGTCTTCAAGGCCATTTCATGATCATGATTTACTTTAGCCTTTGGATTTTTCTTGAGAGTATTTTCATTCTTTATTTTTTCTTCATCTGCTTTTTCTTTTTTATCAGCATAAACACTTTTTTCGATGATTTTATACAACTCTTTATATTTCTGTGCACCAAAAACATCAAACTTTCGAAAATCTATAACATATCGATCAGGTTGTGATTTGTATGTTCCAACCAATCTATCTCCAATAAGAAACGGGAAAAGAACTTGTTTATTCTGTTCGTCATTCAACAACTTTTTTGCGGCATTCAAATCTTTTATCAAGAACCCCTTATGGCCATGAGTCTGCCCCTGATGGCAAAATCCTTTTGCCATATTTGCTTTTAAGGCAAAAGCTCCTTTTACATCGCAAGCAGACTTTAATGCCGAAGTAATGTTACTTGGGTGTTCATAAACAAATGGTGATTTTACAGTATTTCCTTCTTGAAAACACAAAGTCTTTTCACCAGAATACTTTCCTTTAACCCAATTTACAATCGAAACATATACAGCAGCTTCACCCGACCAAACCTGCGTACTGACGGCATCTATAATTACACCACCATTTGCAACAATATAATCCAGCCCACCCTCTCTAGAGTAATTCTGCCTAATGGTATTTGTCCCCACAAGGCCTGCTCTTTGCCCATCCTTCATCAATTCGTGAGCTTTTCTAAACCAATAAACGCAGTAATCGGCTCTACCGGGAACATCAGGAAAATGTTCTCGAACGTCTGCAATATAGGCACCATCCATTTCAACCTTTGTGTTGTTCTTCCCTTGATATGGAGGATTGCCGATAACGACACTAAATTCGGGCCACGGGTTCAATAAAGCATCCTGACAAAGAATATTCTTGTCCATATTATCGAGTGGCAAACTCTCAATTCTAAATAAGGGGTCTGCTTCCCAATGGTCGTTCCATTTTTTAGCACCGATTTCTTTTGCCAACATCATCGTTACTTTGGTAAGTTCCACAGCCATCGGCAAAATGTCTATTCCAAAGAACTGTTGCGTACTTAAAACGCTGAACCGATGACGTTCCATTATATTTTTATTTGTATTTGATTGTAATGAAAGATCCTGTAATTTGTCCAATATTTTAAGTTCGATATCGACCAAGGCCAAATAAGAAACAAACAAGAAATTTCCACATCCACAAGCCGGGTCAAGTACTTTGTAATTAGATAATTCTTTTAGGAGCTTTTCCAATTTAGGTGCTGTATCCGCCTTTTCTATTTTTTCATTCCATGGTCTGATAATGCAAGGATTCACAATTTTCAGAATGTCGATTTCATTAGTAAAATGAGCGCCAAATCCATGTCTTTCTTTTGAATCCATCGTTCCTTCGAACATTGCTCCGAAAATAGACGGATTGACATGATTCCAATCGACCTGGCTAGCTTCTTGCAATAACTCGCAACAGTATTTGTCGAGAGACAGCGGTTCTACCTTACTGTACAGGCCTCCGTTAAAATAAGGAACGCCTTTGTATTTTCCGCCATCAGCCATTTTGGGGTTTGCCATTTGATTGAACAAACCACCGAGTTCATCGTAGGAATCACCTTTTTGAATACAACAATTACGGATTAAATTCGTGAATAAGTTATCCGGTAACAGCCCAAAATCTTCACTGAACATTGCCAAGATGCACTGCATCAAAAAACGTTGAACTTTTTCGGGCGACTCCTTTTTTTCAACGACTTCGTACTTGAAAACTTCACCAATCTTATTCGCAACGCCCTTTGAAATTTCCTTTACATTACAGTTGAAAACGGGTGCTTTTTCATCAGGATACATGAAATTGAACGCAGATTTTCTCTGTGCAAAATCCTTCATCTTGACTCTATCAACCAAAGACAGTTCATCGTAAATGATGAATTCGTCAAAATTGCAAAGAATGGCGTATCTCGGTTTTTGTGCTCCAGGCCCAATAACCTCTTGCGGTTTCATATCAAGCCAATAGTTTTTCACCTGCTCAAAATGCTTGTCGAGGTTCTTTTCTTTACGGCCTTTCATTTCGATGAGTACGCCTGAATGCCCCTGCGGTGCAAAAAGGCAGTCTGCATAATTCGTCGATTTTTTTGATGAATTTGAAGATTTTATTCTCGCTTCGAAAACACCTCCGGCAGCAGCCACATCTTCATAACCGAAGACCTGAAAGAAATGGTTCAAAAAAGTTTGGGCTTCTTGTTTTTCATCACCCTTTAGTTTCTGCGCAAACGCAATAAAATCTTTTGCTTCGGTCATGGCTGCTCCTTGCCTTAAGTGAAGAGATTTCGCCTTCATTCATGAAGTTGCGATTTTCTAGGTACGAAATTAAGAGACGAATCTCAAAAATTTTGGTTGCTCCGAACCTTTCAGTATGGAACTATGTCGTTGGGAAATATATATAAATATGCCGGTTGGAGATTGCTTCACGATGTTCGCCATTAGAAAAAGATTCCATGTATAAAATCGCAATATTAAACAATTGTAACTTCCCATTCCGGTAAAAAGGGGTTGATATCAAAATTTTTGATATCAAACAGGTGCGGAACAAAAAAATCCCCCGCTTGAGCGGAGGATTTTTCAAACACTTGTGCGTTTAAGTTCGCGTGTTCCAGATTACTGGATGCGGATGTTCACGCGGCGATGTTCTTCTCTGGTGCTGTACTTGATCTTCTTGAACAAGCGCTTGCCATACCACTTAGCAGTGATCTTGGAAGACGGGATGTACTTGGAGAGTTCAGCCTTGGCCGTTTCTGCACGGCGCTGAGAAAGTTCATCGTTGTAAGCGACAGAGCCGAGGTCGCAGGTGTAGCCTTCGACGAGCACAGATGCGTCCATGTTGGTCTGAGCGAGCTTGGAGCCGAACGTTGCGATAACGGCACGGCCTTCGCTGCTGAGTTCTGCGCTAGCGAGTTCAAAGAGACCGCTGACATTCGGGAATTCGATTGAAGTGGCCTGGCCATTTTCAACCTTGGCAAAAGCGTCGTTCAAGAATGCGGCAACGGCGGCATTTTCGGTCAGGAATTCCTGAGAGGAGCCCTTGACGGCAGAAATCTTGGAGAAGTCGAATGGTGCCGGTTCTTCAGGAGCCGGAGCTTCAACCTTGACCGGTTCGGGCTGCTTTACTGGAGCAGGCTTTTCTGTTTTCTTATCGCCGCAAGCAACGAGGACAGAGAGCGAGAGGGCTACCGGAAGAATACGACCAATTGTTTTTACCAGATTCATTATAAAACCTCCGATTGAAAAGTGGTATAATCCTTGGATCGCTTTTTAATATAAGTAAAAAAAGCTAAAGAGGTAATTTTTTTTTATTTGTACAAAAAAAATTCGCCTTTTACAGCGAATTTTTGTATGAAATTTGGGCGTTTTATTGTAAAATGAAGGCCCAAAACGTTATTTAAGTTTCCATTCGAGCGTCTGCCCGGCGGCGAGCGGTACAACGCCATTTACAACGGCTGGGACAGTCCACGATTCCTTGACAACTTCGATTTGCTTTGTCGTGCGCGGGAGGTGGTAGAAGTCTGCACCAAAGCCTGCGATAAAGTTTGGGAGCTTGTCGAGGGCGCCTGCGCGGTCAAATTCCTGTACCAAAAGCGGGATGGCGACCGGTGCGCTGTAAACGCCAGCGGCGCCGCACGGGCATTCCTTTTTGCCCTGCTGGTGCGGGGCGGAATCGGTACCGAGGAAGAACTTCGGGTTTCCGCTGAAGGCGGCTTCGCGGATGGCCTTGCGGTCTTCCGGGCGCTTCGGGAGCGGCTTGCAGAAGTGGTGCGGGCGCAGTGCATCGCCGACGATATCGTCGAGAGTCATCATCAGGTGGTGTACCGTAAATGTGGCGGCGACATTTGCGGGGAGGCGCTTCACGGCTTCCACAGACTTTGCGCTGCTCAGGTGCTCGAACACGATGCGGAGCTTCGGGAACTTTTCGGCGAGCGTTTCGACGCGCTTGATAAAGGCGGGTTCGCGGTCCAGGCAGAATTCACCCGGCTCTTCGCCGTGTACACAAAGTACAAGGCCGAGCTTTTCCATCATCGCGACAACCGGGAAAACGGCTTCGAAATCGCTGATACCATCGGCGCTATTGGTCGTAACGCCTGCGGGATAGTACTTGCCTGCGACAACGCCTACGGCCATCATGTCCTTCAAGTCCTGTTCCGTGTAGTTCGGGTTCAGCTTGAATGTCATGAGTGGTTCAAAGTCCGGGCGCACCGGGGCGGCGGCTTCGAGAATCTGTTTTTTGTAGTCTGCAATCGCTTTTGCGCTTGTCATCGCGGGTACGGTATTCGGCATGATGATGGCGCGGCCAAACTGGGCTACGAGATCACGGACATAACCGGGCATGAGTTCGCCCTGGCGCAAGTGCGCATGAAAATCGTCTGGTAAAGGAAGGAACATAACTGTAATTAGGTATTAGGTGAAACGGATTGAAGGTCGCGGAACTGGTCCTTCGAAATTTCGCTATCTGAATGGAGCCAGTAGTCAAAGGAGTGCGGCTCGGTGAGCTTTTTCTGGTGCAAGAATACGAGGTTGCAGTCCAGTTCTTTTGCAATCATGAGGTCGTGAGTGACGATGATGATGGACGTCTTGAACATCGTTCGCATGTTGTCAATCAACGGCAAGAGGTTTCTGCGGTTGTAGTTGTCAAGCCCTGCGGTCGGTTCGTCCATGAGCAAAAGCTTCGGGTCCATGGCCCAGGAACGAGCGATGGCGACACGCTTTTGCATGCCCACGCTGAGCTCGTGCGGGAACATCTTCGCGAAGTTGCGTACGCGCATCAAGTCCATGGCCATGTTGACTTTCTTGGTGATTTCTTCATCGGTGCCCATCTTGTGGTAGCGAAGCGGGAGCGCAATGTTGTCGATAACTCTCAAGTTAGATATCAGGGCGGCGTTCTGTAGCACAAAACCGACTTGGCGCTTGGCCACTTCGAGTGCGGTGAGGCGTTCTGCCGGGATGTATTCGCCAAAGTAGTAGATATGCCCCTTGAGCGGGCGTGCAAGCCCTGCAATCATGCGGAGGATAGCGCTTTTGCCTTTGCCAGAGGGCCCGCCGATGCAAATTGTCTCGCCGAGTTTTAGCGTGAGGTTTGCCCCTGCGATGAGCTGGTAATCGTCACTGCTATTGCTTGCCTTTATATTCTCAAAATAGCCGACAGCCCTCGGAATCGAAAACATCGTTCCAGAGAGTTCGTTTGTCGAAAGGTAAATATCTTCAAGTCTGAGGGCTTCGTCTAGCATATTAGATAATTGCTGAAAGGTTCTGCATGTAGTCTTTAACGAAGTACATCAAGAATAAGGCGTCGGCAAAAACGATGTAGAGGAAGGACATGATGACAGAGCGGGATGTTGCCTTGGGAACTTGGCGAATATCTCGCTTGATGTTCAGTGCTTGGTAGCATGCGTTGATTGTAATGATGATGCCAAAGATAAGGGGCTTCACAATCGCAAAGACAAAGTCCGGTTTGGTGAGCGCCTTGATAATTTCTGTAGAGAGGTAGCTCCAGGTAATTTGCACGTTGGGGGCGTTTCCGGTAATGAAAATGATTCCCTTCGTAAGGAGGAATCCTGCTCCGATAGCGCTTGTACTAAAGATGATATTCATGATAATCATTGCGATAGTACCACCAATTACGCTAGGCATGACAAGGTAGCGGATCGGGTTTATTCCCATGGTGGCTAACGCGTCGACTTCGGAATTGATAACCATGCTGCCGATGTAAGTGGTCAGCGAGGAGCCTGTACGGCCTGCGATGAGGAACGCTGTGAAGATGGGACTCAGTTCGCGGATGATGATCACCACGATGAGGGTGCCGATGTTATTTGAAAAGCCCATCTTGTCCATGAGGGAGAATAGGTAGATAATGACGACGGTTCCGAACAACGTAGCGACGGCAAAGAGCGGCGGAAAAATTTCGACACCGGTAAAGAACGTCTGCAAGATGATGTTGCGGGAATCGCTCTTGAAGTTGTGGCTTTTGTCGAAAAGGGACGCTACTGTGCGGAGAAACAGGGCTATGAGCTGCCCCATTCTTGTTTTCAAGATGAATATCCCGAGCGTGTGGAATAAACGCCCGACGGGAGTCATCTTTTGCCAGTTTTTAAGTCGCGTCTTTTCCATTGTCGCTATGTATTGCCTCTAGGATTTCGGTCCAGAGTTCGTCGAGCCCGGTTTTCTTGAGCGAACTGACGCAAAGCGGCTTCTGGTCGAGGTCCAGGCGCTGCTGGATGTCGCGGAGCCCCTTGGCGAGTTCGGACTGGTTCACCTTGTCTCGCTTGCTAGCGACAACCAACACGGGGCAGCCCGTGGCACGGATGCTTTCGACTGTCTCGATGTCGATGGGCGTTCCTCCGTGGCGGATATCTACGAGGTAGATAAGTCCCTTGAGGTCCTTGCACTTCTCGACGTATTCTCGGATAAAGTCGGACATCTGGTCGCGCTTTGCATTGTTGACTTTAGCGAACCCTACACCTGGTAAATCTACAAGAAAAAATTCGTCATTGACTTTGAAAAAATTCAATTCGCGCGTTTTTCCGGGGGTCGAACTGATTTTCACGAGCTTTTTCTGGCCCATGAGGGTGTTCATGAGCGAGGACTTGCCCACGTTGGAGCGTCCGAGGAAGGCTATTTGCGGGAGATGTTCTTCGGGGAGACCCTTGAGGTTCACGGCGGCCTTGACAAACTTTGCCGAACGGACAGTGTAACCGCCAACTTCGACGGGGGCCTGGTGGACGACTTTTTCTTTTGTACTCATAAGGAAACTCTCCCTTCGAATGCGCGAAGCATGGTAACTTCGTCGATGAATTCCAGGTCGCTGCCCATCGGGATGCCGCGGGCAAGGCGGGTGCGTTTGACGTTGACGCCAGCGAGCATGCGGTCGATCATGAGTGCTGTGCTGTCGGCTTCGGGGCTAGAACCGAGTGCAAGGACCAGCTCTTCGATGTTTTCTGCTTTGATGCGTTCCACGAGTTGCGGCAGGTGGAGCGCTTCGGGGCCGATGCCGTCGAGCGGGGAAATCACGCCGCCGAGGACAAAGTAAAGGCCTTTATGGACAGACGAACGTTCGAACGGCAGAATGTCCGAATTCTTTTCGACAACGCAAATGGACTTGGCGCCTTCGCGGGCCCTGCATGTGGGGCAGATGTCTTCGTCGGTGAAGGCGTGGCAGCGCGGGCACGGGTGGACCTTTTCGGCGGCCTGCATCAAGCTATCGGCAAAGCGTTCCACGTCACCTTTCTTGCGCGAAAGCATGTGGTAGGCGAGGCGGCGGGCCGTCTTTAGTCCAATCCCCGGGAGGGAGGCAAATTCAGAAATCAGGTTTTCTAGGCTTTGCGGTTCTACGTTCATGAGCGGGAGTCCAAATGCGCGTACAGCATGATCGTGAGCCATTCCTGGATGTGCTTCATGCCCACCCAGACGATGGCGCCTTTGACGCTTTCGATGACGGGCTTGTTGCGCACGTCAGAATTCACGAACTGCAAAAGGTTCGCTGAAATGTCCGGGTGCTTGTCGAATTCATCGCAGAGGACTTCGAGCGTCGGGCGTGTGCGCAAGAGCTTGATGATTTCTAGGATGGCGGCAGATGTTGCGTCGATCTTTTGGCCTGTTACGATTTCGGGTTTTGCAAAATAGAATCCCTGGAAGTAATCGTAGCCGATGTCTTTGCAACGTTTGTATGTCGGTTCGTCTTCGACTTTTTCGGCGAGCAGCTTGATATTTCTTGCCTTGAAGAACTGCGATGCTTTCGCGATGTCCTCAGGCGAGTTGTCGACCAGGTCCATCTTCACGTAAGAGACATGTTCGAACAATGGCTCAAAACGGCGGATGTATTCGTCGCTCATGATAAAGTCATCGAGCGCAAGTTCAAAGCCGAGAGACTTGTGGCGCTGAATGGCGCGGATGAGGTTCTCGTCTACAGCGACGTCTTCGAGAATTTCGAGGACGAAGCGGTCGGGGTTTAAAAGCCCGAATAAGTTGTCGAGGAGAATCTCGCGACTGCAGTTGATGAACGCCTTACTTTCACCGACGAGGCGTGTAAGCCCGATGCTGTTCAAGATGTTCTCGAGCACCTGGGCTGTCGCCTGCAAGTCGCTTGCGATTATTGCGGTATCGCTACTTGGCGAGTCTCGGAATAGCAATTCATACGCGAAGATGTTTCCATCTCGGTCAAGAATTGGTTGACGTGCCAAGTAAGCGAGAGATTGCATTAGATACGTGCGCTTTCGATGCCGAACAGGAGGATGCTACGGGCGCCTGCGTCCCAGAGCTTGTCCATGATGGCGTTGGCTTCTTCGCGCGGCACCATGGCCTTCACGGAGTACCATTCACGACCGTGGAGCTTCGTCACTGTCGGGGCGTCGAGACCCGGAGTCATTTCGCAAGCCTTAGAGAGAAGTTCGGAGGGGCAGTCGTACTCGATCATCATGTACGTCTGGGCGACGAGCTTGCCCTGGATGCGGCGGATGAGCGTGTTGACTTCTTCGAGTTCTGTCTTCTGCGGGTTGCAGAAAATGGCCGCATTAGAGCGGAAGAGCGGTTCGCCGATAATACGGAGACCGGCCTGCTTGAGCGTTGTACCCGTTTCGACAACGTCCACGATGGCGTTTGCGACTCCGAGGCTCACGGAAATTTCGACGGCGCCTTCGAGCACCACGAAGTCCATCTTCTTCTTGTAGTAGCCTTCCACGATGTTCGGGAAACTTGTCGCGATGGTGGCGTCCTTCAGTTCGGCAAGGCTCTGGATGGGGCTTTCGTTCGGGACTGCGGCGCAAAGCTTGGATGCGCCAAAGGGCAAGTCCAAAACCTTCACTGCCGGGCTCTTGGCTTCGGCGTTGAAGTCGATACCCGTGATGCCTGCGTCGATGATACCGCGACCCACGTACATCGGGATGTCGCTTGGACGCAGGAAGAAGAATTCGATGCCGTTCTTGGAATCGATCTGGGTCAAAGTCTTGTAGGGCTTGGATGCCTTGTAACCGCAGGCCTTGAGGAGTTCCTGGGTCGGTTCAAAAAGCATGCCCTTGTTCGGGAGAGCTACCTTAATCATAGTTTTGCGTACACTTCTTCGAGGGTGAGACCTTTTTCTGCCATCATGACGGCAACATAGTAGAGCACTTGAGAAAGTTCGAGGCACTGGGCGTCGCGCGATTCAAAGCGAGCGGCCATCCAGCTTTCGGCGGCTTCTTCGACGAGCTTCTTGCCGATGCCATGCGGACCCTTCTTGAAGAGTTCCGTGGTGCCCTTGCCTTCCGGCATGTCTTTCTTGCGCTGGCAGGCCAGTGCGTACATTTCTTCAAACGTCATAATTAGACCTCTTTAGTTTTACACGCCCAAAGATAAAAATTTAGGGACTGCTTGTATCGACGCATTCTGTGAAAATGATGGGAAATTCGTTGATTTGTCATGCCCGCCGCCGAGCGGGCTTCTCCTTGCGCAAAATGTCATGCCCCACTTGATGGGGCATCTCCTTTTTGACGAATTTATATTTATATTCTCTATATGAGTTGGTTTGATCGTTCGGTATTTGGGGTGAGCCTGTTTGGGGCTTGTGTGTTCTCTGCGTCTTTGGCGTGGGCTAACCCTTCGGAAAATATGAAGGTGAAAAAAATCATCTACACCGAAGAAATGCTCCAGTCTTCGGTTCCTGAGGGATTGTCTAGAATCCGCTCCAGTATCAGTACTGTATCGTTTTCTTCGGGTGAACGCTATTTCCCTGTGCTGCTTGTATCGACTGCTGATTACAAGTCTATTGACTCCGCATTTGTATTTCGGATGTTCAATGAAGAGGGCTTTCGTGAAAACGGCTATTATGGCAGTGTAAGAGATTACTTTATTGCAAGTTCTGCCGGACAGTTTAAGCCGACGTTTGATATTTACCCCATAACACTTTCAAATAATTTTAGTAGCTATCAAAGTGATGCTTCTTTCATTTTGCCAGCGCTAGATTTGCTCGTGGAACGCAATGATTTCAAATCCCGCGCAGATAAATACGAAAGTACAATCCCTTTTATGATATTGCACCCGTTGTTCAAGGATGATGCTGAAAAAAGCTGTGACGGTTTCTTTAATCATGCATTTTCACTACGTTATAGTGCTAATAAAATTTATTCAAAGAATGGCTACCGTTTTAATGATTATGCGTTTGTCGCACAGAAAGCTAAGGGAAAGTCTAGCTCGACAAATTCAAAAGATGTCGATATGTTGGGCTCCTATGTCCACGAGTTTAGCCACGTGATAGGTCTTTATGATTTGTATAGTGCTGATGAAAATGGTTATGCGACACTAGGCCCCTTGCCTTATGATGTGATGTCACTTGGCTGCTATAACGGGGATGGAAATTATCCGCCGGTATTTTCTGCGTTTGAACGCGAATCGATGGGCTGGCTTAAGCCTATTGAAATTGAGAATAGCGACAGCATCTATGAACTGAAAAATATTTCGGGAATGCAGGCTTATGCGGTGTCGAATCCAAATCACCCGAATGAGTTTTACCTTATCGAGTATCGTCCGGCTGTAGGCTTTGATTCGAAAATAGAGAAGTCGTATTACAGTGGTCAACAAGGTAAAAATGGAGTTTTTATCTGGTATTTCGATTATGATGAAAACGCTTTTGCGTCTAACAATCCGAACAAGAATGCGGCCCATCAACGAGCCGAAGTACGTGCGGTTCTTAATAAAAACCAAGAATATTTTTCCAATTTCAGCTTTGTGAATAAAAGTGGCAAGGCCGGGATAGAAGGTGTCTTCAACTTTGTCTTTGACGGGAATGACCGCGTCTGCTTTACGGTGAATCGTTCTAAAACTTTGGACAAGTGCCCTGATATCGCTTTGTCCAGTTCCGAGGCTTTATCGAGCTCTTCTGAAACATTGCCAAGCTCGTCATCGATTTCGAGTTCCTCAGTCGTATTCTCGAGTTCGTCTTCATTAGGAAGTGTCGGGGTGCTCGGTCATCGCTTGGTGCCTGGAATGCAAATGCATGTTGCGCATGGAATGCTGAATGTCGAAGTCCCCATGCCGGGCAAAAAGACGCTCCGTTTTTACGATGCCATCGGGAACATGCTCGGGATGCATTCGTTTGTTGAATCGTCTGCATCTGTCGATATTTCTGGGGTGAATCGCCCCGCCTATGTGCGACTTGACTTGAATGGACAGCTACTGCTTGCAAAACGAGTCAAGAGTTTGCCATAATAAATCGGCAAAAAATTGGAGTTAACTATATTTTGAATAGTTAACTAGGATGAGGAATCGGATGAAGAACATTTGTCTATTGGGGAGCGCATTTGCTCTTGCTTTGCTTGGTTGCGCATTTACGAGAGGCGACAACGTCTCCAAGGCTGAAAATTTTCAGGGTAAGACGGGTATTATTGGCGTGTTCCGCCAGCCTGCCTATTATTGTGGCGAAGGTATTCCGCATACAATGGTTCTTGGCGGCAAGTCCATTATTGTAAAGCCCGCCTTTAGCAGCGAACAGGAAAATGTGTTCTTCAGCGAAATGAAGCCTGGTGTGGCTACACTTACGGAATACAATTACACTTGTGGCGAAAACGAAAACAAGATGCAGCTCGATACGACAGGGGCAGGGAATGAACGCTTCCCGACGTCAGTTGTGATTCCGGAAAAGGGATTCTGCAAGGTCGTTGTCTCGTTTATGGAAGGCGATACGCTGTTTACTTACAATGGCGACATCTTGAGTGAACAGTTCGCGAAGGCTGAGGTGGCTGTGAATACCGACAGCATTCCGTATTGCGAAATCCGTGATAACAAGGGCCAAAAAATCTCGATGGTCAATCGCGATTCCGTTCTGAATGTGAAATATGCAAATGCCGTCAAGGATGCTTCTGAGGCTCTTGAAGAAGAAAAATTCACGGTCGTGACGCTTGATGATTACAGCGACAAGGTCACATGGAATGCCGATAAGTCTAAACTCCTCGTGGTAACGCTCACATCGGATCCCGAGACTTATAAGGATGGCGAATTTGTCAAGTCGGATAGCGTTGTGTGGGTCGTAAACGAGAAGGAACTGTTGTTGTGGTTCCAGGACCGCAAGGATAGCGTTCGCAACTGGGATTTGCGATTCAAACAGCTGTTTGGCGAACCGAGAACTTCCAAGGCGACGCATATGGCGTTCTTGTGGGTGAAACCGGATGACTTGATGCGCCCTGCATATGTGCCCGACGTGAAGGCTTACGATATGCGCACGGCGTTTGAAGGCGAACTCAGCAATGATGCCGAAATTTCGGAACGCATGATGTGGTTCAAGAACTGGTTTGACGCTCGAGCATCCAAGATTTACACGGGACCGGATGCACGCCCGTGGACGCGCTTAGGTTATACGTACGACTGGGGCAGCAAGGGCGACAAGTACGGCCTTACGGAATTTATTGTAGTGCCAGGTGCTGGAATGGATGTACGCTTTACGCGCAATCTGAAGTTCATCGCCAACTGGATGAAGGATCGGAAGTAGTAGATAGTAGAAAGTAGACGGTAGGAAGTAGGAAGCTGTCTTGCTGTCATGCCGGACTCC
Organism: Fibrobacter sp. UWB3; assembly: GCF_002210405.1. NCBI lineage: Bacteria > Pseudomonadati > Fibrobacterota > Fibrobacteria > Fibrobacterales > Fibrobacteraceae > Fibrobacter > Fibrobacter sp. UWB3. The sequence continues at coordinate 283,708 of NZ_MWQJ01000004.1, forward strand.
GTTCCGGCATCGCCTTTCTCGCAATTTAGAAGTGCGATACCGTTACCCGCCATAGTTTTTGGCGGGCTTCTTTGTATTTACGCTCGAATGCTGTTTCCGGTTTCTCGGGATCAAAACTTTCGCACTTAATTGTCATTCCCGCTTCATTTGTCATTCCCGCCACCGAGCGGGAATCTCCCTTATCGTCATCCTCGAAGCGAAGCGTAGGGGATCCATAAACTTCTTTCGTGGCAATCCTTGGGTTCTCTTCAAACACGATTCTCGCAGCTTCGGCAAATTCCCGGGCGTAGATTTCCCAGTTCGTGCGAAGTTCAATCGTCTCACCGAGCGCAAGGAGCGTCGGGAAAATCGGGTGCATGTGGAAACGTCTCGTGGCCTCGCTCTGCTTTGGCCACGGGTTCGGGTAATACACAGCATGGTACGGAATGGTCCACTTGCCCGCTTTGGCGTAATCCAATGCGAGCCGCCAAAAGTCCAGAAGCTCGGCGCGAATCCAGAATGCATTTGCGGGAACGTCTTCGCCCGCCGTTTGCGATGGGTTGCCGGCTTTGTTTAGGCGGGCGCAGGACTTGTCTATCCCGATGACGGGAATGCCCGGAAAGCGGCGAGCGATGTGGATTGTACTTTCGCCTGTTCCGCAACCGGAATCTAGAATTACGGCGACCGGCGCAGTCTCCGCATTTGCACCGGGGGCGCCATCGCGTATTGCATTTGTCACCCCGGACACCATGTCATCCCGGCCTTGTGCCGGGACGGGGTCACCTTTCTTCTTTTCATTTGTCATCCCGGACTCCGTTCCGGGATCACCTTTTTCAGCAGTTTCGTAGAACTTCCGTATGAATTCTTCGGCTTGAGCAAATGCTTCTCGCGTGTGGTCTGCGATAGGACGCAAAAAAGTTGTCCGCGCGTATTTGCGGACAACTTCTTCAAGATCTTTGTGCAGAGTCTCTTGATTCGATGTAACTGAATTTGCGCCCGGCATTATTCCTGCTTCCAGATGTCCAGCAGGTCTTGCCCGATGAGCTCAAAGTTATCTAAGTGGAGTTCTCCGTCGTCGTGGAACACGATTGAGAACGATGAGACCTTTTTGCGGTCTTCTTCGTTTGGCAAAAGGTCTGCCCAAGCGTACTGGAGCTTAGCCTTGCTTTTTGGAAGCGTGATCGGGTATGCCGTTAATGTCACGCCGTTGGCTTCGTCCAGAATCTGGATTTCGGCATTGCCTGTGCCCCAGGCGTCAAACGCAACTGAATCAACCATACTCAAATCGGTTATGTCGTATACGCCTTTAAAATACAACTTTACAAATGCAAAAGGCGCAGTATCTCCGATGGATGTTTCGGGGAAATCGAATTTGACATTGACTTGTTTGCCGCCATCGTCGGCATCTTGGATGACTGCAATGAACGGATGCTTTCCTATGAAGTCCGCCGGGTTGTATTCTGGATAAACCTTAATGGAGTCGACAACGGCAAATGGATTTGTGTTTGCAAGTGTCGTCGTGAGCAACAGCCAGGAGTAAGCGTTGTATCCAATAATGTTTTCCGGTGCATAAGAATGGATGTTGTCTCCGTCATCAAAGTCATCGATAAGGAGTCTTTCGTTTTTCGAAACCGGAGTCGGAGGGATGGAATCCTGCAGCTTGAGTGTCGTGACGGAATCGCCTGCATCTGTTTCAACAGAGACCTTCACCGTGTCGGCAGTTTCTGTCGGGATGATCACCATGTTCAAGTGTCCTGCCGGAAGACCGAAGATTTCAAACTTGCCATTTGTGATGGCTGCTGAATGGTCGAGACCACGGAACTTGACAAAGCCGTTCATGTTCTTTATGCTTTCGTCCGTGTTGCCAATAAAGTCGGCAATTGAACCGCCGATAAAGACTGACTTCTGCAAGTTCTGCTGACCGAGTGCAACGTCGCTTACGGTATCCTTGACATCCACAGGGAGCTGGAGCGCAAGTGCGGATTCATCAAGGGAGGCTTCCATCGTGTAGTTGCCAATGGCGACGTTTTCAATGGTCACGTAGCCGCTGTCGTTTGTTGTAGCCGTGTAGCCTTGACCGTCGAGGCTGTTGTGCTCGACGAGCTTGACGCGTGCGTTTGCTGCAGGTGCATTTGCGATAAGAATCTGTGCAGTGATGGCATTACCGGCTTCTGTACCGCTCGGGCCGCCGCCTGCAACTTCAGAACCGCCGCAGGCGCAAAGCGAGAACCCGATTGCAAGCGGTGCAATCAGCGAAATCAAGCGTCTGTTGTTGTTCTGCTTCAAGTCCATACCCTTAATATATAATTTCTTTTTGAAAATCATTTTGCACCTCCTTTGTTTTCGGGCGAGGTAGGGCCTGTTGCCGGGTCGGCTACCTTGTCGGAGAGGGGGTACATGGCAATGTTCAGTGCGTAAACGCGGTCGGCGCGTTCGCTCTTGCGGGCAAACTGCAAAAGCCCGCGACGGAATTCTTCAATCTTGTGCTTGATTTCGGGCAGGTCGGATTCATCAGCGGTAAATACCACGCTCGAAATGTCGCGTTCTTCGGGTTTGTGGCGGTCGAGCGATTCCTGCGCAAGTTCCATCGTGTGTCTGTGGAAACTGCGGACTGCAGAACTCTTGACTTCGCCGCCGGTGCTGATGATTTGGTCGGTGATGTTCCAGCCGCCGGTACCGTCCGGAACAACGAGCCCAAGCTGCTTCAAGATGCCGAGCGCGTTGCGGGCGTCATCCTGCGAAATAGGCGGGTTCAAATGCTTGCCGAGACCTGCGATATCGCTCGTGTCCTTCGTAATGCCGATGAGGGCGCGGAGTGCTGCACATGCCCAGCTGCCAAAGTAGGCAAGTTCCGGTTCCGAAAGTACGCGTGTTTCAAGGGAACGGAGTTCCAAAAGCTTGTAGTAAAGCTCGGAGAGCGTCTGCTTCGCCTTGGTCTTGTTGAACCTGTAAAGGGTCTTGAAATACTCTGCCCTTCGATCGTCTAGGCCGCAAATTCTGATGAACACGGGCAGGGTGCTCTCGTTCAGATGGCCTTCTTTTTGGAAAACTCGAACAAGCCAGGCCGGGTCCACGCCGGTTTTCTGGCCGAGATAGCGGTACGAGGTGAACGGGTTGTCTTTTTTGGTCTCGACAAACCAGTCCTTGAGGTACTCGCGGTATTCCAGGTAGTCTAATACTTCAGGCATACCCTATAATCTATATTATTATAGGGCCGTGTTGCGAAAACGTGTTGAGAAAATGGGCTTCGCGTTGTAAAATTTTCAACGAGCGTTGTAAATTCCCGTTTTTTCGCGAAAAAACGGGCTTTTCAGAAGTGTCATCCCGAGCGAAGTCGAGGGATCCAGTGACTATCCCTCTAAAAATTTCAGCAAATCCGGTATTTTATTGTGCGCGTCTTCCTTGCCGAGCTCGTAAAGTTCCGCAATTTTCTTCTTGTTGCTCTCAATGTCCGAAATCTTGATGAGGCGGCTTGGGCGGTAGATGAAGACCTTGCCCTCAGATTCGAGTTTGGCCAGTTTGTCCAGCGCCTGGTTGTAGCGGATATGGCGTGTGGCGACCGCTTCGACGAATTTCGGGTAATGGCGGAACACGAACTTGACGAGCGGGAGGGCCTTGTTGACCTTTTTGCGGTAGCCGAGCGGGCGCGTGAGGATCACGACGGCGCGTTCAAAACCGCTTTTGAACATGGGTTCGAACGGAATGCTGTCGGCAACGCCGCCGTCCAGGAACTTTCTCCCGTGAATTTCGACAACCTTGCTTAAAATCGGGAGACTAGCCGATGCGCGGATGCGGTTCATGTCGTCTTCGTTACGGTAGTCCAAAATGCGCGGATATTCGGCAAGGCCGGTTTCAACGTCTGTCATGCAGACGCGGAATTCGGTCTCTTGGCACTGGGCTGCAAACTTGTCAAATTCAAACGGGTCGATTTTGTACGGGATTTGCTTGTAGCAGTAGTCGAACGCGAAATAGTCGCCTGTAAAAAGCAGGTTCCTGAAGCTCATGTAGCGCGGGCTCTTGGAGTGCACGGTATCTACGCGGAAGTTGCGCCCGATTTGTCCTGAGAGAAAACTGCACAGGTGCGTGGCGCCTGCCGATGTGCCGCAGGCCCCGCCAAACTTGATTTCTTTGTCGGCGAGCACGTCAAGAACTCCGCCGGCATACGACCCGCGTAAACCGCCGCCCTCGACAACAATGGCTGTGTTTTTGTACTTCATGGCGTCATCCCTCGTAGACGAATTTGTTAATGCAATCCCAATTTTATAAAGCTATAAAAATTGTGGACCGGTTTTCCCTACTTAATGCTTATTTTTGTTTATCCAGCAGGGAACGGATCCAATCGTAATCCTTGGGATGGCTTACGAATTTTTCGGGCCGCTTTGCTAGTTCTTCCAAAAATTCGGCTGGGGTCATCCAGATGAAATCGTCAACCTCTCCCGGCTGCGGGACGAGATGCGCGGCTTCGTCGTCGGATAGCGTTATTTTGTACGTGTCATAGTATTCGTTATCGAAATACGTTTTGTTGTTCAAAACGTTCTCGTGAGTCGCTTCGAAAAGGTATTCCAGGTCTTCGGGGCGCTTGTGGACGCCCATTTCTTCGCTGAGCTCGCGGATGGCTGCGTTTCGGCTGTTGTCGCCTGCGGTGATGTGCCCTGCGCAACTGGTGTCGAGCAAGTTCGGGTTGTTCTCCTTGAGGTGGCTCCTCTGCTGGAAAACGATTCGACCGTTCTTATCGAATGCCCAAATGTGTACGGTGCGGTGCCAAAGTCCCTTCGCATGGACTTCTGTCCTACTGCGGGAATACCCCGCCGGAGTGCCGTCGCTGTTCAAAATGTCAATCATCTCTTCTGGCATATTTGCCTCCTGCGGTTTGAGGAATTATAAAGAATATAGCAATGTTCCCGAAAAAGTATTTATATTACCTATAGCAGGGGAGCGATGCTCGGAATGATATATCTATCATTTTTCGTTATTAATCTAATATGAATAATCTATTAGTCATTATTAATCTCCTATGCTACATTTGGGTGCGAAAAAAAGAAGGTGTATAAAATGGACTGGCTAATTGACCTGTTTGCAAAGCCCTCTGTAGGGCAACAAGTACTCGCGCTATCCTTGACGGCTGCCATCGGCATCATGCTGGGCAAGGTCAAGGTGAAAGGCGTGAGCCTTGGGGGAGCTGGCGCTCTTTTCGTAGGAATCCTTCTCGGTCATATCGGAATGCGAATCGAGCCCAGCGTTCTTCATTTTATGCAGGAATTTGGCCTCATTCTCTTTGTCTATACAATCGGTATGCAAGTAGGCCCGGGCTTTATTGACTCCATAAAGCGACACGGTCTGGTGCTCAACATTCTTGCGGTGAGTATCGTCCTCCTGGGTGTACTTGCTACCGTTCTTATTTACTTCACGACGAACATGCACGATAACGTGCCGGTGCTGATTGGCATGCTTTGCGGTGCCGTGACGAACACTCCGTCGCTCGGTGCTGCAAATTCGGCGCTTACGGCGGCTGGCGTGGACGCTTCACTCACGGGCGTTGGCTATGCGGTGGCTTACCCGTTCGGCGTGATTGGCATTATCCTCGTGATGATTCTTGTGCGCGTATTCTTTAGACAAAAACCGGAAGTCGCTGCCGCGGAATACCAGAAAGAAATTGCAGAACAGTCCAAGGAAATTGTCTCTTGCACGCTCCGTGTAGATAACGTAAATCTTGTGGGCTGCAAGATCAAGGACATTCCGGGGCTCATCTCTTCGGGTGCTGTGGTGACGCGCCATGCTCGCGACCAAGTGATTAACATGCCGAAGGGCGATATGACGCTTGAGCTCCATGACTTGGTGCATGTCGTCGGTATGCCGGATGCGATTGAAAGCTTGCAGAAGATTATTGGCGAAAAGCAAGAAAACCCGATTACGCTCCAGAAGTCGAATTTGACGGTCAAGACGATTCTCGTGACGAACAAGAAAATTCTTGGCAAGAGCATTCAGCAGCTTGCGCTCAATGACCGCTTTGGCGTGACCGTGAGCCGAGTGACGCGTGGTGGATTCAAGTTTACCGGGCGCCTCGATATCCGTGTGAAGTTTGCAGATAAGTTGCTCGTTGTCGGTACGCCGGAAAGCATTGCCGCTGCCGCGAAGGAACTTGGTGACTCGCTCACGGCGCTTGACCATCCGGAAATTCTCCCCGCATTTCTCGGCATTTTCCTCGGCGTGATTGTCGGTAGCATTCCGGTGGCGATTCCTGGAATGCCGACCCCGCTCAAGCTCGGCCTTGCTGGCGGCCCGCTGATTGTCGCAATTATCCTTAGCCGTAAACGTAAGATTGGCCCGCTCAACTTCTTCATGGCGAACAGCGCAAACCTCATGCTGCGTGAACTCGGCATTACGATATTCCTCAGCTGCGTGGGCCTCAATGCCGGTATCAAGTTCTTCGATGTGCTTTTGAACGGCGACGGATTCTACTACATGGCACTCTCGGCAATTATCACGTTCTTCCCGCTGATGATTGTAGCGATTGTTGGCAAGGCGGTGTTCAAGGTCAATTACCTCTCGCTTTGCGGTGTGCTTGCAGGTGCAACGACAGACCCTCCGGCTCTTGCGTTCGCAAACGGCCTCAGCAATTCCGAAGCAACGAACGTTGGTTACGCATCTGTTTACCCGCTCACGATGTTACTGAGAATCTTGAGTGGGCAAGTGCTCGCGATACTGCTAATCTCTTAAAGCGTTGGCGAGATGCGCGGTTGAATGTAAGTCAAGATGCGCGCGGCGCGATAACAGTTATTTTGGTTTTCCTGGTCATAACAAAGGGCGGCTCGAAAGGGCCGCCCTTTTCAAATGATTATTTATTAAGCTTGGGCTTTCTTCTTGTCCATGTGGGCGTAGATGCCGGCGAGGATTGTGCCGCTGATGGAATGGTAAGCGCAGCTGATGGCGCATGGCACAACGCAAAGGGCCGCTTCCGGGTGGAGCGCGATGTTCTCCGGGTTGGCAAAGAATGCGCCGGCGAGGACGGTTGCCATGCCTGCATTCTGCACGCCGACTTCAATGGAAATGGTGCGCTTCTTGGCAGTGTTGAATTTGAACAAACGACCGACATTGTAGCCGAGCACGTAACCGAGACCGTTATGCAAGAATACCACCGCGAGAATGAGCGCGATGAGTCCCATGCCGTTTGCGAAAAGCTGCGGACGCACGGTCACGATGACGCCACCGACGATTAATGCGAGGCCAATGACGCTTACGGCGGGCATGTTCGATTGAAATTCCTTGAATCCTGCACGCTTGCCGAAGAAGTAGTTACAGGTGAAGCCGATGAGAATCGGGAAAATCGTTACGTAAAGGATATTGAGGAACATGCCGACAGCGTTTACCTCGATGCTCGTGTCGGCAAGCCAAAGGACCAAAAGCGGAGTCATGAGCGGAGCGAGAAGCGTGCTTGCCATGGTCATGCTTACGGAGTATGTCACATCGCCTTTGGCTAAAAAGCTCATGACGTTGCTTGAAACGCCACCCGGGCAGCAACCGACGAGAATAATGCCGATGGCCAAATACGGGTCAAGTCCGAAAATCTTTGTGAGCGTGAATGCAACGAGCGGCATGATGGTGTATTGTGCGACGGCGCCGAGGAAAATGTCGGCCGGGCGTTTCATCAAGTTACGAACATCGTCCATGGTAATGGTGAGGCCCATGCTGAGCATAATAATGCCGAGAATAATCGAGCTTGTGTTACCGTGAACCCAGCCAAAAAGCGTGGGGATGAAAAATGCGATGACTGCACATGCGATGACGAAAAGCGATGTGTATGTCGATAAAAAGCGGCTAACAGCCTTTATTAAATTAAGCATTGTTATATCCTTCTTTTTGAGGTGCCCTAAATATAGGCATATACGCAGGGCGTGGCTATATAAAAATGGTGACTAAATGTCAAAAAAATACGGCACCGTTTTTACGGTGCCGTGCAGAATTTACTTGTGAAATCGCAGATTTCTCAGTTGCAGATTACACTTTTTCAAGTGCCTGCGTGAGGTCGGCGATAATGTCTTCGACATTTTCGATACCGACGCTGAAGCGGATCAAGTCCGGTGCAACGCCTGCTTCGATGAGCTGTTCGTCGCTGAGCTGACGGTGCGTGTGGCTTGCCGGGTGCAGCACGCAGCTGCGGGCGTCGGCCACGTGGGTCACGATGCAGATCATCTTGAGGCTATCCATGAACTGGATGGACTTTTCACGACCGCCCTTGATGCCGAACGTGAGAACGCCGCACGGGAGGCCGCCCTTGAACTGCTTCTGGGAAAGTTCATAGTACTTGTCGCCTTCGAGGCCGGCGTAGTTGACCCAAGCGACCTTCGGGTGGTTCTTGAGGAACTTGGCGCAGGCGAGAGCGTTTTCGCAGTGGCGCGGCATGCGGAGGTGCAAGGTTTCAAGACCGACGTTCAGGAGGAACGCATTCTGCGGAGACTGGATAGAACCGAAGTCGCGCATGAGCTGTGCGGTTGCCTTCGTGATGTAAGCACCCTTGCCGAAAGCCTTCGTATAGGCGAGGCCGTGGTAGCTCGGATCCGGTTCGGTGAGGCCCTTGAAACGGTCGTGGTTTGCTTCCCAGTCGAAGTTGCCGCTGTCAACGATGCAGCCACCGACTGCCATAGCGTGGCCATCCATGTACTTGGTCGTGGAGTGGGTCACGATGTCAACGCCGAATTCAATCGGACGGCAGAGAATCGGGGTCGGGAAGGTGTTGTCGACAATCATCGGAACGCCGTGCTTGTGGGCGAGATCAGCAAAGCGCTTGAGGTCCAAGACCTTGCCAGCCGGGTTTGCGACGGTTTCGCCGAAGACGCACTTGGTGTTCGGGCGGAAAGCCTTTTCGATTTCTTCGTCAGAGGCGTCCTGGTCAACGAATGTGCATTCGATGCCGAGCTTCTTCATGGTGACGGAGAAGAGGTTGCTCGTACCGCCATAAATAGCGGAAGTGCTGATGAAGTGGTCGCCGGATTCGCAGATGTTGAAAACGGCGTAGAAGTTTGCTGCCTGACCGGAACTCGTGAGCATAGCAGCCACACCACCTTCGAGAGCGGCGATCTTGTTGGCGACGGCGTCGTTGGTCGGGTTCTGCAGACGGGTGTAGAAGTAGCCGGATGCCTTCAGGTCGAACAAGTCGGCCATGTCATTGGTCGTTTCGTACTTGAACGTGGTGCTCTGGTAGATGGGGAGAACGCGCGGTTCGCCGTTTTTCGGCTGCCAACCGCCCTGAATGCAAAGAGTTTCGATTTTAGACATTTTTAGAATCCTTTATAAATTTTTTATGGTCTGCAATATAGTTAGTTTCTATAGCTCGGTCTAGTGAAAAGATTTTCGAAAATGGATGAAAGCTGGAAAGTATAGTCGAAATTAGGGAAAAATTATAATTAGCAATAGTTTTAAACTATATCTTCGTTGTTTTTTGCGCTATATGTAATAAATTAATTTTACATTTTTGTGAATTTAATTGTATTATATTGTTGATATAATTTTATTATAAATTTTTGGTATGAATTTATTGTTGAGCTTAACAGAACGGTGCAACCTTCGTTGTAGTTATTGCTATTATAAGGATAGTCAGATCGATCGCAAGATAGATATGAGTGACGAAATTCTAGAAGCGTCACTGCGTTTGGCGCTTGAAAGAACGATTGATCAAAAGCAGAGCTTTTTTAATATAACCTTTTTTGGGGGCGAACCCCTTTTGCGCATGGATGCAATCCGCTGGTCGGTGCGCTTTGTTAAAAAGTTTGTAAAAGAGAATCGTAGCAGATTCCCCGAAGATTTCCAGTATGGCTTCCATGTCAATACAAATGGAACGCTGTTGACCGATGAAATTTGCAAGTTCCTGAAAAAGGAAAATTTCAAGATATTCCTTTCTTTGGATGGCCCTGAAAGGAAACACAATATTTCAAGGCGCACCGTGGATGGCAAGGGCTGTTTCAAGCTGATTTCGCCGAATATTCCATTCCTTACGCAGATGCGTACTTCTGTGATTTCGGTGGTGACGCGCAAACATGTGCGTGGTCTTAGCCGTGCTGTGGAGTGGCTTTTTGACCAGGGCTTTAAAAGCGTGACGACTGCTGTTGATTTCGATGGCAAGTGGACGGGCGAGGATTTTGACGCCCTTGCGTATGAATACCAAAAAATGGCGCTTTTGTGGCTCAAGTACAGAAAGCAAGAAAAAGATTTTTATTTGGGCACGATTCAGGATAAAATCTCCTTTAGATTGCTGGACGTGAGGCAAAAGGAATATTCCTGCTTTATTTTTAAAGGCGGCCTTGGAATTTCGGCAAATGGGCAAGTGTTCCCGTGCAGCCGCTTTATCACTAGCGCCGAAGATGCAAAATATAAGCTAGGTTCTGTTTTTGATAGTAAAAACAAGCTGTTTAACGGGGCTGTTGCAAAGGATCTGCGCAATTATCTGAAACACGATAAGCCAGAATGCGATGGGTGCGCCATTCGATACAGGTGCTCTGCGCATGAGTGTGGTTGCAATGCTTTTTATACGACGGGCTCTGTTTACAAGGTTTCGCCTGAGGTGTGTACGCACGAACGCATTTTGGCTGCGATTTGCGACGAGGCCTTGGCTAAAAGACAAGAACTCGGAGAACTTTTTTAACACATAACAAATAACCAAGGAGTAAAAAAATGGCTACTGCAAAGAAAGCTGTCGCTACAAAGAAAACCGTTGTTGCCAAGAAGACCGTCAAGGCTACTGAAGTGAAGAAGGCTGTTGTGGCTACGAAGCCTGCCAAGGTTCGTAGATGGGGCGGCGAAGCCGGTGACCTCGTTGTCGATGATATGATCAAGCAATTGACCGAGCTCAAAACTTCTATGAAGAAGTTCCCGCGTGGCTGGAATGGTGGTGAAAGATTCGAAAAGGGCGCCGCTGAACTTAAAAAGATTGTCGCTACGAATCTTAGAGCTGGTGAAAGACTCGCTAAGAAGGCTAAGTAAGTTTTTCTTCCTTAATGAACAAAATCAGTCCATATTTTTGTGGGCTGATTTTTTTTTATCTTTGGCGGTGATGAAACCGGCTCCGATTAAAGCTTTTGAATCTTCTGCAAATGCCTCGCGCGGCCTTGCGCTTTGGCATGCCCTTGCGATTGGGACGATTGCATTTTGGGGCACGAGTTTTGTGAGCACGAAGGTGCTTTTGAATCACGGTTTTTCGGCGGTTCAGATTTTTACGTTGCGCTTTACGGTGACGTACTTGCTGCTGCTTGCGATGACGCATAAACAATTCCGTTGCGAAAACTGGAAGCACGGGCTGATTCTGTGCTTGTGTGGACTCACGGGTTGCACACTTTACTTTTGGGCGGAGAATACGGCGCTCTCGATTTCTCCATCGAGCAATGTCTCGCTGATTGTCTGTACGAATCCGCTTTTGACGATGATTTTTGGCGGGCTCATTTACAAAAGCGAACGCCTTTGTAAGCGACAGATTCTCGGGTGTGTGATTACGTTTATCGGCATGGTGCTTGTGGTGCTGAATGGAAAGTTTATTCTAAAACTTTCGCCGGTGGGCGATTTGCTTGCGTTCAGTTCGGCATGCATGTGGACGATTTATTCCTTGATTGTCCGGCCCCTCAACGGAAAATATTCTACGTTGTTTATCACGCGAAAGATGTTTTTCTATGGCGCGCTCTCGTCAATAATCATTATGCTTGGCGAAACGGCTTTTGCTCCAAACGAGGCCGGCGCTGGGCATTTCCTCGGAGTCCCGTGGCAGAACTTTGCAGAACCGGTGGTGTCTCTCAACTTCCTTTGCCTTACGGTGTTCTCGTCATTGTTTGGGTACCTGATATGGAATATGGTGCTGAAGCAAATTGGAACGGTGCTCGCGAGCAATTATATATACGCAATTCCGCTGGTGACGATTATTACGGCTGTCATTGCTCTTGGGGAACGTATCACGTCGGTCGCAATCGCGGGTGCTGTCGCCATTGTTGCTGGCATGGTCCTTGCGGAGTGGAAACCGCGGAAGTAAGATTTCATGAAAGGGAGATGCCCGTTCGGTGACGTGCATTACGGGGGATGACAACGCCTCGAATTGTTTACTATATTTTTCATAGGTAATGCCTTATGCGGTAAAACGCTGTATCGTATCGCCAAAGATTCGATATAAGAGAATCCTGTGAAAGCCGGGAGCGGTCTCGCCGCTGTAAGGGAGGACGAAACCAGCATAAACCAATGCTTGCCGCAAGGTGGGTGTGAAGGGGCTGGAAGTAGAGTGATCCCCGAGTCAGAAGAACTGTAAGGCACAACGGGCGCTTTGCGCCACGGGTTGTTAAACGGTGCGAAAGACATCGCTTTGCATAACCACGCGTTTGCGTGGGTGTTTGACTGCATGCAGTCGCAGTCTCTTGGGCGTTCGCGTGTGCGCGGCCGTACTGCTTGTGAGCGTTTCTAGTTTTTCCGAAGAGTTTATTCAAGATTTGGGCGAGTCCTCTGTTTACGAGACGACGAGTGTTGAAAAGCCTTTGCAGGCGTCTTCGAGTTATGCCGAAGTTTTGCCTGAAGCGTGGGAAGGCCGTTCGCTTTCGGCGGCTGAAGTCTTGGCTTCTTTGCCGGGCGTGCAATACACGCGTCAGGGTGGTGTCGGGAGTTTCCAGACCGTGAGCATTCGCGGTGTTTCGGCAAAAAACATTGTCGTTTGCATGGACGGCATTCCGCTGAACGATGCCTCGGGCGGTGCGGTTGATTTTGGCTCGATTGACTTGAACCAGATTGAAAAGATTGAAGTCTACAAGGATCGCGTACCGGCGAAGTTTGGCGGTCGCGGTATTGGTGGCGCCATTAACTTTGTCACGAAAGGTTCGAAGCCTGCCGAAGCTGTGCTCAAGCCGGAAGATAAAAAGTCGGGTCGTGTACTTTTGAGCTATGGTAGCCACAACACGTGGGAGGCTTCGACGCAGTTGCTTTCTCGCTTGACGGATAGCGCCTCGGTGAGTGCATCTTTGTCGGTACGCCATAGCGACAACGATTACGAATTTGAGAGCAATAATGGAACTCCGTATAATCATGATGACGATTTTACGGACACGCGCCGGAATGCCGAGTTCACAGAATACTCGGGACTCTTCAAGGCTCGCGTTTTGCATGCAAATGGCGTTTTTTCGACTTTGAATCTTAACTTTAGCCGTTCGGATGGTGGAAATCCAGGGCACGACGATTATCAGACGAGTGTCGCGGGTTACAAGGGTGATTTTGTACAGATGGCTTATCGTGCGGAATTGCCTCAGTTGCTGGGCTGGCTATGGCTTGAATTTTCATTGACGGGAAAGTTTGAAAAGGCTACGTCGCATTCATATTACCCGCTGGATCATATCGGGTATCCGTCTTCTGGATTGCAGGAATATGGCGCGGCAGGGTATAGCCTTGTTCCTGAGGTTGTTGCGAACTATTCGGGCGACCGCTTGGAAGCGAATTTGAGATTGTCGATGGATGCCTCCTATTATGAGAAACGCGGAACGATGCCCAAATGGAACCTTTCTCGTGTTTCTACTAATGCTTCTGCTGATGTGTTTTATGAATTAATCAAGAATCTTTCTGTTGGTGGCGAAACATCGGCTTTGATTGTCAAGGATGATCTTTATGGTGGAAAATTCGTACAGCCGACGACATCGTTGACGTTGAATACGGCGAAAGATCGTGATATTTCGTGGTCTGGGCGTGGCTTTGTGCGTTATGATGCCCCTAGTTCTCTGTATGGCTTTAGCTTGAGCTTTGGACGTTTTGTACGTACGCCGCAGTTGATGGAACTATATGGCGTTTATCCTGGAATGCTTTCGAATCCAGATCTTCTTGATGAATCTGCGCTGCGTTTTGAAGTGGGGGGCTATTACATGGTTCCCAAAAGCAATACTGCTATTCGTGCAACGTATTTTGAAACGCGAGTGGATAATGGAATATTTTGGTTAATGAATGCTGGCTTTGTAAAACCGAAAAATATTGGAAAATCCCATATTCGAGGGCTTGAGGCCGAATTGGAAAGTAAACCCAAAAATTGGCTTTCTGTGATTTTGCGTGCAACGTTCCAGAATGCGGAAGATCGAAGCAATGAAAACTATTATAATGGGAAGAAAATTCCGAATGAACCGGCGCGTTCATATTATGCCGAAGCACGATTCGATTTACCGTATCATCTTGATTTGACCTGGGTTTCGGAATATCGTACCAAAATTTTTGAAGACCGTGCGAATCGTGTTGTGGAACCTGCTGTGGATTTGCATCATGTTTCGCTTGGGTGGTCTCCATTTGTTAAAACTAGACTTATTTTCGCTCTTCGAAATTTAACGGATGAAAAGTATAGAAACCCCTATATTCCATTCCCAACTCCTGGGCGAGAATACAAATTAACATTAACACAGGGGTTTTAAACCCCGCGCAGAATGGGGCTTGCAAAACATGTAATCCACATCGTCTGCGAAAAACATAAAAAGGAACAACCATGAAAAAAATCCTCTCTCTTCTTATGGCATCGTCCTTTGCATTCTATATGCAGGCTTGCTCGGATAACGCCACTTCCGCTGAAGATGACGAAATCGATCTCGTTAGCTCGTCAAGCGTGGATAAAGCGAAATCTTCTTCCAGCAAGGCTAAATCCTCCTCTAGCAAGGGCAAGTCCTCTTCTAGCTCTGTAAAATCTTCTTCAAGCTCTGCGAAGTCTTCTTCCAGTAAGGAAACGTCTTCTTCTTCAAGTGCAGATGAAGGCTCTGTCTATGTGTACTTCAGTGATTGGACAAGCCCGGCTGGTGAACTCCGTTGGGTTAAGGATGGTAAGATCTCTGACGACACTCTTCAGTTCTCTCAGGATACCAAGATTGTTGGCGTTGATGGTAACATCTTTGTTGTAGAAAGTGGCAAGGGCGCCCTTGCGTTGGTGGATCCTGCGAAAAATAAGCCTAAGTGGCAGGTCAAGTTGGGCGATGGCACGAATCCGAGCGATGTCGTCAAGGCAAATGATAAGGAAGTCTGGGTTGCTTTGAAGGACGCTGCCAAGTTTGTGAAAGTTGCTATAAAGGATGGTAAGGTCACAAAGACTGTTAAGACTGAAAATCTTGTGCACACGGAGGGCCATGCTCCGCATTTGGCTGATTTTGAAGTCAGAAACGATACCTTGTTTGCTATGTTCCAGCGCTATGTTTCTGAAGGCTGGGTTACTTCTTACGATGTGCCGGGCCTCATCGCAATGTACAATCTTGATGATGGTGAATTCCTCGATACGATCAGACTTGCAAAGAAGAATCCGGCTGCTATGGGCTTTGCCAATGGTATGCTTTATGTTGGGTCTACTGGTGATTATAGTGGTGAATCCGACGTCTTCGGTATTGAAGTCGTTGACGTGGCTAAGAAAAAGTCGTCCGTTCTTATTGATGGCGAAAAATTCGGCACTCTTAGTTCGGGTCTTGTTTCCTTTGTTGTAGATGCTGAGGGCTATGCTTATGGTACTGCTTATAAAGACTATAATGGAAATGTGCCGCTTTTTAAGATTGACCTTTCTAAAAAGTCGGTCAAGACGGTTTCTGGTATAAGCGATGTTGAAGGCTCGCTCTTCTTTGACAATGCTACGGGAACGCTTTACATTGGTGAACGTGGCGAGAATGCTGGCGTTTACGTGTACAAAAACGATAAGGTGAGCAAGCTCAAGTCGCCGAAGGATGTTCTTCCGGTGAATAGCATCACTGTTGTGAGATAGTGTGTTACTGCCCCCGGCGCAATGGTCGGGGTGACAATTTGCTTAATTCGAGGCGGCTATTCCTAGCCGCCTTATTTTGTATAGCATCATGCGCGGGCTTACGGAAAGGTCGCGCCCGGCGGCGCTCATGTTGCCGTCATGACGGCGGAGCGCTTCGCTCAGAATTTCGCGCTCGTAGCTGTCCATCAGCGTGGCAAGAGGGCTGTTGCCTTCGGGGAGTACGGACGTTCCTGATGTGACGTCTGTTTGCAGCGTGGGCGGCAAATCGTAGGCGTTGATACAGACGTCTGTTGTCGCAAGGCATGCGTGTTCGATGCAGTTTTCGAGTTCGCGTACGTTACCGGGCCAATGGTAGCTCATGAGCATGTCGATGGCGGGTGAGCTTAAGCGCAAAATTTTCTTGCCATATTTGTAATTCATCTTTTCGATGAAATGGTCCGCTAAAAGTAAAATGTCCGTCTTGCGCTGGATGAGTTCGGGGAGCGAAATCTGGAAAATGTTCAGGCGGTAATAAAGGTCTTCGCGGAACGTGCCGTGTTGCATCATGGCTTCGAGATTCTTGCCGGTGCTCGCGATGAGACGCACGTTACAGCGCTGCTCGATGTTGCTGCCGAGACGCTTGAAACTTTGTTCCTGAATAAATTGCAGAAGCTTGATTTGCGCGGGGAGCGGCAAGTCGGCAACTTCGTCTAGAAAGAGCGTGCCGCCGTTTGCTTGTTCTGCCTTGCCGATGTGGCGGTTGGTGGCGCCTGTGAATGCTCCGCGTTCAAAACCGAAAAGTTCGCTTTCAAAAGAGTTCGCACCCTCGGTGAGGGCATCGCAGTTGAGCGCTACGAACGGGGAATTTTTGCGTTCCGAAAGCTCGTGAATGCTGCGGGCAACGTATTCTTTGCCGGTGCCTGCCTTGCCGCGGATAAGGACTGTTGCGGCGGTGGGGGCGATTTGGCGGACGAGCTTGCTCACTTCGCGCATTTCGCGCGTGTTCCCGATGAGTTCGCCTGGAATGCCTTCAATGACGTTGCGGATTTTCTGGCATTCGATTTGGTGCTGGATTTCGACGGATTCAAAGTTCTTTTTTAAAATCCCGTGAATGCTCTCTAAAAGCTCGCCACGCTTGCGAACCTTTTGGATTTTCTCGACTATGGCCGCGAAAGTCGTGTTTTCAAGAGCTTCGATATCCATTTTGCTTTTCGGGGAATCTCTGTTGCTGCATCGGGCCGTTTTTAGGCGACCCGACGCAGCTCTAGGAGAGATGAACGTGTTTAATATAGTAATAATTTACGTTCTTATATTACAAAAATGTAATAAAGTGATATAATTTTACAAAAATGTAATGAAGTAGGGCGAAAATAGGCGATTTTGTACGGTGCAAAGGGGTAAAAGCATTGCTAGTTTTAAGTCTGTTAATTAAAAATCTCTGAAATGGTGATCCCGGAACAAGTCCGGGATGACAAGACGGAGAAGACATTAAGGGTAAAAAATGAACAATAGTCGTAATAAGGCCATCTACGATATCGCAACTGCTCCGGTGAGCGCTGTGATGCCTGCCGCTCCGGCGAATGTCGATTTCTATGGCGAAGACGTTTTCAATGCCGATGCCATGCGCACCTACCTCCCGAAGGATATTTGCGAAAAATTGCTCGCAACGATCGACGAGGGCGTGGCTCTTGATCCGAGCATCGCTGGCGATGTCGCTCACGCGATGAAGCGCTGGGCAATGGATCGCGGCGCAACGCACTTTACGCATTGGTTCCAGCCTTTGACGGGATCGACGGCCGAAAAGCACGACAGCTTTATTGAACCGTCTGGTGGCAAGGCCATTATGGCTTTCAGCGGTAAGAATTTGATTGTGGGCGAACCGGACGCTTCGAGCTTCCCGAGTGGTGGTTTGCGTTCTACGTTCGAGGCTCGCGGCTATACCGCGTGGGACCCGACTTCTCCGGCGTTCATCAAGCGTCACGGCAATGGTGCAACACTCTGCATCCCGACCGCGTTCTGCAGCTACACGGGTGAAGCTCTCGACAAGAAGACTCCACTCCTCCGCAGCTTGCAAGCTCTTTCCAAGTCGACTCGCCGCTTGATGACTTGCTTTAAGGCTGGTCCGAAAAAGACAACAGTTACGCTCGGCGCCGAACAAGAATACTTCCTCATCGACAAGAGATTTTATCTGCAACGCCCGGACCTGTATCAGGCCGGTCGCACGATTTTCGGTGCTACTCCTGCAAAGCACCAACAAATGAATGACCATTACTTTGGCAGCATCCCGAGCCGCATCTTGAACTTTATGAACGATGTGGAAAAGGAACTGTGGAAGCTTGGTATCCCGGCAAAGACCCGCCATAACGAAGTGGCTCCGGCCCAGTTCGAACTTGCTCCGCTCTTTGAAGAAGTGAACCTTGCTTGCGACCACAACATGCTTGTGATGGAAACGCTCCGTAATGTGGCGGACCGCTACGGTCTCGTTTGCCTGTTGCACGAAAAACCGTTTGCAGGTGTGAACGGTTCTGGCAAGCATAACAACTGGAGTCTTTCTTACGGCAAGGGCAACTTGCTCAATCCGGGCAAGGACCCGCACCAGAATGCCGTGTTCCTCACTGCCATTTGCGCCATCATGTACGCTGTCGATACGCATGCTGATTTGCTCCGCATGACTTGCGCAGGTGCAGGTAACGACCACCGTCTTGGCGCTCACGAAGCTCCTCCGGCAATCATCTCCATTTACCTCGGCGATCAGCTCATGGATGTGATTGAACAGCTCGAACAAGGCGTGCCGAAGTCCAGCAAGCAAGCTGGTGCCATGAAACTTGGTTCCGATACGCTCCCGCCGCTCCCGCGTGACGCTACGGACCGCAACAGAACTTCGCCGTTTGCATTTACGGGCAACAAGTTTGAATTCCGTGCACCGGGCTCTAGCCAGAGCTGCTCTGAACCGAACGTTGTCCTCAATACGATTGTCGCCGAAGCATTCGACATGATCTCTGAACAGCTCGAAAAGCTTGATGACAAGAATTTCCACACGGGCTTGCAAAAGATTTTGCAAAAGATCGTGAAGGAACACAAGCGCATTCTTTACAATGGCAACGGCTACACTGAAGAATGGGTGAAGGAAGCTGAAAAGCGTGGTCTCCCGAACATCCGCACTTCTATGGAAGCGCTCAAGGCTTTGACGAAGGATGAAAACATTGCGCTCTTCGAAAAGTATGGCGTGATGAACCGTGCCGAAATGGTTTCCCGTTACGAAGTGAATGTGGAAGATTACCACAAGCGCATCCATATCGAAGGCGAAATCGCCCGCGACATGGCGAAGAATATCATTTTGCCTGCCGTTGTCGAAGCTTACTCTAAGGCGCTCAAGACAAACGAAATGGCTCTCAACCAGGGCTTCCCAGGTCTTGACGGTTACGCCAAGTCGCTCGGCGAAGGCATGAACCGCTTGCTCGCCGCAATTGACGTCATGGAAAAGGCGCTCGGTGGACTCCACGAAGGCATTGTCGATGCGATTGCCGCTCTCCGCAAGGAAGTGGACGGCCTTGAAAAGATTGTGCCGAACGAACTTTGGCCGCTGCCGAAGTATCGCGAGATGCTTTTCATTTACTAATGAAAAGCATGGCTTCCCGTCGAAGGTGGGAAGCCTATATGCACATTTATTTATTAGTCAGTAGTCAATAGTCATTGGTCGATGGTTGTTGGCTAATGGCTTGAATGAAATTGAAAAAAGTCGCGGGTTTTATGCCTCGCGACTTTTTTCTATGTCATGCCCGCCTTGAGCGGGCATCTCCCTATAATTATTTTGATAGAAAATGCCGCGCTTCGTCATCCTGAACGGCGGAGACGTGACGGATCCATTATTTCTTCTTTAAGCTCGCTAGCGCGAACACAAGCGATATCGCAATCCCGACAAGCGGCAAGTAAGCGGGGCTTTGCATTTTTGCTGTGGAGGCGAGAATTGCGGGGATGAGCCCGAAGAGCCCGCCGATAATCACGCCTGCGTACCAGAGCGTTTTCTTGACTTTGAACTCTTTGTGCGCAATAATGGCGACTGCGAGTGGGGCAACGATGCCTGGCGTGTAAACGGAGTAGGCCATTGTCAAAAGCCCGATGATGTCTTTCCCTTGGAGTGCAAGATAGGTGGCGATAATGCCGATGACAACGACTGAAATGCGCACAACAGAAATGCGGCGCGTGTTCAGAATGTCGCTCCCGAAAATGGCGGCGGAATTGATAAGGCATGTATCTGCCGACGAAAGGAGTGCCGACAAAAGCCCAACGGAAAGGAGGGCGGCAAGCGGGAGCGGGAGCACGCCGGAGGCGAGGCGAAACAGCGGATTCGTGGCGGAGCCTGCTGTAGCTGGGGCGTAAGTGGCGGCCCACATGCCGAGTAAAACGATAATCACGCTAAAGGCGAGAATGGCAAAACTGCCGGCGACAACAGCTTTGCGTGCCGATGTGGCGTCTTTGGCGACGAGATTTCTGGAAATCACGTCGGGGCCAAGGAAATAAGCGCCGCCGATAGTGAATAGCATAATGGCTAAATCGCTGGCGCCGAATTTTTCATTCAAGAGATTGAAGCTGCCGAAAGTCGCGAGTCCCGCGCTATTGACGGTCGAACTGCTGGCGGCGAAACTTGCGGAATGCGCGGCGTTTTCGATTCCCGAGAATCCGCCGAACAGATAAACGGCAGCTGCAAAAAATCCGAGCGTCAAAATTCCAAATTGCAAAGCGTCTGTGCGGACAACAGAAAGCTGCCCGCCCAATAGCGTGTAGACAATGACAATCACGGCGGTAATCAATACGGATTGCGTCCCTGCATCGTGACCAAGCACAAGCCCGATAAATCCTGCGACGGCTGCAAATTGTGCAGCGATAATTCCAATCCACGAAACGGCAATGATTAAAGCGACTAGCTTTCGCCCTGTTTTCCCGACGGTCTTTTCTGCAATTTCGGGAAGCGTGCGCACGTCAAGATCGTGGACAGGCTTGCTCAAAAATGCGGCTTGAAACCAGAACCCAATCGCTCCAACGGCGAGCCACCAAAAGGCGGCAAAACCGATGCTCTCGGCACGTGCGGCAATGCCCACCGTTGCAGATGCCCCAAGGACGGTTGCCATGAGGCTCATGAATACGAGTGGGGAGCTTTGCTTGCGACCTGCAACAACGTAGTCGTCAAAATTCTTGACTTTAAACAAGTCTCGAATGCAGATGAAACCGAGAACAAAGAAGTAAATGAGTAATAGTTTCATATCGACATGAAAAGGCGATGCCCGATTAAATCGGGCATGACAGGTTTACGACGTTGTAAAATTAGAAATTTTAGAGATTGCCGTATTCTCCGATGTCGGGGATGAGTGTTCCCGATTTCATGTGGTACGTGCGATTGCTGTAGCCAAATGCCGATCGGTCGTGCGTGGCGACAATGACGGCTGCGCCTGATTTTGCAAGCCTTCCGAAAAGGCTGAAAACCTTGCGGCTGTTGTCTTCGTCGAGATTGCTTGTCGGTTCATCGGCGATAATCAAATCGGGATTGTTGACAAGAGCACGTGCGATGGCGACTCGGCGCAATTCTCCACCCGATAAGTTGGCGGGGTATTCGTTTGCTAGATGAGCGATGCCGAGCTTTTTGAGAAGGCTCTGGATTTGCTCCTTGTCGATGCGTCGCTTGTAAAGGCTTGCGGCAAGTTCGATGTTCTCGGTCACGGTGAATGCAGGCAAGCAGGCGGCGTTTTGCGGGATGTAGCCGATGCGCTCGTTGCGCAATTTTGAACGATCTTCGTCATTCAAAGTGTAAAGCGGTTGTCCGTCAATGGCGATGCTGCCAGATGTTGGTGCACTGATGCCTGCGAGGGCGTTCAAAAGCGTGCTCTTGCCACTTCCGGATTCTCCGAAGATGACCGTGTAATCGCCTGACCAGGCGAAGAAATCGGCGTTGTTGACGGCAGGGAACTTTTCACCGCGTCGGGTATATTCTTTTGTAATGTTGTTACCATTGAGTATCATTAAGTTTCCTCCTTTAAAGCCGAGTAAACATCTAGACGGCCAACTTGTTTAGCTATTCGATAGGCGGCTCCTGTGCCTGTGATTGTGGGGATGAGTATTGCGGCGATGATGATCGCAAAAATGGTTAGTGCGCTCGGAAGCAAGAATGGTACGGACAAATTGTCGATAATGAACACGCGGAACGAGAGCGTTGCAAATACGCTGATGAACGCGCCTACGACAGTGCCGATGATGGTTGCGAGCAATGATTCGCCAAGAACGATGTGTTCCAATCTCTTTTGCGTGAAACCGATGACGCGGAGTGTTGCAAATTCGCGCTTGCGCTCGTTTGCAGAAATTGAGAAGGCTATTGAAACGGCGGCGATGGAGACAATCAAGAAAAATACGGCGATAACCCATACGATAATCTTGAAAGAACCTGCCGTAGCGATGACGTTATCGAATAAATCCTTGCGCGGAATCACGTGGATGTTGTCGAATTTCTCGTGAAGCGTCTGCGATATTTTTTCAAAGTCTGCGCCTTTTTCGAGATTCGCAAGAATCGCGGAAGGTTCGCCTTCGGAAATGAAGTTGATACCTTTTTCTTTCGCTGCTTTCTGCAAGATTTCGATGGTCCCGACATCGGCAAAAATGGCTTGGTCAAGCTTATTACCCATGCGTTCTAGGTGTGCTACGACAGTAAATTCCTGATCGAAGAACTTGATTTTCCCGGATTCATCGACTTGAATGTCGCTACCCGCGATTACAGAACCAATGGGAAAGTCTTTCTTGTATGTTTTGCGAATCCACGGCTTGATGGTAAAATCGGTCTTGGAATCGAAACCGATGATGTTGACTTTTTTATCGCAGCAGCTAGATCCGAGCGTGGAAAAATAAAATTGCGATGTGGCAATTTTGATTCCAGGAGTTTTTCGGGTGAATTCGAGAATTTCTCGGGGGAGCGTGCGATGGCTTAATTCTCCTTGCAAGAGAACTGGCTGGTCTTTTGCTTCGCTGCCGTATGGGACGATGAGCAAGTCTGCGCCCATGCGCGATGAGAGCTGCTCCAGGCCTGCGTCAAGGCTTTCAGAAAAAAGAGCGCTTGATAAAAGTGTTGCCGAAGCGACTGCGGTTAAGATGACAAGTCCAATGCTTCGGAACGGATGACGCCAAAAGTTTGTATAAATAATTCTAAGTATGATTTGATTCATTTAAAGTCTCCTGTCGCGTTATACTGCGATTCAATAAGTAAATGCTGTTGGCGATTCCAACGAGCGCAATGACGATTCCTGTGATTTGCAAAACCGGGGAAGAAATGGAATGACAATGCATGTGGGGTGCTGCGCAAACGCCTACAATCACGGCGGGTACAAGGGCTGTGAAAACTCCGCCTGCAATCACTGCTGCCGATAATGCTTTTTGTGCTTTCGGGATCGCGATATAGGCAATGCCAAAAATCGCGATGACAATGCCGATAATTCCGTCAACACTAGAGGTCTTTTGGCAGCGCATGATCATGTCTCCATGACCCGAGCAAAATGGAAGCAGAACAAATGAAAGTAGCGAAACGAGAACGCCAAATGCAATTGCTGTTGCGCCGAATAAAATACCTTGTTTCATAATGACCTCCTAGATGACTTTTTGTTTTTGTTCGATGCCAAATATAGAAGGCGAATATGAGTTTGTCCAATACTTTATTTTTAGCGTGTTTTATAGGTTCTTGCTATAACAAGACGTGTGTGGTGATGCCCGCTCGGTGGCGGGCATGACAAAAACGTAAAAACGCCCATCGGGGATGATGGGCGTGGTGCAATGAGTTTGTACGCTTTGATTAGGCGTTTGGATTGTGCTCGGCGGTGTATGCCTTGAGGTATTCTTCCATCTCGCGGATGTAGATGCGGCAGATGGTGCTGAGCATAAAGTTCTTTTTGGTGATGTAGCCGATTTCCATTGAACGGTCGTCTTCGCCTTTCGCGTCCTTGAACGGCACGGCGACGTAATCGGAACCGTTGATTTCTTCGCTAATGATGCCGGAGCAAAGCGTGTAACCGTTGAGACCCACCATCAAGTTGAGCATTGTGGCGCGGTCGTTTGCCTTAATGGTTTTGTGGTACTCGTTTGTACTCAAGATTTCTTCGGCGAAGTAATAGTTACCGCTTTCGCCCTGTTCAAAAGAAAGGCACGGGTAATCCGAAAGGTCTTCAAGGTTCACGTAAGGCTTTTTGGCGAGTGGATTGTTTTTCCACATGTAGGCGTAAGCCTTGCAATCAATCAGCTTTTGGAAAACGAGATCGTGTTCCTTGAGCAAATACGTGATGTACTTGCGGTTGAAATCGCTCAAGTAGATGATGCCGATTTCACTGCGGAGGCTCGTCACGTCATCGATGACTTCTTTGGTCTTTGTTTCGCGGATGGCGAATTCGTAATCATCGATGTTGAACTTTTTGGCCATGTTCACGAAGGACTTGACGGCGAAGGAATAGTGCTGTGTCGAAACGGCGAAACGCTTCTTCTTCTGTTCTTCCTTGCTGTAGCGTTCGAGAACAGACTCGTAATGGTTGTAGAGCTCGTTCGCGCGGGCGATGAATTCTTCGCCTTCGGGCGTGAGCGTGATGCCTCGGCTTGTGCGGTTGAAAACGGTGATGCCGATTTCATCTTCGAGCTCGCGGATGGCTGTCGTGAGAGACGGTTGGGATATGAACAAGGATTCGGCGGCCTTGTTGAAGGAGCCTGCTTTTGCAATCCCGATGGCGTAACGTAATTGTTGTAGTGTCATGTTCTGTTTATATCCCTTTATAGTTACGTGGTAAATATAAGAAATTTAATAGAAGAATCCTATACGTATTGTAGGAATATTAAAAAAAGAAGAAACCCCCAGGTGGATTCTAGGCTTCCTGGGAGCTTCTCGATGTGCGTAGCCTATGTATTGAACGCAACTTTTAGTCTATCGAGTGCCTCGACCAGGATACTTCGTGGACAAGCAAGGTTAAGCCGCTGGAATCCTTCTCCGTTGTTCCCGAAAAAGATCCCGTTGTTGAGCCACAGTCGCGCCTTGTTGCGGACGCGATCTTGGATTTCGTCTGGCGAAAGTCCTGTCCCGTTGAAGTCTATCCATGCGAGGTAAGTCGCTTCCATTGGCGTAAGCTTGACGCCTTTCAGATTTTCTTTAATAAATTTGTCTGTAAATTCAATGTTGCCTTTGATGTACTTGAGGAGGGCATCGAGCCAGACTTCACCTTTGCTGTAGGCGGCTTGCGTCGAGACGATTCCCTGGATGCTGACTTGGCTATAACCGGTGGCAAAGATTTGCTTGCGGAACGCGCGACGGATTGATGGATTCTTTATGAAGGCGTGTGCGATTTGGATGCCTGCCAAGTTGAATGTTTTTGTTGGCGCCGTGACGATGATGGATTTGTTGGCCAGTTCTTCGCTTATGGAGGCGAATACGGTGTGCGTACCTTCAAAGACGAAATCGCTGTGGATTTCATCGCTCACGACGATTACATTATGCTTGAGGCAAATCTCTCCGAGGCGTGTAAGTTCTTCGCGAGTCCAGACGCGGCAAACGGGATTGTGCGGGCTGCAAAGCAAAAAGAGCTTGATATTGTTTTCGACGATTTTCTTTTCGAAATCTTCAAAGTCAATGTGATAGCGACCGTCTTCTCCGTAAATAAGATCGTTACTGACAACTTTGCGTTCGTTGTCTTCGATGACGTCAACAAAGTGCATGTAGACCGGCTGCTGGATAAGTACTCCATCGCCAACATTTGTGAATGCTTTTATTGCCATGCCAAGCGCGAACATCACACCGGGAATCTTGATAATCGATTTGCGGTCTTCTATATCATAGTGGTGTCGGCGGCGGTAGAAATTTTTGACAACTTCGTAGTAGTCTTCTTTGGGTTCGCTGTACCCGAAGATTCCATATTCGGCAACGCGGGTCAACTCATCTTGAATAAACGAAGATGTCTTGAAATCCATGTCGGCAACCCAAAGCGGGAGAAGACTGTAAGGATCTTCACCTGGCTTTACAACACGGCGTTCAATAGCAAAATCGTATTTGATAGAGTTGGTATGGCGACGCTCAATAACGGTATCAAAGTCTAAATTTCGTTCTTTAATTTCTGACATAGCGGCACTTAATATAGAAGGAAATAATGCTATTGTCCAATATTATATTTCTAGCACCTTTTATAGATTTTGACTATAGCTACAAGTAGTATTCCGGTTCCTGAATCTTTCCTGCAAAGTTTAGCAGTTCGAGAATCTTTTTGCGGTATTGGATGAACGTGTCCTGTGTTCGTGCGCGCGGGAACGGGAGTTCGATTTTGATGACCTGCTCGATTTTTGAGGGGCGGGCCTTCATCACGACAACGTAGTTGCTGAGGTAAAGCGCTTCGTCAACATCGTGCGTGACCATCACCATCGTGGTCTTGTACTTTTCCCAAAGGCGGTGGATTTCGTCTTGCATTGCCATGCGCGTGAAAGCGTCCAGTGCACCAAGGGGCTCGTCCAAAAGGAGAATATCCGGGTGGCCGACAAGCGCTCTTGCAAGGCTTGCTCGCTGATTCATGCCGCCGGAAAGTTCGTGCGGGTATGATTTTTCGAATCCCTTGAGCCCGACCGTTTCGATGAATTCGTCAACGTCTTGCTTGTGTTCCTTGTACACGTGGCGGGCCCTGAGCCCAAGCGAAATGTTGTCGCGGATGTTGAGCCATGGGAAAAGTGTTGCTTGCTGGAATGCAAAACCGCGATCGGCACCGGGCTTCGTAATTTTTTTGCCATCGACAAATACGCCACCCGAAGTGGGTTCGGCAAGTCCTGCGATTTGCCTCAAGAGCGTTGTCTTTCCGCAGCCGGATGGACCGATAAGGCTCACAAAACTGCCGGCGGGAATGTCGAGGTTGACTCCATTCAAGGCGGCGACGGTATCGCCTTCGTTACTGATAAATGTCTTTACAAGATTATCAATGTGGATTGCGCCTTTTACGTTTTCGATATTTTCTGCTACCATTTCAAAGTTCCCTTTTGCCAATTCAAGATTTTATCGCGCAATTTAAAGAGCAAGGTGAGGATGAGCATGCAGTAGACTGCGATGACAATGATTCCTGCGTAAACGCCACTGTAGACGAGCATGGCCTTTTGCCAGGAAATGTACCAGCCGATACCGTATTTGACACCGAACATTTCTGCGGTCATGAGTGCCAAAAATGCACTGATGATGCCGTAGAATACGCCAAGGAAAATGGAGGGCATGGCGGCCGGAATGCCGACTCTGAAAATCTGGAATGCACTGCTTGCACCGAGCGTGCGTGAAACTTCAAAGTAAGCTTTCGGGACTGCCTGTATGGCGGAACTCGTCATGAGTGCGACCGAGAACCAGACGGAAAGCGCGATGATGAAAACGCTTGCGCCAAAAGTAGTTGGAAAAATCGTCAGCGAAATCGGAATCCAAATTGTTGCGGGAATCGGGCCGATCAGCTTGATGTAAGGGTTGATCCAGTAATTGAACTTTTTGTTGAATCCGAGGAGAACGCCCGTGACAAAGCCGAATCCGGCACCGTAGAGGAATCCTGTGACTAAAAGTTTTGTCGAGTGCCAAATGCACTTGAGGATGATTTCGTAGCCTTCGAAAAACTGGGCGAGAATGTTGTCGTATTTCGGGAAAAACAAGACGGGGAAGAGGGCGAGCTTTCCGATGACAATGTCAATGATGGCGACGACGATTCCGACGCCTCCCCAAAACGCACCGGAATATTCCAGGCCTTTCTTCAATTTTTTGACAAAGGTGGAGACGATGCCGAGGATGAATGTAGTGGCCAAAAAGAAATACAAAATCCAGGTGTAGTAAGCTTCTTCAGCTTCTGGGTGTTCGTCGCTGTCTTCAATAAGCAAGTGGATGACAAGTGCGACAATAACACCTAAAAAGGGTAAAAATCTTCTTAATGTGTTTATTAGTTTATTCTTCATTTAAACTCCTTGAATAAAAAAGCTCCTCCCCTTGTGAGGTCACGGGAAGGAGCTTGTACACAATGAGTCTTACTTCTTCAATGCGTACACTTTGGTGGAAAGGTATTTGAAGCCGTTGTCTGCAGTAATGACAACAACGTTCTTACCTTCGTTTTCCGGGCGGGCGGCAACGATGGATGCGGCGTAGATGCCTGCTGCGCCAGAAGTTCCGAGGAAGAGACCTTCATGTTCGGCAAGTTCGTGGGCAACGCCTGTAGCCTGGAGCGTAGAGACTTCAATGTATTCGTCATAGATCGAAGAATCGTTCAGCAGAGGAGGCGGTTCCGGAACGTTTGCGAACGGGGCAACACCATCGATCACGCCATGTTCTTCAGCTTCCGGGGTGAAGAAGCGAGAATCCGGAGTGGCCTGCACACCGACGATTTTCACGTTCGGATTGTGTTCGCGGAAGTACTTGGAAAGACCATTGAGCGTACCGCCCGTGCCTGCCATGGAAACGATAAAGTCTACCTTGCCATCCGTATCGGCAACGATTTCCGGGCCGGTGGTGTAGTAATGGGCGAGCGGGTTGTTTTCGTTTTCAATCTGGTTGATGAAGAAAGCATTGTGTTCTTCGGCATACTTGCGGACGTCGGAGAGCAAGACGGCAACAGAGAAGGAGCCTTCCTTCAGGAGTTTGCTTACGTTCGGAAGGGCGTCGTAACCGAGGAGCGTTGCTCCATAGGTCTTGATCACTTGTACACGTTCTTCAGAACCACCCGGTTCAAAGAAAACGGTGAGTTTGTAGCCCTTGGCGGCGGCGATAGCGGCAAGGCCGATGCCCGTGTTACCGCTTGTGATTTCAACGATTTCTCCACCCGGCTTGAGCTTGCCTTCGCGTTCGGCTTCTTCAATCATTCTGAGGGCAGCGCGGTCCTTCACGGAGCCGGACGGGTTGAAGTATTCGAGTTTTGCTAGGATATGGCCCTTGGCATTGTGATTCTTTTCAAAATTGTGGAGCTCCAGTAGCGGAGTGTGGCCGACGAGCTCGGTAATGGAATGGTGAATATTGGACATTGTTACCTCTCTTTTTTAAATGTTTTTCACAAGAGATTTCGGTTCTTCGAAATTTTCTGTGAATTTATCGGTGGCCTTATCATAGGAGTAGCCATCCGGAATTTTGATACCCTTTGATTCGAAGTCAGCAAAGTGACTCTTGACGAACTTTTCGATGTTCAATTTTTTCTTCAAGACTCCCGTCTTTTGAAGCTCTGCAGCAACGATGTTAAACGTGCGGAGCGCGGCCTTGCGGGACGGAATGTGACCGTAGCTTTCGAGCAACTGGGCGTTGAATTCTTCACTGCCAGAAACGACATCCTTCGAGAGCTGGAGTCTTGCGGCTTCGCGCGGATTGCTGTTCACGAATGCGGATCCGCGAGCGACAGCGCGCGTGTAAGCGGCGGCACCTTCCGGATTTTCCTTCCAGAGCTTGAGTGTCACGAATGCGACGCAGCAGTATTCTACGGCAAATTTCGGATCGATTGCGGTGTCGAGCAACTTGCGCAAGCCATATTCTTTTTCGGCGGTTGCTGCGGTTGGATCATGAAGGGCGATAATGTCAACAGCGCCTTTTTCAAGGGCAATCGGCAAGTCGCTTGCGCCATAGACGATGAATTCGACATCCGCTTCCGGGCCGTCTGCGACGATACCTAGATCGCGAAGCTTGCGTCTGAACGACATCACGGAACTATCGGATAAACCGATAACGCCTACCTTGGTTTTACGTCCCTTCAGGTCTTCCAACTTTTGAATCGTCGATTTTTTGGTGACGTAATACTTGGTGCAACCCGTATGAACACCAGTGACAAAGACGATAGGGAGCCCGTTTTGAATGGGCTGAAGTTCGGTAGCGAGCAAGTCGTTCCCGGCATCGACTTTGCCTGCGACGATGAGCTCGTTCACAGAATTCTTTCCGGCATCAACAGGAATCATTTCGAATTTCTGACCAATCTTTTTGAATTCCTCGTCAAAGTAACCTTTGAGCCAAGCGACATGAACCGGGGCACTACACAACACACCAGTATAGTGTGCGATTCGGACTGGTTTGAAATCGGCAAAAGCGCTTGTTCCGAGGAGGAGGGCGCTTATGAGCGTAGTCTTAATGATGCTTCGTAAATTCATTTTTAATTCCCTATTTTTGATTGTGAAAAGGTATAAATCACTTTTTCTAAATCAAAGATGTTTTAAAGGTGGAAAAACAAAATAATTCAAAAATACTTTGTTCTAATTTTGTTCGTATATTGGGCGCTATAGGCTATGGTTATATAAACCTAGTTGCGCTCCTACTTTTTAGTTCTCAACGATATTTTTCGCTAAGGTTTTCGGTTCTTCGGTCGTTTCTGTAAATGTGCCTGTATCCTTATCGTACTTGTAACCGTCAGGAACGTGAATCCCCTTAGACGCAAAATTGGCAAAGTGGCTTGTGATGAACTTTTCGATGTTCAACTTTTTCTTGAGTACGCCCGTTTTTTGGAGTTCCGTGGCGACGGTTCTGAATGTGCGAATCGTTGCTTTGCGAGATGGAATGTGGGTGTAGCTTTCAAGCAGTTTGGTGTTGAAATCTTCGCTTCCGGGGACGATGTCCTTTGCAAGCTGGAGTCTTGCTGCTTCACGCGGGTTAGCGTTGATGAATGCGGAACCGCGAGCGACTGCACGTGTGAATGCGGCTGCACCTTCTGGATTTTCTTTCCAAAGTTTGAGGCTCACGAATGCGATGCAGCAGTATTCTACGGCAAATTTCGGATCGGTGGCGGTGTCCAGAAGCTTACGGAAACCGTATTCTTCTTCGGCTGTTGTAGCGGTCGGATCGTGAAGGGCGATGATGTCCACGGCTCCCTTTTGGAGTGCCAATGGCAAGTCGCTTGCGCCATAGACAACGAATTCGACATCCGCTTCGGGGCCATCGGCGACAACACCAAGGTCACGGAGTTTTCGCTTGAATGTCATAATTGAACTGTCGGACAATCCAATGACGCCAATTTTGCTTTTGCGCCCTTTCAGGTCCTTGAGTTTTTTGATGGTCGATTGCTTTGTGACGTAGAACTTGGTGCAGCCTGTGTGTACGCCTGTTACAAAGATAATCGGGAGTCCGTTTTGGATAGGCTGAAGTTCAGTGGCGAGAAGTTCATTACCTGCGTCCGCTTTCCCAGCGACAATCAAGTCGTTGACGGAACCAGAACCTTCGGCAATCGGTACCATTTCGTATTTTTGCCCGATCTTTTTGAATTCTTCGTCGAAAAATCCTTTGAGCCATGCGGTATGAACCGGAGCACTGCACAACACTCCTGTGTAATGTGCGATTCGAACTGTTTTAATTTCGGCGAAAGCGCTTGCTCCGAAAAGCAGAGCGCTTATAAGTGTTGTTTTAATGAGGTGTTTAAAATTCATTATTGCGGCCTCCTTTTTAGAAGCTGAATGTTGTTTGGAAAATGTAGCCGGATTGATAAGCGCCATGAGCGGCGTATTCAACATCGGTGTAAAGCGTCAGATTGACGTTCTTGTTAACGTTGTAAGAAATGCCGGCCCAGAAAGAAATGTTGGAAGCTCCTGTTCCGGATTCAGATTTGTCTTCGTTCTTTGAATCTGTCAACTGGCTCGTAAATACAAAGCCTGTAAACGGAGTAACACCGGAGCTGAATGCATAATAGAATTCAAAACCGTAATCAGCAACGAGACCGCGTTGGACTCCATCATGCTTGAAAGGAACGGTCAAGCCAAATTCATTACCGATACCGAACTGTTCAGAGATGGGCAAGAACCATTGAACACCGCCCTTGAGGCTAAATTCCTGGCTGGAAATTTCTTTTTTTCCGGCGGGAATGTTGGCGTCTAAGAAAGCGGAGAAGTTGGGATTGAATGCGTATTTTGCACCCACGCTAAAGTCCTTGAATCCGTCACCTTCTTTTGTTTTGTCATTCGGATCGGCAAAAAGCTGGTAGCCGAGACCGGTGAGGCTCAATTCTAATCCTTTGACGACTGTATAGCGGGCATTCAAGTCAAAAGATGTGGAATGGAAATCTCCGTTGTACCAATAGTTTGCCTTGATTCGGGCTTGACCCTGATGCTCGTCGAGAACAGTGTAATAATCCCATTCAGCAAATGAACTGATAGTGGCAAGAGCAATAACGGAAATAATTTTTTTTGCATTGATATTCATTGATAAACTCCTTGTTTGTTTTGTTTTTTAATGTCGGATTAAAGGTAAAAAGCGCTTTTGCGCAGTCAAAGAGTTTTGTCAATTGAAAAAACAAAATAATTTAAAATTATTTTATTCTAATTTTGTTTAAGTATTGGGTGCTATCGCTCGCAATTATACGTATTGATTTATGTTATCGGAACTTATAAAAAAACTCCTTCCCGCATTAGCGAGAAGGAGTTTTAGGAGTTTTATGCGATGAGTCTTACTTATTCAAAGCATAAACTTTTGTGGAAAGATATTTGAACCCGTTATCGGCTGTAATAACGATGATGTTCTTGTCTTTATTTTCAGGACGCGCTGCGACAATTGAGGCTGCGTAAACGCCTGCTGCACTTGATGTGCCCAGGAAAAGCCCTTCGTGTTCGGCAAGTTCGTGCGCTACAGCTTTTGCCTGTAATGTAGAAACTTCGATGTATTCATCATAAATCGAGGAATCCGTCAAGAACGTAGGAGGTTCTGCGACATTTGCAAATGGTGCGACACCGTCGATAACGCCATTCTTTTCGGCTTCTGGCGTGAAATAGCGGGAGTCCGGAGTCGCTTGCACACCGATGATTTTAACATTCGGATTCTTTTCGCGGAAATATTTTGAAAGCCCGTTCAGTGTTCCGCCTGTGCCTGCCATCGAAACGACAAAATCTACTTTGCCATCGGTATCTTCCCAGATTTCAGGGCCTGTCGTGTTGTAATGGGCGAGGGGATTGTTTTCGTTTTCGCACTGGTTGATGAAAAATGCGTTGTGTTCTTTGGTGTACTTTGTGATGGCCTCGATAACGATGTTGTCGCAAATTGTGCCGTCTTCAAGAGCTTTTTTCAATTCGGGAATATCTTTGTAATCGAAAAGCTGCGCGCCATAAGTCTTGATAACTTGAATGCGTTCCTTGGAACCGCCGGATTCAAAGAAAATAGTGACTTTGTACCCTTTTGCGGCTGCGATGGCGGCAAGGGCAATGCCTGTGTTTCCACTCGTGAGGTCAACGATTTCTCCACCCGGCTTCAGTTTTCCTTCGCGTTCGGCTGCTTCAATCATGCTGAGGGCGGCGCGATCCTTGACAGAACCTGTAGCATTGAAATATTCGAGCTTTGCCAAGATATGGCCTTGGGCGTTGTGGTTCTTTTCGAAATTGTGAAGTTCAAGAAGCGGTGTATGCCCAATAAGTTCTGTAATAGAATGGTGGATATTTGACATGTTTACCTCTCTTTGTTAAAACGTCAGTCGCATTTGATTCCAGACAACGTTTCCGTGAGTCGAATCCGCCGAAATTCCTTCATCGACAAAACCAATTTTGGCGTAATAATGTACGAGCTTTTCTTTGCAAGTGAGAACAACGCCTCGTCTGCCTTCTATTTTTGCGTTTTGGACGAATAATCTCAATAGCTTTTCTGCGCAACCTTGATGGCGGTATTCGGGGATAGTGTTGACTCCGAATATCATTTGCCATGCTCCGTTTGGATTGTGCATACCGGCGTCTTCGTACATTTTGTCGTTCAAATCGGGAATATCCGTTACAAATCCGTCTACGAATGAAATCAGCTTGTCGCCATCGAACATCAGCAAAAAATAGTCCGCATAGCGTTCCAGACGCTTTTGGAAATCTTCATGTTTTGCAGCTTCTGCTGGCGGAAAGCATGTTGCTTCCACTGCGGCAATCGCATTGCAATCGGATAGCGTCGCTTTTCTTATCGTAAATTTGCTTAGACTCATTTTAGTCGTTGTGATTTGATTTGAATCGTAATGCGCGTTCTGCGATTTTGTTTCTGTAAATGTTGATTTTTGCAATGGCTTCGCTGATGGGGAGCGCGATATCGAATGCGCGTACATTGAAGCGGGCCAATGACTGGATTGCTTGCGGACCAAGCTGTTCGCAAAGCACGTAATCTAAATCGGCTAGATTCTTGGCTGCTGCATACATCGATGAATGCTGAACTTCGCGCTGGCCACAAGTGCCGTCTCCGCAAGAACCATCGCAATGTTCCGGCTTTAAACGGACTTCGACTTTCTCGTATTTTCCGCTTGCTTCGTCAACTTCATAGATGTCAAATGCGGCTGCGTGTCCAAAGTGAACGTTGACATTTACTCCGTCATTCGTGGCAACTGCTACTTTGTATTTAGCCATGTAAAAAAGCCTCCTTAACGCAATTGTAAAATGAACCACGAAGATGAATTTTCTACGTGGCTAAACTCCCGGCGTACCGGTTTAGTTTATATAAAAGAACGGTTACCTAGCGTTCTGTATTCTTTTAAATTTTTGCTTCTGTTCCGAAGTCCCGCATAATTTAAAAAGCGTAATAGGTAAATGCAATATAAAACCCTGTTTGAACAATAAATAAAGTTCGATTTTCTTGATTGTGATAGGAACTAAATGAATTGGGTGATAAGATGAAACTATAACAATGTTGTAAATCGGAATTTTTTGAACGGAATGGGCTAAAAAAGTATTGAAAAGGGTAGACGCAAATTCTAAAATTCCGCAAACCTAGCGTTTCTGTAGGTAAATAAACCTAAGGAGACATTTCATTATGGCAAAACGTTTACGTCAGATCGCAATCTACGGTAAGGGTGGCATCGGTAAATCTACTACGACTCAGAACTTGACCGCAGGCCTTGTGGAACAGGGTAAGCATGTGCTCGTTGTCGGTTGCGACCCGAAGGCTGACTCTACTCGACTCTTGCTCGGCGGCCTCCACCAGAAAACCGTGCTCGATACCATTCGCGATAACAAGACCGAAATCCAGCTCTCTGACCTCGAAAAGGTCGGCTTCAATGGCGTGCGCTGCGTGGAATCCGGTGGCCCGGAACCGGGCGTGGGTTGCGCTGGCCGCGGTATAATCACTTCCATCAGCATGCTTGAACAGCTCGGTGCTTACACCGAAGATCTCGATTACGTGTTCTACGACGTGCTCGGTGACGTTGTGTGCGGTGGTTTCGCCATGCCGATTCGTGAAGGCAAGGCGAAGGAAATCTACATCGTTGCTTCCGGCGAAATGATGGCTCTCTACGCTGCAAACAACATCTGTAAGGGTATTGCCAAGTACGCTGAACGCGGTG